>CAZIQR010000008.1:0-34608 GCA_964541055.1 uncultured Eubacteriales bacterium
AGCGACGTCTGTAACGCTTCGGCCCCGAAAGGGATTGTAATATAATAGACAGCCAGGATTTTTGTGCCCATGTTCGAGGATTCTCTCTTACGCCCGAAAAAGGAAAGGCCGCAGCGGCGCGACCGGGTCATCGGCCTGGCCGTCACCCTTCTTTTCCATGCGGCCCTGGCCCTGGCCATCGTCTTCGGCCGGATCACGGTCAAGATCCTGCCGTTCGCCAGGGAAGAGGTCCGGCAGGTCGTTCTCGTTCCGCCGCTCAAGGTCGCGATCCCGAAGATCGTCGGCGGCCTCAACCTAGCCGAGGTCCCCGGCAGAGGACCCGGTCCGGCCGGGCCCGCCCGTCCCGCTCCCAAGCCCGAGCCGGCCGAGCCCGAACCCGGGCCGGCCGCCGCGGCCGGAGAGCCCGTCCAACCGGCGGGCGGCGGCGCCATCCCGCCCCCGGGCTCGGGCTCGGCCATCCCCTCGCTGTCCTCGAAGTTCCAGCAATCGATCCGTGTTCACGGCAAGTCCGACCTGACACTGCCGCTCGCCCCTCCGGGAACGCCACCCGGGCCGCCCGGCATCGGCGCCGGCGCGCCCCTCCCCGACTTCGCGAAATACAGCCGGGGCGCCTATGCGGGCGGCGTCGGCGGGTACGGCTACGGGTCCGGGCGCGGCGGCAGCGGCCGCGGGCCCGGCGGCGGTGGCGGCGGAGGTCAGCGGGTCGGAATGTCCATTCCTTTAAAAGGCTACGATCTGCTGCCATGGGCGACAAAGGTCATCGACCGGCTCCAGCTCAATTGGACGCTGCCCTCCGTCCCGGAGGTGCCCGAACCCGCCAGGATCAGCATGAACGTCGTCATTAAAAAAACCGGCGAGCTCGATTCGATCGAGATCATCGAGGGCACCAGCCTCGAGGCGCTCGACCGGGCCGCCTTGGACGCCCTCAGGCTATCGCTTCCCTTCCCCCCTCTTCCGGCAGACTTTCCCGGCGACCTTCTCGAGATCCACTTCGAGTTCGTCTACAATGATTAGAAAGCTGGCGGCCGGTCTTCTGTTGGCTCTCGCCGTCAGCGCCACGGCCTGGGCCGATTGGAGGACGGAGCTCAACGCCCGCCTCGGCCGCAACCCCGACTACCGGGCCGCCTACGACTTCCTGGTCGAAGAGGCCAAGAAGCTCGAATCGAACGACAAGCAGACGGCCGGGTTCATCCTCCCCTTCCTGGCTTCCAAGCTCGGCGACAAAGAGACCGAGGGCCGCCTCGTCTCGGATTATCTCGAAGCCTACCTCGATAACTATCCCGATTTCGGCTTCCTCGAGGAATATGCCCTGCGCGGGCTCTTGTCCTTCTGGGCCGTCTGGGAGCGCGCCTACCCTCTCGTCCACGACACCAACCTGCTCGCCTACTCGCGGACCCCGGCCACGGGCCTGCCGGCCTCGGTCGACGTCGGTCTTGAGGTCTTGAACGAGGCCTTCTACCGGGTGTCACTGGGGCCCTATATCCTCGAAGGCGGGCTCTGGACCAAGGGCTTTCACATCCTGACCATTCCGCTCAGCGGCCTCTTCACGCGCTCGGACATCTACGAGTTCACGCTCGATCTCAAATCCGGCGATCTCATCGTCCGCCGGCCGATCCGGATCCAGGTCGATATCGCCGACCTCGCGACGACGTCCCCGGCCCCGCCGGCCGAGGACCGTTTCGCGCCGCCGTCGACGCTCCCGGCCAAGCCCATCGAGGAGGGCGAGATCTCCGTCTACATCGACGGCAAACTCGTTCTCAAGAGCCGCAAGATCGCCCCGCGGCGGGCGGCCTTCACCTTTCCCCTCGGCGGCCCCTTGATGCAGGGTCAGAAGCCCTACATGCCGCCGCCGAATCGCGATCCCATGACAATGGGAGGCGTCGACGTCCTGGGCGCCCTGGCCCTGGCGTACAAAGCCATCAAGGACCTGGTGGCCAAGAAGCCGCCCAAGCCCCTGCCGCCGTCCTATCAGAAGGTCAGCGTCCTATCCTTTGCCTACTCACGGACCGCTTCGGGCGGGCAGTCCGTCTCGGCTCGGGCCTCCATTTCGCTGCCCGGCGCCAGGGGTTTCATCCTCAGAAAATAGCCGCGGATTTGACTTCGGGGCCGGGCCTCTGCTAATCTGCCGTCACGGGGGAGGCGTCACCCGGACAGCCTCCGGCCGAGGGGCCGCCGGAACGGCCTAAGACAGCGGAGGACCCAGATGGGCGAAAAGGTCATCGAAAGGCGAGTCTGCCAGCGGTTTACCATCCCCGGCGCGACCGTCTCCTATAAAAAAGAAGGTCTCTTCGCCGCCAGGGCGAAGTCGGACGAGGAATTCTGCCCGGTCCTCGACCTCAGCCGGGGCGGCGTTCGTTTCCTGACGCAGAAGCCCCTGAAATTCAAGTCGCGGCTCTTCATCCAGCTCACCGTCCCCGGGGAGCGGGTCCCGCTCGACATCCGGGGCCGGGTCCGATGGTCCACCTTCAACGCCGGAAAGAGCTACAAGTACCAGGCCGGCGTCCAGTTCAGTCCTTACGGCCTCGAGAAGGGACACAACGTGCCGCAGACGCTGACCCGGATCGTCGCTCTCGAAACGAAGTTCGTGGACTTGGCGGACCCGGTGGGCCCGGCCGAGGGCGGCGGGCCGGGCGCCTGACCGGCCGGCCTATCGGCTGGCCTTCGACTTCGCCGTCTTCTCCCCTTCGACCACGATCTGGGAATAATCGGCGATCCCCAGCAGCATCTTGGCGATCGACTGCAGCAGCCCTATCCGGTTCTGCCGGACCTTTTTCTCCTCGGCCATGACCAGGACCTTGTCGAAGAAGGTGTTGAGGACCGGCTGCAGCTTGAAGATGATCCCCTGGGCGCGGGCGAAGTCGCCGCGGGCGATCATGGGCTGGGCATTGCTGCTGATGATCGATAGCGTCGAGTAGAGCTCGCGCTCCTCCTTTTCCGCGAAGAGATCGGGATTGACCTTGGCCGCGGGGAGCCCCTTCAGGATGTTGTTGATCCGCTTGGCCATGAGGATGAACGGCTCGAACTGGGGGCTGGATTTGAGCGCGTCCAGGGCCTCGACGCGGGACTGGACATCGACGATCTGATCGAGGCCGGGCCCCAGGGCGGCGCCGACGAGGTCATAACGGTAGCCCTGCTTCTCCAGGATGAAGCGCATGCGGCCGGCGAAGAAGTCCAGGCAGGCGGCCTTGACGGCAGGACGTTCGAGGCTCAGGCGGTCGCCTGTGATGGCCAACACGCGGTCGAGCAGGAGCGGGAACGAGAACCTGAGCCTGCGGTCGAGGACGACCTTGCAGACGCCGTGCGCGTTGCGGCGGAGGCCGAAAGGATCGCTCGAGCCGGTGGCCTGCAGGCCGACGCCGATGGCGCCGACGATCGAGTCCATCTTGTCGGCGATCGAGAGGATGGCCCCGGCGGTCGAGGCCGGAGACGCGTCCTCGAGGCTGCCCGGCTGATAATGCTCATAGATGGCGTCGGCGACGGCCTCCGGCAGCCCCTCCTGGCGGGCATAGAGGCCGCCCATGCGGCCCTGAAGGCCCGAAAACTCCTTGACCATCTCGGTCACGAGGTCCGCCTTGCAGAGCGCGGCGGCCTCGACGGCGGCCGCCTTGACCTCGGCCGCGCCCATCTTGTCACAGAGATAGGCCGCGATCTTCTTCAGGCGCTGGGTCTTGTCCTCGTAGGTGCCGAGCTTCTCCTGGAACAGGACGTTCTTTAGGCCGGCGGCCCGCTCGGCCAACGGGACCTTGCGGTCCTGGTCCCAGAAAAACCGGGCGTCCTCGAGACGGGCCCGGAGCACGCGCTCGTTGCCGCGGCGGATGAGACCTTTGGCGTCCCCCGGCGCGTCGGCCACCCCGAGGAAATACGGCAGCTGCCGGCCGGCGCGGACCACGGAAAAGAGATGCTGGCCTTCGCGCATGGCCGTGGACAGGACCTCGAGGGGCAGGCTCAGGTAGGTCTCGGGAAACGCCCCGAGGACGACGAGGGGATGTTCGACGTTGAGGGTCAGGTCATCCAGCAGATCCTCGTCGGGATAGGCCGAGGCCTCGAGAGGGGCCAGGGCCGCCTCGATCTGGGCCCGGATCACGACCTTGCGCTCGGCCGGATCGACAAGGACGAAGCTCTTCCGGAGGGCCTCGCTGTAGGACGCGAAGTCGACGGCCTTGACCGGGCCCGGGGCCGCGATCCGGTGCCCGACCGTCCCGTCGGAGGCCGGGAAGCCCTCGAAGGAGGTCGGCACGACGGCGCCGCCGAAAACGCAGAGCAGGTTGTGGATGGGCCGAGAGAAGCGGAACGGGCTCGAGGCCCAGCGCATCATCTTCGGGAAGGTCAGAGAGCCGAGGAGGCGGGGGACGGCGACGGCTAGGATCTCGGAGGTCGGCGTGCCCTTGGCCCTGCGCTTAAAACCGAGGTATGTTCCCTTGGGGGTCTGGACGGCCTCGAGCCGGCTCTCATCGATCCCCTGGGACCGGGCGAAGCCCTTGCCGGCCGGGGTCAGAGCGCCGTCGGGGCCCTTGGCGATCGCGAGCGGCGGCCCGGTGACGGTCTCTTCGCGGTCCTGCTGACCTTCGGCGAGATCGCCGGCCACCACGAGCCGCCGCGGCGTGGCCAAGGTCTTGAGCGAACGGACCTCGATGCGGGCCTCGAGGAGCTCCTGGCGGAATCCGGCCTCAAGCTTATCGAGAGCGGCGCGGATGTGGGAGGCCGGAAGCTCCTCCGTCAGCAGCTCGAGCAGGAACTCCATCACGCGCCGTCCTTCCCGCCGGTATAGCGCCGGGCGATGTCGTTGACCAGGGCCCGGATCTGGGAGATCATCTTGACCCGCTCCGTGACGCTGATCGCCCCGCGGGAATCGAGCAGGTTGAAGTTGTGGGAGCACTTGAGGCACATGTCGTAGGCCGGCAGGAGCAGGCCCTTGGCCGCGAGGCGCCCCGCCTCTTTCTGGCAGGCGTTGAAGGCCTGGCGGAGCATGGCCACCGAGGCGGCATTGAAGTTGTATTCGGAGAACTCCTTCTCCTCGCGCAGGCGCAGGTCGCGGTAGCTGACGTCCGCCGACCAGTCGAGGTCGTAGATGTCGTCCTTCTGTTCGAGGAACATCTCCAGCCGCTCGAGCCCGTAGGTGATCTCGACCGGGACGGGGGCAAGCTCAATGCCGCCGCATTGCTGGAAATACGTGAACTGGGTGATCTCGAGGCCGTCGAGCAGGACCTGCCAGCCCACGCCCCAGGCGCCGATCGTCGGCGACTCCCAGTTGTCCTCGTCGAAGCGGAGGTCGTGGTCCTCGAGGGCGATGCCGAGCCCGCGCAGGCTCTGAACGTAGATGTCCTGGATCGCGGCTGGCGACGGCTTCATGATGATCTGGTATTGGAAGTGCTTCTGGACCCGGTTCGGATTCTCGCCGAAGCGGCCGTCATCGGGCCGCCGAGAGGGCTGGACGTAGCCGACCCGCCAGTCCCGCTTGTCCAGGACCCTGAAGAAGGTGTCCGGGGTCATCGTCCCGGCCCCGACCTCGACGTCGTAGGTCTGAGCCAGATAGCACCCTTGCCCGGCCCAGAACCGGTGCAGCCCGAGGATCAGGTCCTGGACCGACATCTAGGGCTTCTTTTCCCAACGCAGGACCGGGAACTTGGCCGCGGCGACTTCGTCAAGTCGGCTGACGTAGGTGACATGAGGGGCGCCGTGGAGCACGTCCGGGGTCTCCCGGGCCTCCTTGGCGATGGCTTTCATGGCCTCGATGAAGTGATCGATGTCGCGCCGGCTCTCGGTCTCCGTCGGCTCGATCATCAGGGCGCCGTGGACGATGAGCGGGAAGGACATCGTCGGCGGGTGGACGCCGAAGTCGATGAGCCTCTTCGAGATGTCGAGGTTCGTGACCCCGAACTCCTTCTGGAGTTTGTCGGAGAAGACGCATTCGTGCATGGAGGCCGTCTTGTATTTGAGGTCGTAATCCCCTTCCAGGCTCTTGCGGATGTAGTTGGCGTTGAGGACGGCGAACTCGGCGATCTCCCGGACGCCCTTGGGGCCGAGGGTCAGGATGTAGCAGAGGGCCCGGACGACGACCGAGAAGTTGCCGAAGTAGGCCCGGACGCGGCCGATCGAGCGCGGCCGGTCGAAGTCGAGGGCCAAGCGCCCGGCCTTCCCGGTGATGACCGGCACGGGGAGGAACGGCGCGAGCTCGGCCTTGACGCCGACCGGGCCCGAGCCCGGCCCGCCGCCGCCGTGCGGGGTCGAGAACGTCTTGTGGAGGTTGATGTGCAGGACGTCGACGCCCATGTCGCCGGGCCGGACGACGCCGGTCAGGGCGTTCATGTTGGCCCCGTCCATGTAGACGAAGCCGCCCTTGGCGTGGACGGTCTCGGCGATCCGGCAGATGTCGGACTCGAAGACGCCGAGCGTGTTGGGATTGGTCACCATCAGGGCGGCGACCTCGTCCGTCATCTCCTGTTCGAGGGAGGCCAGATCGATCGTCCCGTTTTCGTTGGACTTGATCTCCTTGACGGAGTAGCCGCAGATGTGGGCCGATGACGGGTTCGTGCCGTGGGCCGAGTCCGGGATGAGGACGTACTTCCGGGCGTTGCCCCGGGCCTCGAGGGCGGCGCGGATGAGCATCATGCCGGTGAGCTCGCCGTGGGCCCCGGCCGCGGGCTGCAGGGTGAAGGCGTCCATGCCGGCGATCTCGCAGAGAAGGCCCTCGAGCGTCTTGAGCACCTCGAGGCTGCCCTGGACGAGATCCGCGGAGGCCAGGGGGTGGGAGGCCGCGAACGCCGGGTGGGCCGAGAGCCGCTCGTTGATCTTGGGATTGTACTTCATCGTGCAGGAGCCGAGCGGGTAGAGGCCGAGGTCGACGCAGTAGTTCTTCTGCGACAGGCGGGTGAAATGGCGGGTGATCTCGGTTTCCGAGACCTCGGGGAAGTCCTCGAGCTCACGGCGCAGGGGCACGCCGCCGAGCAGGTCCTTGGCCTCGGGAACGTCCAGGGCGGGCAGCTCGGCGGCCCGCTTGCCGGCCTCGCTGATCTCGAAGATGAGGGGTTCGCGGATCACTTTGATCATCCGAGCACCTCCTTGAGCGTCCGCGCCAGGCGGTCGATCTCGTCCTTGGTCCTGAGCTCGGTGACGCAGACGACGGCCGCACGGTCGAGGTCGGGATAGTCGGCCTGCAGGCCGTAACCGCCGACGATCCCCTTGGCCTTGAGCCCGGCATCGACCACGGCCCAAGGCTTGGGCAAAGAGACGACGAATTCGTTGAAGAACGGGCCCGTGAACCTCTTCTTGACCCCTTTGATCCCGCGCAGCTTTTCGGCCGCGTAGGCGGCCTTCTGGGCGTTCTGCCAGGCCAGCTCGCGCAGCCCCTGCTTGCCCAGGGTCTCCATGAAGATCGTGGCCCGCAGGGCGCACAGGGCCTGGTTCGAACAGATATTCGAAGTGGCCCGCTCGCGGCGGATGTGCTGCTCGCGGGTGGCCAGAGTCAGGACGAAGCCGCGCCGGCCCTCGGTGTCCTTGGTCTGGCCGGTGACGCGGCCCGGCATCTGGCGGAGATAGTCCTTCTTGCAGGCCATGAAGCCGAGGTAGGGGCCGCCGAAGCTCAGCGGCAGGCCGAACGATTGGGCCTCGCCGGTGACGATGTCGGCGCCGAGCCGGCCCGGCGCCTCGAGGAGGCCGAGCGACAGGGCCTCGGTCACGACGGCGACGGACAGGGCCTTGACGCCGTGGGCGGTCTCCGAGAGGGCCTTGACATCTTCGACGACGCCGAAGAAGTTCGGCGACTGATAGACGACAGCAGCCGTCTTGTCGTCAAGGGCCTTCGCCAGCGCCACCTGGTCGATCCGGCCGTCGGGCCCGAAGCCGACCTCGACGGCGGTGACGCCGAGATTCTTGATGTAGGTCCGGACGACCTCGCGGTACTGCGGATGGAGGGACTGGGCCAGGACGACCTTGTCGCGGCTCGTGACCCGGTGGGCCATCAGGACGGCCTCGGCCGCTCCCGTCGACCCGTCGTAAAGCGAGTCGTTGGCGACATCGAGGCCGGCGAGCTGGCAGATCAGGGTCTGGAACTCGAAGATGAGCTGCAGCGTCCCCTGGCTGACCTCGGGCTGGTAGGGCGTGTAGGGGCTGACGAACTCGCCCCTCGAGCTCAGGTAGTCAACGACCGTCGGGATGAAGTGGTCGTAGGCTCCGCCGCCCAAGAACGAGAGATGCCCGCCGAACGTGTTCTTGCCGCCGATCCCGTCGATCGTCCGGACGAGCTCCAACTCCGATCGGGCGGCCGGCAGGTCGAGCGGCCGCTTGAGCCGGACGCCATCGGGGATGCAGCCGAAGAGATCTTCGATCTTCGCCGCCCCCGTCCGGGCCAGCATCTCGGCCTTGTCTTTATCGCTGAGAGAGAGATAGCTCATGGAAAAACCCCTTTGGCCGGACGGGCCTCAGTGCTCGAGCCCCTCCAGGAATTTCTCGTAGTCGCCGACCGTGAAGAGACTGTCGAGGCCCTTCTTGTCATGGACCTTGATCCGGGCGATCCAGCCTTGGCCGTGGGGGTCCTTGTTGAGGAGGTCGGCCGTCGTGGCCAGGGCCTCGTTGACCTTGGTGACGACGCCCGCGATCGGGGCATAGACGTCGGAGACCGACTTGACGGATTCGACGACGCCGAGGGATTGGTGGGCGTCGAGCGCCTTGCCGACGGCCGGAAGCTCGACATAGATGATGTCGCCGAGCTGGTTCTGGGCGAAATCGGTGATGCCGACGACGGCCTCGTCGCCCTCGAGCTTGACCCACTCGTGGTCCTTGGTGTAGCGGAACTCGTTCGGATACATGAAAACCTCCTTCGGGATGGGAACTCGGTTATTTCTTGGCCCTTTTGTAGAAGGGCGTGGGGATGACGCGGGCCTTGAGCCGCTTGCCGCGGATCTCGATCTCGAACTCGGTCCCGACCGCCTCGCCCTCGATGGGCAGGTAGACGAGGCCGATGGACTTCTTCAGGAGCGGCGAGAAGGTCCCGGACGCCACCTCGGCCACCTTCCGGCCCTGGTAGAAGACCGGGTAGTGGGGCCGGGCCACGCCGGCCTCGGCGAGCTCGAAGCCGACGAGCTTGCGGGTCAGGCCGGCCCGGAGCTGCTTCTCGATGACCGGCTTGCCGAGGAAGTCGCCTTTGTCGAGCTTGACGATCCACTTGAGGCCGGCCTCGAGGACGGTCGTCTTGTCCGAGATGTCGTTGCCGTAGAGCATGAGCTTCGACTCGAGCCGCAGGGTGTCGCGGGCGCCGAGGCCGATCGGCAGGAGGCCGAGCGGCCCGCCCTTCCCGATGAGGCTCGACCAGATGACCTGCGGGGCGGGGTCGGTCGTGTAAATCTCGAAGCCGTCCTCGCCCGTGTACCCTGTCCGCGAGACCAGGCAGGCCTTGCCGGCGACCTTGCCCTTGGCCCAGTGGAAGGACTTCATGGAGGCGAGGTCGATGTCCGTCAACGGCTGGAGGAGGGTCTCGGCGAGCGGGCCCTGGAGGGCGAGCTGGGAATAGATGTCGCTCTGGTGCTCGACCTTGACGGCGAAACCGCCGGTGCGACCGGCGATCCAGGCGAAGTCCTTGTCGTCGTTGGCCGCGTTGACGACCAGGAAGTATTCCTCCGGCCCCATGCAGTAGACGAGCATGTCGTCGACGAACGTGGAAGCGGGGGTCATGAGGGCCGTGTATTGGACCTGGCCCGGAACGAGCTTCCCGGCGTCGTTCGGGGTCAGCCACTGCACGTATTTGAGGGCGTCCTTCCCGGTGACCAGGATCTCGCCCATATGGCTGACATCGAAGAGGCCGGCCTTGGCGCGGACGGCCATGTGCTCGGGGATGATCCCCGAATATTCGACCGGCATTTCCCAGCCGACGAACTCGATCATCTTGCCGCCCAGCTTGTGATGAAGCTCGTTGAAGCGCGTCTTCTTCATGGTCCTTCCTTTCATGTGGAGAGCGAAGCCCAAAATTATCACAACTCCGCTCGTCCCGCAAGTCGCCGCGAGCTTGCCGCGCGGGATGATTTTGCTATAATAGACGACCGAACATGATCGCCTTCAAAACTCTTTTGAAAGAAGCGATTTACGAGCGGCTGAAGGACGTCTACCCGCTCACGGTCGCAGACCTCGACATGGCCCCGACGCCCGATCCGAAGATGGGCGACCTGGCCCTGACCTTCCCCTTCCAGCTGGCCAAGACCCTCAAGCGGCCGCCGCGGGCCATCGCCCAGGACGCCGCGGGCCGTTTGACCGGGGTCGAGGGCTTGGCCAAGGCCGAGGTGGCCGGGGGCGGCTTCGTCAACCTCTGGCTCGACAAGTCGGCCGTCTTCGCGGATACGGTCCGCCGGGCCGGCCGCGCCTCGCTCGCCCCCGAGGAAGGCAAGATCGTCATCGAGCACACCAACATCAACCCGAACAAAGCGGCCCACATCGGCCATCTCCGCAACGCCTGCCTCGGCGACACGCTGGCCCGGGCCCTGCGCTACAAGGGCGAGCGCGTCGAGGTCCAGAACTACATCGACGACACGGGCGTCCAGGTCGTCGACGTCGTCTTCGGCCTCCTCGAGCTCGAGGGGAAGTCGATCGAGGACCTGGAGCGGCTCCGCGGCAAATTCGATTACTATTGCTGGGACCTCTACGCCCGGGTCTCGGCTTATCTCGCCTCCCACCCCGAGTCGCACGGCCGGAAATCGGAGATCATGCAGCGGATCGAGCACGGCCTCGATCCGGAATACGCCCTGTCCCGTTACGTCTCGCGGCGCATCGTCCGGGCCCACCTGGCGACCATGGCCCGGCTCGGCATCGGCTACGACGTCCTCCCCTGCGAAAGCACCATCCTCCACCTCAAGTTCTGGGAGAAGGCCTTCGCGCTGCTCAAGGAGCGCCAGGCCATCGTTTTCGCCGAGGACGGCGACAACAAGGGCTGCTGGGTCATGCGGCTCGAGGACGAGGACGAGCGGGAGAAGATCATCGTCCGCTCCGACGGCACGGTGACCTACGTCGGCAAGGACATCGCCTACCAGCTCTGGAAGTTCGGTCTGCTCGGCCAGGACTTCTACTACGAGCCGTTCGCCGAGTCGGACGGCCGGGCCCTCTGGATCTCGACGTCCGAGCCGACCCCGGCAAGGCCCGGATTCGGCGCGGCGACCAAGGTCTACAACGTCATCGACACCCGCCAATCCTATCTTCAGAAAGTCGTCGTCCAGGGATTGCGCTCCCTGCATTTCGAGGCCCAGGCCGCCAAGTCCGTCCATTTCTCTTACGAGATGGTCGCTCTTTCGCCCAAGAGCCTGGGCGAGCTCGGCTACGTCGCCTCGGAGGAGGAGAAAGACCGCTCGTTCCTCGAGGTTTCCGGGCGGAAGGGGCTGGGCGTCAAGGCCGACGATCTCCTCGACCGGCTCGAGGCCAAGGCCGAGGCCGAGATCGCGAAACGGGACCCGTGCCGGCCCGCGGCCGAGCGGCGCAAGACCGCCCGGGAGATCGCCACCGGGGCCCTGCGCTATTTCATGCTCAAGTTCGCCCGCAACTCGGTCATCGTCTTCGATTTCGAGGAAGCCTTGAGCTTCGAAGGCGAGACCGGCCCCTACCTTCAATATACCGCCGTCCGGCTGGCCAGCATCTTCCGTAAGCTCCAGGAGCGATTCGGCCTGACCGAGGCCGACATCGTCCCCCCGTCGGACGGCCGGCCCCTCATCCCGGCCGGGCTCTCCGCCCCGGAAACGGCCGATTTCTGGGACCTCATCCTGACGACCGCCTCGCTCGAGGAGGAGGTCTTGCGGTCGGCGGCCGCCCTGGAGTTCTCCCACCTGGCCAAGTTCGCCTTCCTTCTCTGCCAGAAGCTCAACGGCTACTACCATAAGTATCCGGTCCTCGCCGAAGAGGACCCGGAGATCCGGGCCTTCCGCCTCCTCGTCCTGAAGACGATCCAGGAGCAGCTGCGCACGGCCCTGGGGCTCATGGGCATCCCCCCGCCCGAACGCATGTGACGCAACGACGGGGGCCCCACCGAGGTTCGGGAACCTTATAGACAGCGGAGGTGAACATGATCGAAGTCCAAGGGCTCACCAAGAAATATGGGGAGCTCGAAGCCGTCCGCGGCCTGACGTTCGGCGTCGAGGCCGGCCGCATCTGGGGCCTGCTCGGGCCGAACGCGGCCGGCAAGACGACGACGATGCGCATCCTGACCGGCTATCTGCCGGCCACCTCCGGCCGGGCCGTGGTCGCCGGGTTCGATGTCTTCGACAAGCCGGACGACGTCAAGCGCTCCATCGGCTATCTCCCCGAGGTCGTGCCCCTTTACCAGGACATGACCGTCGAGTCGTATCTGGCCTTCGTGGCGGAGATCAAGAAGGTCCCCAAGGCCAAGCGCAAGGCCGCCGTGGCCAGGGTGGTCGGATCGGCCGGGCTCGGCGACGTCCGCCGGCGCCTGATCCGGAACGTCTCCCGGGGCTACAAGCAGCGCGTCGGCATCGCCCAGGCCATGATCCACGACCCCAAGGTCCTCGTCCTCGACGAGCCGACGATCGGCCTCGACCCGGCCCAGATCCGGGAGATCCGCGAGCTCATCCGCAGCCTGCGCGGCGAGCACACGATCCTCCTTTCGACGCACATCCTGCCCGAGGTCACCCAGGTCTGCGACGGGGTCGTCATCATCGACCACGGCCGCCTCAAGGCCTCGGGATCGCTGGCCGAGCTGGCCGCCTCCTTCGAGAAGAACGACGGGGTCCTGCTGCGGCTCCGGAGCGCGGGGCCCGCCGAGGCCCTGCTCTTCAAGACCGTGCCCGGCGTCGGGAGCTCCTCTCTCGAAGGCGACGAGATCCGCGTCGAATGGCCGCGCGGCCGCGACCTCCGGGACGACGTCGCCCGCCTGGCCCTCGACAAGGGCCTGGGCCTCAAGGAGATGCGCTCCGTCGCCGGCATCGAGGAGCTCTACATGAAGATCGTCGCGGGAGGGCTCGAACAATGACCAACATCGGATCCCTCGTCAAAAGGGAAGTGCGGGCCTATTTCGGCTCGCCCATCGCCTATGTCGTGATCACCGGCTTTCTCCTGCTCGTCGGCTACTTCTTCTACAGCCTCGTCTCCTGGTTTAACGCCACGGCCATGCAGATGGCCCAGAACCCCTATTACGCCCAGCAGATCAACATCAACGAGATGGTCTTCTCGCCCCTCTTCCACAACATGACCATCATCCTCGTCCTCGTCGCGCCGCTCCTGACCATGCGGCTCCTGGCCGAGGAGAAGAAGAACGGCACGGACGAGCTTCTGTTCACCTCTCCCCTATCGGTCGGCGAGATCGTGCTCGGAAAATACATCGCCGCCCTGGTCATGTGGCTGATCATGCTCGGCCTGACGGCCATCCTCTCGATCTTCGCCTTCGCCACCGGCAATCCGGAGATCGCCCCGTGGCTCACCGGCTACCTGGGCCTGTTCCTGGCGGGGGCCCTGTTCCTGGCCATCGGACTGTTCTTCTCCTCCCTCACCGAGAACCAGATCGTGGCCGCCTTCCTGACCTTCGTCACCCTGCTCCTGCTCCTCGTCCTGAACTGGGTGACCTCGTCCGGCGGAGGGAACTGGCGGACGGTCGTCGGATATCTCTCCTTCTCCGATCATTTCGGACAGATGACCCAGGGCATCCTGGACACGAAGGACCTCGTCTATTTCCTGACCTTCTCCTTCTTCGCCCTCTTCCTGACCCACTCGGTCATCCAGTCCCGGCGCTGGAGGTAAGACATGGACGCCCTCAAGAAACATCTCAATAGCGCCGCGGCCGTTCTCATCACCCTGGGCCTGGCCGCTTGGATCATCTGGCCGCAGCGGAAGACGGCGGCCCTCATCGCCGTCGCCCTTGGCGCCGCCGCCCTCGTCGGCTACATCCTGCTCAACCGCGCCTCGCTCTCCCGGAGGTTTCAGAGGCGATCGCTCCTTTATTCGGGAAACCTGGCCCTCATCATCGTCCTCGTCCTGGCCATTCTCGGCCTGGCCAACTATTTCCTGGCCAAACACAATTACCGGGCCGATTTCACGGCGGCCAAGGTCCACAGCCTGTCCGACCAGTCCATCGCCGTCCTCAAGGCCCTCAAGACCGACGTCAGCTTCAAGGGCTTCTTCCGCGAGGGCAATTACGGCCGGGCGGCCATGGAAAACCTGCTCAAGATCTATGCCTATCACTCCTCCCGCGTGAAATACGAGTTCATCGACCCGGACAAGAATCCCGGGCTGGTCAAGCGCTATTCCGTGACCCAGGACGGGACGACGGTCATCGAGGCCGGGGACAAGGAAGGCCGCATCACCACGACCACGGAAGAGGACCTCACCAACGCCCTGATCAAGGCCACCCGGGCCGAGAAGAAGGTCATCTACTTCCTCGAGGGCCACGGCGAGGAGTCGATCGAGGAATCGGGCGATAACGGCTACTCGACCCTCAAGGCCGATCTCGAGAAGCTCGGCTACGAGGTCAAGAAGCAGACCCTCGCCCTTGCCGACCGCTTCCCCAAGGACTGCGCTCTCCTCGTCGTCCCCGGGCCGCAGAAGGACCTGGTGGCGAACGAATACGAAACGCTCAAGGCCTATCTCGCGGCCGGCGGCCGGGTCCTCTTCATGGTCGACCCTGAGACGGCGACCACCCTGCCGGCGTTCCTGGCCGGCTACGGCTTCAGGCTCGACAACGATATCGTCATCGACACGGTCTCGCGTCTCCTCGGCGGCGATTATTTCATGCCCGTCGTCACGGAGTACGAGAGCCACGCCATCACCGCCAAGTTCTCCTACGCCACCTTCTATCCCTACGCCCGGTCGGTCGAGGCGGGCGAGGCCAAGCCCGAGGGCGCGACGGTGACCGTGCTGGCCAAGACGAGCCCCAACTCCTGGTCCGAACGCGAGCTCGACCAGAAGGACGTCAAGTTCAACGCGGCCAAGGACAAGCAGGGCCCGATCGGTCTGGCCGCCGTCGAGAGCTTCAAGGCCAAACCCGCGACGTCTCCCGCGGCCGAGACCAAGCCCGCCGATGAAAAAGAGACCCGCATCGCCGTCATCGGCGACTCGGACTTCGTCAGGAACCATTATTATGCCCTGTCCGGCAACGGCAACTTCTTCCTCAACGTGGCCAACTGGCTGACGGAGGAATCCGACCTGATCGCCATCCAGCCCAGGACGCAGTCCCCGCGGACGATCGCCCTGACGCCCTCGCAGGGCCGCCTGCTCTTCCTCGTCAGCGTCGTGATCCTGCCGTTGGCCGTCCTCCTTCTCGGCGTTTCTGTCTGGATGCGCAGGAGGTCGCTGTGAAGCCCAAGACGACGCTCATCCTGCTCGGCGCCTTTGCCGTCATCCTGGCCCTGGTCCTCTATTTCGATTCCCGGGGAGCCAAGACGAAGGCCGCCGACGAGCGGTCGAAGACGCTCATCAGCCTGACCGCCGCCGACATCCATAAATTGAGCCTCGTCCACGGCCTCGAGGCCCTGACCCTCGAGCGGGAAGGGACGGGGCCCTGGCGGTTGACCTCGCCGATCCAGGCGGCGGCAGACCAAACCGAGGCTTCGAATCTGGTCGAGGCCTTGGCCTCGCTGCGGATCGAACGTGTTGTTGAGAAGGAGGCCAAGGACCCCAAAGCCTATGAGATCCCGACGACCGAGGTCTCGCTTTGGGTCAAAGGCCAGGACGCTCCGGTGCGCCTTCTTGTCGGCATGGAGAACCCTCTCGACAAGAGCCTCTTCGCCCAGCGGGAGGGCGATCCGCGTCTCGTCCTCCTCGCCTCGAGCCTGAAGACGACGCTCGACAGGCCCGTCTTCGATTTCCGCGAGAAGGAGGTCTTCAAGTTCACCGCGGCCGACGTCCGCTCGGTCCGGGTCAAGGCCAAGGACGCCGCCTGGCAGGCCGCCAAAGAAGAGGCCGGTTGGTTCCTCAAGGCCCCCGTGGCCTCGCTTGCCGCCAAAGCCAAGATCGAGGCCCTGCTCGAATCCCTCTCGTCTCTCCGGGCCAAGGCCTTCGTAGCCGAGGCCAAGACGGCGGCCTCCCTCAAGGAGTTCGGCCTCGACAAGCCCGAGTTCGAGGTCGCGCTTTCTCTGCCGTCGGCGAGCCAGGAGATCGTCTTCGCCCTGCACAAGGCGGGCGAGAACGCCTACGCGACGGCCTCGCCGTCGACCAAGATCGTCAGCTTCGACGCGGCGACGCTCCTCGCCGATCTCGACCGTAAGGCCGACGAGCTGCGGGAGAAGAAGATCGCCGATTTCTATTCCTGGGACGCGGACCGGATCTCCCTGAAGAGGGACGGCGTCGAGATCGCCGCCGTCAAAGAAAAGTCGGGCGACGGCGACAAATGGACCCTCGAGGGTCCCGCCAAGGCCGAGGCCGACCGCGCCAAGGTCGAGGACTTCATCCGCAAGGTCTCCGACCTCGAGGCCGCGTCGTTCGTCGACAACCCCGGACCGCTCGCGCCCTACGGGCTCGAACCCGGCTCGGAGATCCGCATCCGCACCCGCGACTCGCAGAACAAGGGCCGGGAGATCGTCCTCGTCGTCGGTCGGGAGGACGCGGCGAAGAAACAGGTGGCCGTCAAGAGCCCCGGGCTCGGCTATCTCCTGCTCGTCGACTCGTCGTTCCTTCAGACCTGGCCCAAGGACGCCAAGGACTGGCAGGCGGCCGCGCCGAAAGCGGAAGAGAAGCCCGCTGAAAAAAAGTAGCTTCGCCGATCGGCTCCTGGCCTGGTATCGGGCCGGGCGCCGGGACCTGCCTTGGCGTCGGACGCGGGACCCCTACCGCATCTGGGTTTCCGAGATCATGCTGCAGCAGACGACCGTGCCGGCCGTCATCCCCCACTACAAGCGCTGGATGAGGGTCTTCCCCGACATCCCGAGCCTGGCCCGCGCCCCTCTCCGCAAAGTCCTCCGGGAATGGCAGGGTCTGGGTTACTACCAAAGGGCCCGTAATCTTCATCGGGCGGCCAAGACCGTGGTCAGGGACCACCGCGGCAGGCTGCCGTCGGACGAGGCGGCGCTGCGGCGCCTGCCCGGTTTCGGCCCTTACACGGCCGCCGCCGTGCTCAGCATCGCCTTCGGCAAGCCCGAGCGGGTCATCGACGCCAACGTCCGCCGTGTGCTCATGCGCGTGCGGGCGTTGCGAGGCCGGGCCGAAGCGCGCCTCGACAAAGACCTCCGCCCGTTCCTGGACCGGGTCTTCCCCGCCTCCTCGCCGGGCGATTTCAACCAGGCCCTCATGGAGCTCGGCGCCCTTGTCTGCCGCAGCCGCAGCCCCCAATGCCTGGCGTGCCCCGTCCGCGGCTCCTGCCGGGCCGCCCGCGAAGGCATCCAAGAGACGATCCCTCTGCCGAAAAGGCTGGGGGTCGAGAAGATCGAGGTCGTCGTCGCCGTCATCGAGAAGGACGGCCGGGTGCTGCTCCAGGAAAGGCCCGCCGGCGGCCTGCTGGCCGGCCTCTGGGAATTCCCCGGCGGCAAGGTCGAGCCGGGCGAGAGCCTGACGGCCGCCCTTCGCCGCGAGATCCGCGAGGAGCTCGGGGCGGGCCTCGCGGCGATCCGCCGGCTGACGACGGTCCGGCACGCCTACACCCGCTTCGAGGCGACCCTCCACGCCTTCAGCGGCCGGCTCGAGGATCGCGATCTCGAGCTCGGGCCCCGGCGGCGCTGGGTCTCCCTCAAAACCGTCCGGAGATATCCCCTCCCGTCCGGGAGCGTCAAGATCGTCGATTTTTTGGAACGCCGCGGCCGCGTCTAGGAGAGCGCAAGCTCTTTGTGCTTGGCGGCGATAACGTCGGCCAGGGCTTGGAGGTCCTGCAGGTCGGCCGGCTTCGGCAGGCCCTTGGCGATGACCGACGGCAGCATCTCGACCTTGAGGTTGGGCATGGCCCCTTTGAGGCCATCGACCATCTTCCCGGCCCAGCCATAGCTCCCGATGATCGCGGCGAAGCGGGCCTTGGGCCGCAGGGCATTGGCCAGGACGACGGCATTGTAGACGGCCGGGTGCGGGCCGACGTGAACGGTCGGGCAGGCCACAACGATGGTCGCGGCGTCGACCAGGGCCATGGCCAGCTGGCCGATGTCGGCGGAGGCCATGTTGAAGGGCAGGACCCGGACGCCCCGCTCGACCAGGGCCGCCGTCAGGCGCTCGACCATGGCCGCCGTCGAGCCGTGCATGGATACCCAGGGCATGACGACCGTGTTGTGCGGCTTGTCGTCGCTCCAGTCGCGGTAGGCCTCGATCACGGACTGCGGATCCCGCTGGATCGGCCCGTGGCTCGGGGCGATCAGCCTGATCTCGAGGTCCTTGATCTTGTCCAGGTTCTTCTGGATGATCTTGCGGAAGGGCATCATGATCTCCGCGTAATAGCGCTTGGCCTCGGCCATGATGCAGTCCACGCAGTCGACGAACAACTCCGTCTGGGCCAGGTGCGAGCCGAACCAGTCGCAGCTGAAGAGGATCTTGTCCTCCTCGAGATAGGTCGACATGGTCTCGGGCCAATGGACCCACGGCGTGTCAATGAAGCGCAGGGTCTTGCCGCCGAGCTCGAGCCGTTCGCCGTCGGCGACGGTCCGGATGCGGGCCGGTTCGATGGCCACGTGGTCGACGAGCATCGGCTTGGCCGTTTCCGACGAGAGGACCGTCGCCTCGGGGTATCGGGCCAGGAGCCAGGGGATGCCGCCCGAGTGGTCCTGCTCGGTATGGTTGGACACGACGAAATCGATCTTGGGCACGTCGGCGAGATAGGCCTCGAGGGTCGCGAGTTTCGCCGGCTCGACGGCGTCGATGATAACGGTCTTGTCGCGGCCGCGGACGAGATACGAGTTGTAGCTGGTGCCGTCCGGCAGCGGGATCAGGGAATCGAACAGACGGCGGTCGAAGTCCACGGCGCCGACATAGAACACATCGGGAACGATCTCACGGGGCTTCATACTTGCGTCTCCTCCTCGCGAGCGACGTCTAATTCCTAGTTATTTTATAGTATTTCGCCGGAAAAATAAAGCCTGCCCCGGACGACGGCGGGCCCGGCCGGATCAGATCTTGAAGTAGATCCGGCGCCGGTCCAGGAAGGCCAGCAGGACCCATCTCGCCGCCAGGGCCCCGACGGGGATGACGAGCGGGGCCAGGGCCGCCGCGTGGCTTTCGACGCCGCCCAGGAAGAACCGCGCGATGCCGTCGAAATCGACGACCTCCTGTCCGAAGTAGATCAGGATGGCGTTGACGCCGATGATCGTGAAGAAAACGGACCAGCCCTTCCATCCCTTGACGTCGATGAGCCAGTAGAAAAGCGCGGCCAGGAGAAGGGACCAGCCTCCTCCCCAGAGGACGTAGGAGCTCGACCAGATGTGCTTGATGATCGGAAAGGCCAGGCTCCAAAGATGGCCCAGCCCGAGGCAGGCGACCCCGGCCAGGGCCAGCCCGAGGGCCTTCTTCCTCCCGCTCCGACCCGACTTGAGCCAATAGCCGGCGAAGACGCCGAGGAGGAGCGAACAGGCGGCCGGGAACGTCCCGGCGACGCCCATGCTGTCCCCCGGGCCGTAGAACTCCTCCGAGATCTTGCCCGGCAGTACCTTCTGGTCGATGAAGCTATGGAGCGAGCCTTCCGGCGTCATCACGCCCGCCCCGTGTCCCGGCACGGGAATGAGGGCCATGGCCGCCCAATACAGAAGGAGCACCCCGGCGAAAACGGCGACCTGGGTCTTGATCTTGGTGTGAAGGACGAGCAAGGCCACGAGGAGATAGCAAAGGCCGATCCGCTGCAGCACCCCCGACCAGCGCATGTTCGCAAAGTCGAACTTGAAAAGCCCCGAGACGAGGAGGCCGAGAAGGATGAGGAGGAACGACCGTTTGAGAACGTGAAGATGGATCACCCGCCGGCTTTCGCCGCGCTCGACCCGCTTGAGGAGCGAGAACGGGAAGACGGCCCCGATGATGAACAGGAAGAGCGGAAAGATCAGATCGTAGAAGGTGAAACCGGCCCAGGGCTTGTGTTCGACCTGGCCGGCGAGGAAGCGGGCCCAGGGCGCCTGGGTGACCGCCGGCAGGGCCCGGCAGATCGCATCGCCGCCGACGATCCAGAACATGTCGAAGCCCCGCAGGGCGTCGAGAGACGCGACGCGGCCGCTGTGGCCCGCCGACGGCTTCTCGTCCATGACCGTCCCCTACTTCCGTTCGATGGCGGAGGTCCCTGCCGCCAGGCGCGAGAGGGCCGCCTCCATCGGATCATACATCCAGCTCATGATCTCGGCGGTCCGCGAAGGCTTGATCCGCTCCGCCACGGCCGCCTCCGTCTCGTGCCGAAGGAACCGCATTGACGCGAGGAGGAGCCTGGCATCGGCCGCCTGAGCCGCATCGATATCACCCGCGACGCCGTTGGAGACCACGGCTTGGCCGTGTCCCTGCCGGGCTCTGAGCAGCAGATAAGAGGCCTCAGCCCGGAAGAGCAGGTTCCGGCCCGCCAGGATCCAGGCCCCGAGCTCGGCGTGCCCCGACATGGCCTTCTTGTCATAGGCCATGAGCATCTTCAGGCCCTGCTCGTATTCCTTGGAACGGAGCCCGCATGCGGCCAGCTCTTTCTCGATCTCACCCTTCCGGGCGATCTCCTCGACGCGCTTCTGGACATAGTCCGGCGGGGCGGGCAGGGCGTCTTTGAAGAAGCCCATATCGGCCGCATAATTGAACAGCCCCCTGCGGGCCAGCCGCCCCGCGGCCTCGAAGAAGCCCAGGTCGTCGGTCCCGAAATGGCGCCGGACATAGTCCCGTTCGAAATCTCCAAGCGTGGCGCCGGGATCTCGGACGAGAAAGGCGGGAAGCTCGATCGAGGGAAGCTGCAGCTCCCACGGAAAAAGGTGGACGGTCCAGCTCGTCAGCACGGCCCCGCGGAGGCCGGCCGCAGAGCCTTTTCGGAACGAATCGGCGGTGTTGCGCATGTGGAAGAACGTCCGCGGGGCGAAGACGCTGTCGCCGTCGCAGCTCGAGCTCGGACAGACGACGACATCGAAGCCGTTCGCGGCGAGATAGTCCGCCGTGTAGAAGGGATCGGCGTCACGGCCGGGCTCATCGCCGAGCGGGTAGATGAAACGGCCGAAGCGGGCGAGGGACGCGGCGTCGAGCTCTTCCGGCGCCAGGCTGCCCTTCCCCCAGATCTGGACCGTGCCGCAGCCCTGATAACGGTCGTAGAGCCAGTCGTAGATGACGATCCGGCGTGAAAGCTTCGACAGGGCTTCCGGGTGATGAAGGATCATGTCGCCCCAGATGGCCGGCCGGATGCCGCGGTCGATCAAGGGCTGGCTCACGGTGTTGATGTGATCGATATAGAGCTCGGACAGCGAATGCTCGGCGGCATAGGCCCGGCAACGCGGGCACTCGCCGAGCGTGTAGGCCTCGTCGGCGCCGAGGTGGAACGTGCGGACCTCGCCGAAGACCTCGAGGTATTCGCCGATCCACTTTTTCAGGAAGGTCGCGACGTCCGGGTTCCGGGGACAATACTGGTCGATCCGGTCCGGAACCTCCGCGAGCGGCTTATACTTGGCGTTCTTGAGGACGTACTCGCAATGTCCGATCGTCTGGAGAAGCGGGACGGGCTCGAGGCCCAGCGACCGGCTGTAGGCCAGGATGTCCTTGAACTCGGCCTTGGTGAAGGCGTCGGGGGAGACGCACTCGGGACAGGTCTCCCAGCGGATATTGTTCTCGACCTCCCAAATGATCGTGTTGTAGCCTTCGCCGGCCAACCGCTTGAGCCAGCTCCGGAGATAAGGCCCGCGGAACTGGGCGATGTTCATGTCGATGTGAAAGCCCCGGATCGTCGGCGCGTCCGTGCCGGGAGCCGGAGCTTTCCCGCAGGCCGCGCAGACCGCGAGGACCGCTAACAAAAGGACCGATCCGAGCCGCGGGATCGTCGCTGAGGGCATGGGCGGGCCTCCTTCGGCGGCACTATATCGCCGGGCCGGCCGCACTGTCAACGCGGAGCCGGCGGCCGCGGGGTTGGTTGACAATCCGACGGGGCTCCGTCTAGAGTAGGAACGGTACTTTTCGCGAAAGGAGCCGGCCGTCCATGGGCTGGGAGGGCGAGCTCAAGCCGTTCTTGCGCTCCGGATCGGACTGGGCGTTGGACCTTCTCGCCCGGCTGATCGCCTATCCCAGCACGACAGGCGCCGAGGCCGGGATCCAGGCCGCCCTTCTCGACGTCCTCGCCGGCGCCGGACTGGCGGCGACGGCCCTCCCGATCGACGAGTCGATCGTCAGCGACCCCGACTACACGCCCGTCGAAGGCCACTCCGCCTATGCCGGCCGTCCCGACATCGTCGTCCGGACCGCCGGCGCCGGCGGCGGCCGGAGCGTGATCCTCAACACCCACTCCGACGTCGTTCCCGGCCCGGCCGGGATGTTCACGGCCGCGATCGCGGATGGGGTCGTCCGGGGCCGGGGCGCCTGCGACGCCAAGGGACAGATCGTCATGGCCGTCCTGGCCTTGCGGGCCGTGCGCGAGCTTGACTTGAAGCTCGCCGGCGACGTCGAGGCCCAGTTCGTCATCGAGGAAGAGGCGGGCGGGAACGGCTCGCTCGCGGCCCTCGCCGCGGGCCGGAGGGCCGACGCCGCCGTCGTCCTCGAGCCGACCGGCCTCGTGCCTCGCTTCGCGAACCGGGGCGCGGCCTGGTTCAAGCTCACGGTCGAGGGTCGATCGACGCACATGGGCCGGTACCACGAGGGCCGGAGCGCCTTCGACGAGCTCCTCGGCCTCATCCCTGTCCTTAAAGACTATGAAGCGCAGCTGCGCCGGCAGTCGAAGGGGGTCGCCGGATTCCCCGACGAGCCCAGTCCGGTCGTCGTCAACATCGGGCGGGTCCGAGCCGGCGATTGGCCGTCGACGGTCCCGGGCCGGTGTTTGGTCGAGGGAGGGATCGCCTTCCTTCCCAACCGGACGGCCCGCGAGATCGAGGCGGAGATCCGGGACCTGATAGCGGCCCGGGCGACGCCGTGGGCCCGCGAGCACGCCCGCTTCGCCCTGGCCGGGCTGCGGAACGAAGCCTTCGAAACGCCCCCGGGGCATCCGGCCGTCCGGACCTTCGGCGAGGCCGCGGCGGAGGTCCTTGGCCCCAGGCCGTCCGGCGGGTGGAACGCGTCCTGCGACGCCCGCTTGTTCTTTCATCGGGGCGGCATGCCGACGATCGTCTTCGGGGCGGGCGACCTCCGTCACGCCCATGCCCCCGACGAGGAGATCCGCGTCGAGGACATCCTGAAGGCCGCGGAGGTGCTCGTTCGTTTCCTGGCCCGCTTCTGCGGAATGGACAGAAAGGAGCCCGGTCATGTCCATTAGGATCGCGGTCGTCGGGGCCGGCCAATTTGGCCAGACCCACCTCGACGTTTTCACCCAGCTCAAGGAGACGGGCGTTGTCCTCGCGGCCATCGCCGAGAGCGACCCGGCCCGGGCCGAGGCCCTGCGCGCGCGCTACGGCTGCCCCGTCTATCCCCATCACCTCGACATGTTCGCCCGCGAGACCCTCGATGCGGTCAGCGTGGCGACCCCGGACCACCTGCACCGGGAGATCGTCCTCGACGCCGTCGCCGCCGGCCTTCATGTCCTCGTCGAAAAACCGCTCGACATCACGGTCGAGGGCGCCGAGGCCGTCGTCCGCGCGGCCCGCGGGGCCGGCGTGCTCCTTCAGGTCGATTTCCACAAGCGCTACGATCCCGACCACCAGGCCATCGAACGCCGCGTCCGGGCGGGCGACCTCGGCCGGATCCTCTACGGCAGCGTCCACATGGAAGACCGCATCGAGGTTCCGACCAAATGGTTCCCCGGCTGGGCCTCGAGCTCCTCGCCGGCCTGGTTCCTGGGCGTTCATTTCTACGACCTGGTGCGCTGGATCCTCAAGTCGGAGCCGACGGCCGTCACCGCCACGGGGGCCAAGGCCGCGCTCCTTCATGACTACAAGATCGATGCCTACGACTGCGTCAACGCCAAGGTCGATTTCGCGTGCGGCGCGACCTTCTCGTTCGACACGAGCTGGATCCTGCCCCAGGGCTTCGAGGCCGTCGTCAATCAGGGCCTGCGGATCGTCGGCACCAAGGGCTTTTTCGAGTGCGACAGCCAGGACCGCGGCACCCGCTCCTGCCTGGCCGGCGAGGGCATGGCCACCTACAACAACAATTTCCGGCGGGAAACGGAGGACCGCTCCGGCCGCCGCGTCCTCCGCGGCTACGGCGTCGAGAGCATCGAGGACTTCGCCGGGAACGTCGCATACCTCAAGGCCGGCGGCCGGCTCGCCGACCTCAAGGGGATCGGGGCCTCGGGCGAGGACGGCCTCGCGGCGACGCGCCTCGCCGCCGCCGTCCACGAGAGTCTGGCAACGGGCGGGACCGTCCGGCTGGGAGGTCGGCATGGCGGTCTATGACCTGACCCCGGTCGCGGTGCCGCTCGTCGAGACGAAATACCGCGCCATCCGGACGAAGATCCCCGTTCCCGAATCGGTGCCGCTCTTCGAAGCGCTGGCTGCGAGCGAGCCCCGCTCCATGTCCGGGCAGCCCCCCGTCGTCTGGCACAAGGCGGAGGACTTCCTCGTGTCCGACAGGTGGGGCAACCGCTGGATCGACTGGTCGAGCTGCGTCCTCGTCGCCAACGCCGGGCACGGCCGCCCCGAGATCCGCGAGGCCCTGCGGAAGGTCCTCGACCAAGGCCTCGTCGCGAGCTACGTCTTCATTCACGAGCAGCGGGTTAGGCTCTGCGGCCTGCTGAGATCGCTCGCCCCGGACCCGGGGCGCTACCGGGTCTTTCTGCTTTCGACGGGGAGCGAAGCGACCGAGAACGCGATCAAGCTGGCCCGGACCTACGCCCTCGAGAAGTACGGGCACCGGCGCAACCGCATCGTCTCGTTCCGCCATGCTTTTCACGGCCGGACGATGGGGGCCCAGCTCGCCGGGGGAATAGACGGGCAGAAACGCTGGCTCGGCGTCCCCGACCCGGCCTTTGTACAGGTCCCCTTCCCCGACGGCTATAAGAACACGGACACGGGCTTCGACTCTTTCCTCGCCGCGCTCGATGAGAAAGGGCTCGTGCCGGCCGATATCGCCGCCGTCATGACCGAGAGCTACCAGGGCGTCGGGCCCGATTTCCTGCCAGCCGATTACGCCCGGCGCCTCGAAACCTTCTGCCGCGAGCACGACATCGTGACCATTTTCGACGAAGTCCAGTCGGGTTTCGGCCGGACGGGCAGGATGTTCTGCTACGAACATTACGGCCTCGCCCCCGACCTCATCTGCTGCGGCAAGGGCATTTCCTCGTCCCTGCCGCTCTCCGCCGTCATCGGCCGGGCCGACATCATGGACCTTTACGGGCCCGGGTCCATGACCTCGACCCATTCGGCCTCGCCCCTCCCGGTCGCGGCGGGCATCGCCAACCTCGAGATCCTTCTCCGCGAGGACCTGGCTGGGCGGGCCGCCCGGATGGAAGGCATCCTGATGCCCCGCCTGTCCGAAATCCAGGCCCGCCATCCGTCGCGGCTCGGCTGTCTGCACGGGCGCGGGCTCGTCGCCGGCATCCAGGTCGTGAAGCCCGGCACCAAGACCCCCGATCCGGAGACGGCCCTGGCTATCAACGTCGCCAGCCTGCGCAAAGGCGTGCTCATGTTCGCCCCGGTGGGCATCGCCGGGGAGTGTCTGAAGATCGCCCCGCCCCTGACCATCGCCGAGGACGCCCTCGTCGAATCGGCCGAGGCCTTCGGCGAGGCCGTCGATGAGGTGCTCACATGACCGACGATCTGTTCGAGCTCGGCGGCAAGACCGCCGTCGTCACCGGCGGCGGCGGCGTCCTCGGGTCCGCCATGGCCGTGGCCCTGGTCTGCCGCGGCGCGGCCGTCGCCCTTCTCGATATCCGCGAGAGCGCGGCCGCAGAGGCGGCGGGACGGGTGGCCGCGGCGGGCGGCCGCGCGATCGGCCTGGCCTGCGACGTTCTCGACGAGACGAGCCTGGCCTCGGCGGCGGCCCGTGTCGCCGGAGAATTCGGCCGCATCGACATCCTGATCAACGCCGCCGGCGGCAACGCGCCCGCAGCCACAACGTCGAAGGAATCGGTTGCGCCGGACGACCTCCTGAGCCGTGACCCTGCGGTCCGGACGTTCTTCGACCTCGAGATCGCCGCCCTGCGGCGGGTCGTCGACCTGAACCTCCTCGGGACCATCCTCCCCTGCCGCATCTTCGGCAAGGAGATGGCGAAGGGGGGTGGCGGGGCGATCATCAACATCTCTTCCATGACCGCCTCGCGGCCCCTGACCAAGGTCGCGGCCTATTCCATGGCCAAGGCCGGCGTCTCCAACCTCACGGCTTGGCTGGCCACCCATCTCGCTCCGGTCGGGATCCGGGTCAACGCCATCGCCCCGGGCTTTTTCCTGACCGAACAGAACCGCTTCCTGCTCACGGACGAAAAGACGGGCGGGCTCACGGCGCGCGGCCGGTCCGTCATCGCCCACACTCCGCTCGGCCGCTTCGGGGCCCCGGCCGACCTCGCTGGCGTCCTCGTCTGGCTCGTGTCCGACGCGGCCTCGTTCGTCACCGGTGCGGTCATCCCCGTCGACGGCGGCTTTTCCGCCTATTCGGGGGTCTAGGAGGTCCCATGATCGCTCAGAGCGCCATCCCGCCGCGGATGAAAGCCGTCGTCCTCGAATCGCCCCGGCGCCTGGTCTTGCGCGAGATCCCCGTTTGGCCGATCGAGTCTTACGGCGATCCCGACCTCGTCCTGGTCAAGGTCGCCGCTTGCGGCGTCTGCGGCTCGGATTTCCGCTATTACGAGGGCGAGAACCCCTGGGCCCTGCACACGCTCGGCCGCCACGTCGACAATCCTCCCGGCATCGTTCTCGGCCACGAGTTCGCCGGGGAGGTCGTCGCCGTCCTGAACGAAAAGAACATCGGCCTGTTGGGGCGGCGGGTGGCGCCGGTTTGCTCGAAGGTCTGCGGGGTCTGCCCCGACTGCCGGTCCGGGCAGACTCAGCTTTGCCCCAACACGGTCCACATGGGTCACGGCCAAGGTTGGGGCAAGCGCGAGTTCTATCCGGGGGCCTACGCCGAATACGTCCCCGCCTGGGGGGCCGGCTGCTACGTCCTGCCCGAAGGGATCGGCTTCGGCCAAGCAGCCATGATGGACATCCTGGCCGTCTGCGTGCACGTCGCCCATCAGGGCGATCTCCAGCGCGGCAGGCCGGTCCTGATGATGGGCGCGGGCCCCGCCGGCAACGGCATCGCCCAGGCCGCGCGCGTCCTTGGCGCGAGCGCGGTCGTTGTCACGGACATCGCCGATATCCCCCTCACGCTCGCCGAGCGGACCGGGTTCGACCATGTCGTCAACGCCCGGGGCAAGGCGGCTCCCGCGCTCGCCGCAGAGCTCCGGTCGTTCGCGCCCGACGGCTTCGGCACGGTCTTCGACAGCGTCGGCGGCCCGGAGAGCTTCGACCTTGGCCTGGGCCTTCTCGGCAAGAACGGGACCCTCGTCAACATGGCCGTCCACGACCAGAGCTTCCCGGTGAACTTCATGAGGCTCGCGAGCGAGCGCCGGGTCACGACGAGCTCGAACTTCGCGACCGGCGACTATCCGATCGCCCTCAGCTGGCTCGCATCCGGCCGGTTCAGAGTCCGCGACTGGCTGACGGAGATCGGCCTCGACGACGTCCCTCGCCTCTTCGCCGAATCCGAGGCCGGCCGCCGCGCTTTCAAGCTCGTGATCACGCGCTTTTAAACGCCGGGATATTTGCGCTTGGCGAAGTAGATGATCTCCGGATGTTTCTTGTAGCCCATCCTCTCGAAGACGGCCATGGAGACGGCATTGTCGTCCTCGATGAGGCAGGCCAGGATATCCAGGCCCTGGGCTTCGAGCCATTGCTCGGCGGCCCGGATGAGCTCGGCGCCGATGCCCTTCCGCCGGAGGCCGGCCGCGACGGCCAGGCGGTTGATCCAGCCCTTTCGCCCGTCATGCGTGGCCAGGACGGTGCCGACGACCTGTCCCCCCTCCCCCGCTTCGGCCACGAGGAAGCGCACGTTGACGAGAGCGATCTGTCGTTCGATGTTCTCCCGGCTGTCGCGGCCCTGCGGCTTGAGCGGCAGACCGCCTTCGGCCCAAAGGGCCATGACCGTGTCATAGTCCGCGGTCCGGAATCCCCGGATCAGGACCGCGTTCGTTCGCTCGCTCTTCGACATTGTCGCTTCCTCCGGTCCTCGCCCCTCAGCGGACGAACAGGGCGAAGACCCCGATGGCCACGATCGCGGCCGCGACGCCGGTCGCGACGGACGTCGCCCACGATCTCTTATGGATCGTCCTGGCGGTCCTCACGAACTTGAGGACGGCCACTGAAGCCGCGGCGGTGTAGAAGGCTAAATAAGCGGTCTGCCAAGGCCCCGGCACCGATAGGATCTCCACCCACTCCGCCTGGCCCATGCCCAGGGCGGCGAAGGCCGCTTCGACGGCTGAGGGCACCCAGGCCAGGAGGAGCGGCCAGCCCCAGGCGCGCGAGGCGCGGCACAGGACGTCGCTCCGGTGGCAGCCCATGGTCCCCAGCGCCAGGAGCACCCCCGATGAGAGGACCCAGACGGCGAAGATGAGGGGCAGAACGAACACGATCTGCCAGGCATAGTAATTGTCGATGTCGAGGCCGGCGATGACCGGCGCCGCCGGCACGTTGCCGGCCAGGGCCAGGACGGCCGAGGTGGCCGCGTAGAGCAGCCCGATCGAAACGAGAAAGAGCGCCTCCCGGCGCATCGGATGGCGGCGCTTGAAGGTCTTGTGGCGGGCCTTCAGGTCGTCCAGGGTCACGGAGCTCACACGGTCCTCCTCACGTCACCAGAAGGTGCTTGCTGGCGAAATTGGGATCGGTCGTCAGGTTGATGCCGAAACGCCGCAGGCCCGAATCGTCGCCCGGCGTCGGGATATGGGTGATGTGCACCTCGCAGCCGCGGAGCTCGCTCATCCGCTCCAGGGCCAGATGGGCCATGGGGTTCGTGGCGGCGTTGATGGCCAGGCAGGTCAGGACCTCGGACAGGTCCAGGCTGACCGTCTTGGCCCCGAAGACGTTCTTCTTGAGCTCGCCCACCGACTCGACGATTGACGGCGAGAGGAGCGGGATCTTGTCGGGGATCTCGGCCAAGGTCTTGATGGCGTTGAGGACCAGGGCCGCGGCGGCGTGCATCAGCGGCGAGTTCTTGCCGGTGACGATCGTGCCGTCGCGGAGCTCGATGGCCGATCCCACGAAGACGCCCTTGTTGCCTTTGCCCGTCGCCTGGGCTTCCTCGGCCGCCCGTCGGGCGGCGACGACGACCGGCCGGTCCTCGGCCTTGACGCCGAGCTCCTTCATCAGCAGGTCGGCCCGCTCGACGGTCTCCTTCTCCACGAAGCCGAGGGTGTACTCGCAGGAATAGCGGAAGTAGCGCCGGATGAGCTCCTGGCGGGCCGCCTCGCGGACGACCTGGTCGTTGATGATGCCGAACCCGGCGGCGTTGCAGCCCATGTCGGTCGGCGACTTGTAGAACGACGGCTCGCCCGTGATCTTCTCGATGATCCGCTTGAGCACCGGGAAGACTTCGACGTCGCGGTTGTAGTTGACGGCGACTTGGCCGTAGGCTTCGAGGTGGAACGGGTCGACGAGGTTGAAATCACAGATGTCGGCCGTGGCCGCCTCGTAGGCGACGTTGACCGGGTGCTTGAGCGGCAGGTTCCAGATTGGGAAGGTCTCGAACTTGGCGTAGCCCGTCTCGCGGCCCCGGCGGTGCTCGTGATAGAGCTGCGACAGGCAGGTCGCGAGCTTGCCGCTGCCCGGCCCCGGGCCGGTGACGATGACGAGCGGGTGCTCGGTCTCGATGTAGTCGTTCGCGCCGTAGCCCTCGTCGCTGACGATGGTATCGACGTCCGTCGGGTAGCCCTTGGTGAAGCGGTGGGTGTAGATGCGGATGCCCTGGCGCTCGAGCTTGTTCTTGAAGATCCGGGCGGCGGGTTGGTTGTCGAAGCGGGTAATGACCACGGCCCGGATCTGGATGCCCCACTCGCGCAGGTCGTCGATGAGCTTCATCGCGTCGACGTCGTAGGTGTGGCCGAAGTCGGCCCGCATCTTCTTGCGCTCGATGTCGCCGGCGTAGATGCAGAGCAGGAAATCGGCCTGGCTGCGGAGCTCCTGGAGGAGCTTCATCTTGACGTTGGGATCGTAGCCCGGCAGGACCCGGGCGGCGTGGTAGTCGAAGAAGAGCTTGCCGCCGAACTCGAGATAGAGCTTGTGGGGGAAGCGCTCCATCCGCCCGAGGATGGCTTTCTTCTGCTCCTGGAGGTAGTGGGTGTTGTCGAAGCCTAGGGCGTGGGTCATGGAGCGTCCTTTCTTTTCGGCGCGCCGCTCAGCGGACCGCACCCTTCAAGACCTGGAAATCCTCGAACAGGCCGTAGCCGACCGACGAATATTCCGCTCCCGGCGGCCGCCCGCCCTTGGCCCCCTGCTGGAACGAGCCGGGCCAGGCCCGGCCGAGAGGCGGGTCGTTGTGGAACGGCCCGAGCGTGTTCCGGAGCGTGCCATAGACGACGACGGCGATCTCGTTGCGTCCCGGGACGAGCGTCCCCGAAAGGTCGATCTCGAACGGCGGGAAGGCGGCCGTGCCGACGCGCTTGCCGGCGACGAAAACCTCGGCCGTCGCCCCGAGCCAGGCGCCTAGGCGCAGCCGATAGGCCTGGCCGGCTTCGTCCGGGGACAGGGTCACGGCCTTCGTGTATCGGACCGCGGCCCCGTAGAAGGGCCATCCCTGAGCGCTCCAGGCGCCGAGGGCGAGCGGCGCGGAGGGTCTCAGCTCGAAGCCGCGGTCGATCGCGGCCAGGCGGAAGGCGCCGAGAAGATAGACCGGCTCGAGCTCGCTGTGGATGGTGAAGGGCCGGGCCCGGACCGTGAGCGTGTTCATCCCCGAGCGGATGCGATCGCCGATCGGGTAAACCGCGAAGGCCCGGTCGAGCCACCACTCTCCGGGGACGGGCTCGACCTCCTTATCGTTGATGAGGACCTTGAACAGGGCCGGGCGCTCGACGACGGCCTTGAGTTCGGCGAAGTCACGGGCGTCATCCTTGGCGGCCCGGAACCAGAAGACGGCCTCGAAGCCGGAACGGGCCGGGAACTTGTCGAGGTCGATGATGTTCGTCTTGTATTGAACGGCGGAGTCCCAGGGGTTCCGGGCGAGCCCGTTGGCCTGGAAGGTCTTCTTCTGGGCGTCATAAAAATAAAGGTCCCGCTCGGTCTTTCCGGCCATCGTCAGGTCGCAGTAGTCGAGGGTCAGGACGTTCGGGCCGAGGGCCTCGACGGCGAGCTCCCCTTCCGCGGCCACCGGCTCCCAAACCGGAACGGGCGTTGCGGCCGGCGCCTTGGCCCGCGCGTCCTTGACGCAGACGAGCAGGCTGCCTTTGGGAGGAAGCGAGAATCCCACTTCGACCGCGTCTCGCTCATGGGTGAACGGCATCGGCTTGACCCGGCCGGTGAAGGGGTCCCACTCCTCGACCGAGCCTCCGGACAGGCTGAAGGTCCCGGTGCCCGCCGCTTCGGCCTCGGTGTTCGCCAGGAAGACGAGCTCGCCGCCGTCGAACTCCCGGCGCTGGTGGAAGAGCTTGGTCCCCGCGGCGACACCCGAGAACGTGATCGCCGGCGGGCTGTATTGCCGGATCTTGTCGAAGCCGGGTCCCGGTCCGGCGTCGAGCCAGCGGTCGCCGAACGAGGCCTGCAGCTCGCGGAGGTCCCTCGTCGGCAGTCCGTTGATGAAGTCGGGCGGCGCGACCCAAGAGAGGACCTTGCCGTCCCGGATGAGATAATCCCTGAGAAGGGCCACGGTCGTGTCTTCGAGGTTGCGCAGGCCCGGCGGCAGGATGACCAGGCCGTACGAAGCGGAGCCGACGTTGAGCCGGGCATGGCCGGTCGCGCCGAAGTCCCGGAGGGTCTTTTCGCTGACGACGTCGTACTCGATCTGCTCGCCTTCGAGGAGGTTGACGAAGGTCTGGAAGTCCCGGCCGACGGTCTTGAAGTCCTCGGATTCGGCGAGCGGCGAATAATACATCCAGGCCGTCGTCGTCGGCTCGATGACGACGACCCGGTTGACCTGCCGTCCCAGGCTCATGGCGGCCGATAGGCGTCCGAAGTAGTCGGCCAGGGTGTTGTAGTGGGGCCACCAGGGCTCGACGTCGGAGAACGAGAGCGGGTGGTCGCGCTTGCGGGCGCCCATGATCGTCGCGTAGGACAGGTGCTGGTTGAGGAAGTTGACGCCGAGGGCGTATTCCCAGTCGCCGATCCGCTTCTGGTCGGCAAAGGTCAAGTCCCAGCCGCTCGCGCCGTAGGTCTCGGAAAGGGTCCTTTCCCGGCCGAGCTGGTTGGCCGAGCTGCGGATCTCGCGGACGGAGCGGGCGTTGCCGAATTGGGCGTCGACGGCCGCCGACCAGTCGTTCATCAGGATGTCGATGCCCGGCATATGGGCATAGGCGGCCATGGCTAGGCTGTCCGGGCCGACGCGCGGCCGGGGCCACTCGTGCTCCCAGTAATGGCCGGTGAGGACGAGCTTGTTCTCCGCGCAATCGTTGTCATAGGTCTTGGCCCAGTTCTCGACGAAGAGATCGAGGAGCGTCCCGTAGAAGTCGTGCCGGACGCGCCGCCAATTGCCGACCTCCTCGAAAAGCGAGGCCAGGCTCAACCGTAGATCGTAGCCGCAGCGGGTCTGGAACGTCTGGAACAGGGCTGGCGTGAAGTTCACGACGTTCGGACCGCCGGGCGGGGCGATCTCGGCTTCGTCCTGGAAGACGCCGGGCACGGTCAGACCGAATTCCGCGCCGACCGCCCGCTTGTAGCCGTTGAGGGTCAGGTCGACGAACTTCTCCGTGACGTCCTTGCGCAGGAGATCGACGTAGGTGAGGCCGCCGTGCCAGGGGGAGGGCTGCTGGCGGACGACATCGAAGACGTAATACGTCGCCCCGTCGGCGCCCGGAGGCAGCGTCTTTTTTGTGACGTCCTCGAATCCGGTCAACGTGCGCCGCAGGACGACCCAGGCGTCGGGCTGGGCTTTCGGCGGGGCCCCTTCGAATTTCATCATCCGGAGCCCGGAGCGGACGGCGTCCGGCAGGGCCGCCGGCACGTGCCCGCCGGCAAAGCCCGACGGATAGGAATTCTCGTCATAGATCCAGATCTTGAGGCCGAGGCCCTTGCCCGTCTCGACCGCATAGGCGCAGAGCGAGAACCACTCGGCCGTGAGGTAGGGCGTGATCAGGCCCGGGCGCGGGTGGATGAAGGCGCCGCCGATGCCCCGGGCCTTGAATTCCTTGAGATCGCGCTTGATCTCGTCCTTGGTCATCAGGTCGTTCCAGACCCAGAGCGGAGCGCTCCTGTATTCGGCCGGCGGGTCGGCGAACGCCTTGAGAAGGGTCGCATAGTCGGGACCCGGGGCCTTTTTCGCGCAGGACAAGCCGCTCGCGGCCAGGACCAGCGCCAGGGCCATCACGCCAACGGCCGGGGACCGACGGTTCATCTTCATGACTCGTGCCTTTCGCCTGCGGTCGTAAGTTATGGGGCACCACGATGAGCGTCCCGGATAGAAAACATCTGCGACAAATCTAGGGGAACATGAACCCAAAGTCAAGATGGGATCGAGACCGGGAAGGAAGGGTGGCGGAGAGGGCGGGATTCGAACCCGCGGCCCCGGTTTGAGCCAGGGCAAACGCTTAGCAGGCGTTCCTGATCGACCACTCCAGCACCTCTCCGCGGTCGGGGAACCGGGTTATTCTAGCATGAGCCGCGGGAGAATGCCAAACCGCCCCGTCAGCAGGGGCCCCAGCGGTGTCCAGGGTGGCGCCGCTCGTACTCCGCGGCCGTTGTCTTGGTGATCTTGTGCCAGGGCTCCCCCGTCTTGGCCCCGACGATGCCGGCCAGGGCGCAGCGGCAAAGGGTACTGTCGACCTTCGTTCGCAGCTCATGGAAGACGTCGAAGGGATCGCGCTCGAGGAACTCCCCGGCGGTCTTGATGCCGATCTTCTCGAGCTTGGCCGCGGTCGTCTTGCCGACGTTCGGCAGGTCGGTCAGCTTCCGGCCGGAGCCGGCGGTGGTTCTCATAGCGATCCGTCTCCTTCATTCTTTTTGGCTTCGGTACCTTTGGCCGTGAACCGCATGAAGCGGGCGAACGCGGCCTTTCGGTTCGCGCCGAGCGAGGCTTTTCCTTCCTCGGCCTGCTTGTTCCGGGCCTCGTATTCTTGTCGGGCCAGGTCCCCGACCTCGCGGGCTTGGGCCATGAGCTCGCCGTCATTCTTGATGAGCGAGGAAAGCCTCATCCCGGCGTAGGCTTGAAGCTCGGCAAGGGCCCGCCGTACATCTCCGGCCTCATCGCTTCCGGCTCGGAGAGCGTCTTCGGCCATGGCTGTGTCAAAACGGTCGTACGCGGCGACGAAACGCTTCAGCTCCTTGATATCTGTGCGGTACATCCTGAGGACAAGAAAAAGCCCGGCCGCGGCGGCCACGAGAACGAAAACGACCGTCCACCTCAAATATCGGGCCATTGTCGCATCCCGGCTCCGGCGAGCTTGAGAACGGTCCCCCAGGTCCGGGTCGTCCCGTCCGCCCCAAAGACCTTTTCGACGTAAGACATCAAGGCCGGCGTCCGCCCGTTCTCGTCGTAGCAGAC
>CAZIQR010000009.1:0-34003 GCA_964541055.1 uncultured Eubacteriales bacterium
GGGACGAAGATGGCCGTGGCCACCCCGGCCGGTTACGAGCCCCGCAGGGAATACGTCGAGTGGGCCCGCGAGGACGGCAAGTCCACCGGCTTCTCCCTGACTTTGACGAACTCCCCCATAGAGGGCGTGGCCGGCGCCGACGCCGTCTACACCGACGTCTGGGCGTCCATGGGCCAGGAGTCGGAGAAGGAGGCCCGGGCCCTCATCTTCGCCCCCTACCAGGTCAACGGCAAGCTCATGGCCCACGCCAAGAAAGACGCCATTTTCATGCATTGCCTCCCCGCCCATCGCGGCGACGAGGTGACCGACGAGGTCATCGACGCGCCGTCCTCGGTCGTCTACGACCAAGCCGAGAACCGCCTCCACGCGCAGAAGGCCATCCTCATCGCGCTCATGGGGGCCAAGGACTGATATGAACGCCGAACCGACCACCCTGACCACCGTGTCCGACGAGGACCTGGCCCTGGTCGAGCGCGAGCTCGGCCGGACGCCTCATCCCCAGTCGACCCACGACCTGACCGGCAAGCTGGCCTTCGAGAAGACGGCCACCGAGCGGACCCAGGACGTCAAGAAGTACGACGCCTACGCCCGCTACGAAGTGGGCGACATGATCGAGAAGGACTACAACGAGCCCCTGACCGTCGGCAGCAAGGCCGTCGAGCATTTCGAGGGCCGGGTCATCCTCAAGGTCGTGGCCAAGACGTATTCCAAGCATTTCAACTGCGACATGCTCGAGGTCGATTACCCCGGCGGCGGCGTCTTCCGGAAATACATCGACTACATGAAGAAGACCCACACCCAGGTGCTGCTGCCGTCCAACTGCGACGGCAAGAGCGCCGCGGTCGAGATCATGGCCAAGGCCGACGATCCCCGGCTGACCGAGCTGCCGATGACCGAGCGGGACCTGCGGACGCTCGAGAAAAGCCTCCGGCTGCGCCTGGCCAAGGACGCCAACGTCTTCACCTGGAACGACTTCTGGCAGCTCGCCTCGAAGCGGGTCGAGTTCCCGGCCGAGCGGATCCAGGAGATCGAGACCGACTTCGCGGCCACGGGCCAGTCGGCGTCGACCGAGGACCTGGTCAAGAAGCTCTTCGGACTCGAGGCCTCGTCGGACCTCTTCGACCTGACCTGCCTGAGCCTGGCGTCGCTCCTCGAGAAGAAGCACAAGAAGGAATTCATCCTCCTCGGTGAATCCGGCTGGGGCAAGTGGCACCTCAAGTCCATCCTCAACGCCCTGCCCGAGGGCCTGGCCCTCTCGGCGCCCATGGCCGACGTTCCCGAGCTCGACGAGCTCGAGAAGCCGGAGATGAGCATCGTCCAGGACTTCCCGATCAAGATCTACCTGACTTGGCGCGAGATCGCCTCGGGCGGCCTCAAGATCCCCCGCAGCCTGGCCAAGACGCTCTCCCACGCCCGCGAATACGCCTTCACGGATTCCGAGGAAGGCAAGACCTACACCCTCTTTTACTACCCGACGCAGAACTTCTTCCTGGGCCTCCAGGGTTTCTACACCCAGTACAACATCCCCCAGGGCGCCAGCCTGACCCTGGAGCGGACGGGGCCGACCACGTTCAAGTTCTGGGTCAAGAAATCGAAAAAGAAAATGTCGGGCATCCGCCTCGGCTACGACGCCGAGCGCGACGAGTTCATCGACAACGGCGAAGAGGCCTACACCTACGCCGAGCCCAACAAGATCATCTACATCGAGCGCGAGACGCTGACCCACCTGCTGCCCCTCGCGGCGACGCGGGAAGGCTTCGACCTGCGCGACTTCGTCGTCACCATCTTCACCGACCCGGTCCTGGCGACCTCGGCCCATTCGCTTCATTTCCTGCGGGCCTATCACCTGATCGACCTCGTCCGCCAGACGACGCAGGAAGACGTCGAATACGTCCTCATCAACTCGCCGGAGTTCACCAAGTCCGACAAGAAGAAGGGCGTCTTCACCTACCACGAGCCCTTCATCGAAGAGGAAGAGGCGGCCGTCGAAGGGGCCTATCCCGAGGCCTTCGCGGAGGCCGCGCCCGAGGCTTACACGCCGGAAGAGGCGGCCCTCGAAGCCGTGGCCGAGGAGATCCTGGCCGCCGAGCCCGAGACCGGGGTCGGAGAGCCGGAGATCCCGGTCGGTCAGCCGCCCGCACCCCCCAAGCCCGGCGCCGCGCCCGCCAAGAAAAAAGAATTCAAGCGGAGAAAGCCCAAAGAGGGCGGCGGCGAGAAGGGCCCGCGGCCGAAGAAGAGCGAGCGGCGCGTTATCGAGGAGAAGATCGCCGAGGAAGAGTCCGAACGGGACGCCCTGGCCGCCGTCAAGGAAAAGGAAGAGGAGACCCCGGAGCAAAGGATCGCCCGCGAGAAGAAAGAAGATCTCAAGCCCGCGGCCAAAAAGAAGGATGAGCCCAAGTTCGGCATCTTCGCCGACCTGCTCAAGACGGCCCTCAAGAAGAAGCCCGAAGACGAGGAAGGCGGCGAGCCGTCGGCCGAAGAACAGCCCGAAGACAAGCCCAAAGACGAAGAGTCGAAATAGCTTCGTCTAGAGAATATCGCGGACGGATCCCTTCCGTCTCGTGATACCCATGCTGTCCAGCAATTCGAGGAGCGGGATGCTGTATTTGCGCGAGAGGCCGGTCATGGCTTTGAAGTCGGCGACCGTCAGCTCCCGCTTGCCGCTGGTGCGGATCTTGCGGATGATCTCCTCGAGCCAGCGGGAGTGGAGGATGAAGCCGTCGATGTCCTGGACGATCTTCTTGCGCTCGGCGAGGACCGAAAGCAGCGTCTGGAGCTTGCCCGGCAGGAGCTTGAGCCTCTCACGGACGGTGTCGAGCGTCACCGTGCCGAGCTCGCCGCTGAGGACCATGGATTCGAGCGCGGCCAGCGTCTCCTCGTCGGCGGCCGAGAGCGGGATGCGGAAATCGGGCAGACGGACGACGCCGGCCTCCTCGACGGCCCGTCCCTCCTTGGCCAGGAGCCGGAGGGCCAGGACGAGGACGTTCCGCGGCGCCTCGAAGCGGGCCTCGAGCTTTTCCATCGGCGCCCCGCGCTGGCTTGGATGGCCCTTGTGGAACTGACCCAAGTAGGTGACGATGCGGCCGCGCAGGAAGTCGAGACTGCCCTGCGAGACGAGCCGCAGAGGCTGGAAGCTCAGGATGCGGACCTGCCCCTCCTCCTCGAGGGTCCGGGCCAGCTGCTCGAGCCGCGTCCGCGACAGCCGGCAGAACGGCTCCAAGTCTTCGCCCTTCGATCCCTGAAGTCCTCCGAGCTCGGTCATGGCCTGGACCATCTCCTTTTCGCCGAGCTCGAGCTTGGCGAGGAGCGATTTGCGGCGCGAGGGCTTGAGCTCCTCCGCTGACGGCGCTCCCGGGTACAGACATTTGCCGCGCCCCAGGACCTCGCCCGCCGCGGTCCGGACCTCGAACGGGTCGGCCCACTTGACCTCGGCCGGGCGGTCGAGGAGGGCGCTGACGAACGGCGTCCGCTTCCGGCCGGCCACGGCATAGTCGATGAAGCGGGCCGGGACCGCGCCGCCGAGGAAGACGGCTTCGGCCCGGAGCTCCGCCGCTCCCCCCTTTAGGGCAAAATCGAGGACCGCGTCGAAGGCCGGCGCTTTCATGGACGATGCTCCTCTCGGTCCGGCGCGGGGACGAAGCTCATCCGGCGCAGGGCCAGGTCACAGGAGACCAGGGTCACGCGGACGGGGTCCCCTAGCTCGAAGGTCTTTCGGCGGCGCTTGGGCCGCAGACGGCGGCCGGCCGGCCGGGGCTCGTAGTCGCCGCCGAGCGAGGAAAATGGCAGGAGCCCGGTCACGAAGTAGTCGTTGAGCTCGACGAGGAGCCCGGCCTTGATAACGTCGACGACCATGCCGTCGAACTCGTCGCCGAGGCGGCCTTTGAGCAAGCGCAGGATGCGCCACTCGACGAGCGACTGCTCGGCGTCGGCGGCGTTGCGCTCCCGCTCGGACGAGGCCTTCGCCGTCGGCTCGAGGTCCTCGGAGGCGGCCGGCTCATGGCTCAGCAGGGCCTTGAGCAGGCGGTGGACGACGAGGTCGGGGTAGCGGCGGATGGGCGAGGTGAAGTGGGTGTAGTCGGTCTGGCCCAGGCCGTAGTGGCCGACGTTCTTCGCCGAGTAGACGGCGATCTTCATGGCCCTGAGGACCTGGATGCCGACGAACTTCTCGCCCGGCAGGCTCTTGGCCTTCTCGAGGACGCGCTGCAGGTCTTTCGAGCGGACCCTGGCCGGGTCGGGCAGGGTCAGGCCGAAGCGGAGGAGGACGTCGCGGAGCTTCTCGAGGTCGCCGGCGTCCGGCGCGGGGTGGACGCGGTAGATCGCCGGCCGCTTGCGGACCGTGAAGGCGGTGGCCACGGCGACGTTGGCGGCGACCATGAAGTCCTCGATGAGGCGGTGAGCCTCGTTGCGCTCGGCCGCGGCCACGGCCAGGAGCTTGCCGTTCTCGGAGATGAGCTCGGGCTCGACGAGGTCGAAGTCCAGGCTCCCCTCGGCAAGCCGGCGCGCGCGGAGGGCCTCGGCCGCCTCGCGCATGACGAGGAGGTCGGGGACGACGTCGGCGTAACGCTTGCGCTCCTCGGTGTCGCCTTCGAAGATCTTGAAGACCGAGGTGTAGGTCAGGCGGTGGACGGTCTGGATGAGGGAGGGCGTGAAGGTGGCCTGGCGGACGCGGCCCTCCCGGTCGATCTCCATGAGGGCCGACATCGTGAGCTTCGGCTCGCGCGGCCGCAGGCTGCAGAGCCCGTTCGAGAGGCGCTCGGGGATCATCGGCAGGGTCAGGTCGGGGAAATAGACGCTCGTCCCGCGCTCGAAGGCCTCGCGGTCGAGGGCGCTCCCCGGCTTGACGTAATGCGAGACGTCGGCGATGTGAACGCCGAGGAGCCAGGCCCCGTCGGGGAGGACGCGGATGCTGACGGCATCATCGAAATCCTGGGCCTTCTCGCCGTCGATGGTCACCGTCGGCCAGTCGCGGAAGTCGCGCCGGCCCTCGAGGGCCGCGGCTGGGTCGAGGTCCGGGATCCCTTCGGCCTCCTCTCGGACGTCGGCCGGGAACTCGGCGCGCAGGCCGTAGCGCTCGATGACGACCCGGGCGTCGACGCCAGGGTCGTCGGGGCGGCCGAAGATCCTCGTGATCGCCAGGGTTTGGCGGTCGGCCTCGACGATCATCCCCGGCTCGGGCTTGAGTCGGGAGCGGTGCTTGAGCGGGATGTCGTCGATCGAAGGCGAGTCGAAGGCCTGGAGGAACGGCAGGCCGTTGCGTTCGACATAGACGCCGAGGAGGCCGGCGTTCTTCCTTTTGAGGATGCGCTCGATGCGGCCCTCGGGCTTGCCGAACTTGCCCTGCTCGTGGACGACGACCGTGACCTCGTCCCCGGGCATGGCGCCCTGGGCGAAGCGGGCCGGGATGAAGATGTCGTCGCCGCCGCCCTCGGGGGTGACGAAGCCGAAGCCGGGCCGGGCGGTGACGAAGCGGCCGCGGACGACGCCGGTCTTCTCCGCCAGGCGGTAGCGGCCGCGGAAGATGCGCACGTCACCCCGCGTGTGGAGGGTCCGCAGCTCGTCCTCGAGCTTGGCCCGGTCTCGGCGCTTGAGGCCGAGCTCGTTCAGGATCCCGTCGAGGTCCAGGCCTTCGCGGTGCCTTTTAAGAAGATTCAGGATGCGGGTGGCGGGCATGTCGTCCTCAATAGAAATGGAGCGAGATGTGGGGGATGCGCCGCCGGGCCCGGACGGCCTTGACGACCAGGCGCCGGACGGTGTCCTCGCCTTCGGCGGTGGGACGCGTACCCGGCACATGTCCTCGAACGGCGGCCCGGCCCTTGAGGGCTTTCTTCGTCTCGGCCGCGGCGGCGGCCTTCTCGTCTTCCGTCGCGCCGGCCCAGAGCAAGGCTTCGATCTCGGCGTCGATGCGTTCGAGCGTGGCTTCGTCGGGCTTGGCCGCGGCAAGATGGTTTATCGCTTCATCGAGCAGGCGCTTCATTTCGAGGTCGGCCGGGTCGAGCCCTTCGAGGGCTTGCGCGACCTCGCGGCGGGCCTTGTCGGCCTTTTCGAGCCGGGGCGCGGCCTCGACGCTCTTCCTTCGCCCCGCGGCCCGTTCGCGATGCTGGGCGAAGGCGGCCTCGACCGACCGGTCGCAGAAGGAGAGCGGTACGGTGCGCGTCGAACGGCCCCGCGCCTTGAGCCAATCGAAGGCCCGCTCGATGCCCTCGAGCACGGCGTCAAGGGGGACCCTCTTCTCTTCCCAGGCGGCGATCGCGGCCTGGTCCTTGGGCGAGAGGACGAGCCCGCCGCCGCGCCGCTTCAGGAAGGCGCGGGCGATCTCCTGGTAGTAGCCGTTCTGCGCGCTTCGCTTGTCCATCATCATCCCCGGCGCCCGGTCAGTCCCGGGCGTCGCGATTGCGGTCGTGAATGATCCTCAGTCCTTCGAGGACGAGGTCGGGCTCGTAGGCCTCGATCGCCGGGAGCTCCGCGGCGATCTGGCCGCCGAAGCCGCCCGTGGCCACGACGCGGGCCTCCGCGCCGAGCTCCTTGCGGATCTCCTCGATCATGCGCGTGACCATGCCGATGTAGCCGAAATAGAGGCCCGACTGCATGCTGGCCACGGTCGTCCGACCGATGGCCCGCTTGGGCTTGCGGACCTCGATCCGGGGCAGCTTGGACGTCTTGAGGTAGAGGGCCTCGGCCGAGATGCGCACGCCGGGGGCGATGGCGCCGCCCAGGTACTCGCCCTTGGCCGAGACGGCATCGAAGGTCGTGGCCGTGCCGAAATCGAGGACGATGAGCGGCCCGCCGTATTTCTCGAAGGCGGCGACCGAGGCCGTGATGCGGTCGGCCCCGACTTCGAGCGGCGTCTCGTAGAGGATGGGCATGCCCGTCTTGAGCCCGGGGCCGACGACGCTCGCCGTCGTCCCGAAATAGGCGCGACAGACCTCCTCGATGACCGGGGTCAGCGGCGGCACGACGCTGGAGATAATGGCCCCGGTGAGCTTGCCCGCGGCGACGCCCGAGAGCTGCATGAGGTTGAGGAGAAGGGCGCCGTACTCGTCGGCGGTCTTGTCGGTGTCGGTCTCGATCTTCCAGCTCTTGACGAGCTTGCGGCCGCGGAAGAGGCCGATGGCGATGGTCGTGTTGCCGATGTCGAATGCCAAGAGCATGGTGCCTCCTCAGCGGGCCGGTTCGAGCCCGAGAACGGCGTCGAGGGCCACGCGCTCGCCGCCGGCCCGCCGGACGACGAGCCGGCCCTCGGGGTCGAGGCCCTCATGGGCGGCCTCATAGGCGCCGCCGGCCGTCTCGACTCTCACGGTCTCCCCCGGCGAGAACGCCGACCGCGATCCGAAAGCGACGACGATCGCGTCCTTGTCTCCCCGAGCGAGGATATTATACCAACGCTCGAGGGCCCGGCAAAGCGCCTCCCAGAGGAGGGCAAAGGGGATGTCCCGTCCCGCGGCCAGGCGAAGGGATGTCGCCGTCTCCCGGAGCTCGTCGGGGAAGTCGGAAGCGGTATGGCCGACGTTGAGCCCAAGGCCGGCCACGATAAAGCCCCCGGCCGCGCCGGCGCCGGCGCCTTCGCACAGGATGCCGCCCAGCTTGCGGCCTCCAAAGAGGATATCGTTCGGCCACTTGAGCCGGCTCTCGACGCCCGCGGCCTCGAGGATCGCGTCAGAGGCGGCCAGACCCAATGCGAGGGGCAGGAGATGCGGGGAGGGCATCGGGCCGCCTTCCGGGCCGCGTAGGATGAACGAGGCATAAAGCCCGAGTCCGGCCGGCGAATGCCAAGCCCGGCCTTTCGTGCCCCGGCCCCGGGTCTGCTCGCGGGCCAGCACGGCCGTGCCGTGGGCCGCCCCCTCGAGAGCCAGGGCGCGGGCGAGGTCGTTCGTCGAAGCGGCGCTTTCGAAGCGATGGACGTCGGCGCAGAAGGGCATGGGCTGCCCGTGGCTCAGGAACGTTCGGCGAGGGCCGCCAGGTTCTGGCCGAGCTTGTTGCGCCGGGCCTGGAGCTCCGCGAGGCGGCCGCGGTTCTCGGCGACGACGGCGGCTGGGGCCTTGGCCACGAAATCGGCGTTCCCGAGCTTGCGCTCGATCTTCTCGATCTCGGCCAGGGCCTTGCCGGCCTCGCGCTCGAGCCGGTCCCGCTCCTGGCTGATGTCGGCCGGCCGGCCGGGGACGATGCCGATCTCGAACGGGCCGGCGACGCCCTTGAGCAGTCCCTGGCCTTCGGGCAGGGACTCCACGAACTCGAGGCCGGCCAATCCGCCCAGAGTGATCACGGAGGCGGCCTCGGCCCGAAGGGCGGCCGTCTCTTCGACGCCCGCGGCCTTGACCAGGACCTGCAGCTTCTCCTTGGGGGCGATCTTGTTCTCGGTCCTGATCGTGCGCGTCTCGGTGATGACGGTCTGGACGAGGGCCATGGCCTTTTCGGCGCCCGGGTTCTGCCAGCCGGGCTCGGCGACCGGGAACGGGGCAATGGTGATCGACCGGCCCGCGCCGGGCAGGTGATGCCAGATCTCCTCGGTGATGAAGGGCATGAAGGGGTGGAGGAGCTTGAGGATGCGGTCGAGGGCATCGGCGAGGACGGCCTCGGTCGTGGCCCTGCCTTCGCGCAGCCCGACCTTGGCGAACTCGATGTACCAGTCGCAAAACTCGTGCCAGACGAAATGATAGAGGAGGTCGGCGGCCTCGTAGAACTTGTATTGCCGGAGGCTGTTTTCGAGAGCAGTCGTGACATCGGCCAGGCGGCTGCGGATCCAGCGGTCGGCGAGCGTCAGCTCCTCCTCGCGGACCTGCGGCTTCTCCGTCTTGAGGTTCATGAGGACGAAGCGCGACGCGTTCCAGATCTTGTTGGCGAAGGCCTGGTAGCCGGCCATGCGCTCCTCGGAGAGGGCCAGGTCCATGCCGGGCACGGCCAGGGCGGCCAGCGTGAAGCGCAGGGCGTCGGTGCCGTACTTGTCGATCATCTCCAGCGGGTCGATGATGTTGCCTTCCGACTTGCTCATCTTGCGCCGCTTGAGGTCGCGGACGAGGCCGTTGATGAAGACGTGGCGGAACGGGATCCGGCCCCGGAACTTGAGGCCCATCATGATCATGCGCGCGACCCAGAAGAAGATGATGTCGAAGCCGGTGGACATCAGGTCGGTCGGGTAGAAGGCTTTGAGGTCCTCCGTCTCGTCGGGCCAGCCCAGGGTGCCGAAGGGCCAGAGAGCCGAGGAGAACCAGGTGTCGAGGACGTCGTCGTCCTGGTCGACCGGGCCGCCGCAGGAGTCGCAGGCGGCCGGGGCTTCCATGGCCACGATGATCTTGTCGCAGTCGCGGCAATACCAGGCTGGGATGCGGTGGCCCCACCAGAGCTGGCGCGAGATGCACCAGTCGTGAATGTTGTACATCCATTCGTAGTAAGTCTTCGTCCAGTTGGCCGGGATGAACTCGATCGAGCCTTCCTCGACGACGCGGATGGCCTCGTCGGCGAGCGGCTTGATCTTGACGAACCACTGCCACGAGAGATGCGGCTCGATGATATTCTGGCAGCGGTAGCAGTGGCCGACGGCGTGCTGGTAATCCTCGATCTTGACCAGGAAGCCCTCTGCCTCGAGCTTCTGGACGACCTTGGCCCGGGCCTCGAAGCGGTCGAGTCCGGCGAACGCGGGCCCGGCCGCCTCGGTCATCTTGCCGGCCCCGTCGATGACGATGACCTGCTCGAGGCCGTGCTTCTTCCCGAGCTCGAAGTCGACCGGGTCGTGGGCCGGGGTGACCTTAACCGCGCCCGTGCCGAAGTCCCGCTCGACGCGCTCGTCGGTGATGACCGGGATGAGCTTGTTTTGGATCGGGAGCAGGACCCGCTTGCCGTGGAGGCGCTCGTAGCGCTCGTCGTCGGGATGGACGGCGACGGCCGTGTCGCCGAGCATGGTCTCGGGCCGGGTCGTGGCCACGACCACGGACTCGTCCGAGCCCTCGACGGGGTAGCGGATGTACCAGAGCTTGCCGTGGAGGTCCTTGTGCTCGATCTCGATGTCCGAAAGCACCGTGCCGCAGTGCGGGCAGCGATTGACGAGGAAGTAGTCGCGGTAGATCAGGCCCTCGTTGTAGAGCGTGACGAAGACCTGGTTGACGGCCCGGCTGAAGCCCTCGTCCATGGTGAAGCGTTCGCGCGACCAGTCGAGCGAGGCCCCGAGCTTCTTGAGCTGGCTGGTGATGACGCCGGCGTAGCGCTCTTTCCAGTCCCAGGCGATGCGCAGGAACTCGTCGCGGCCGACCTTCTCGCGGGTCAGGCCCTTCTCGGCCAAGCGCTTCTCGATGACGTTGTGCACGGCGATCGAGGCGTGGTCCGTGCCGGGGAGCCACATGCAGTTGTAGCCCTGCATCCGCTTCCAGCGGGTGATGATGTCGGGCAGGGTGAAGCAGAGGGCGTGGCCCATGTGAAGGATGCCGGTGACGTTGGCCGGCGGCAGGACCATGGAGAACTTGGGCTTGGAAGACTTGGGATCGCCGGTAAAGAGCCCTTCGTCGAGCCAGTATTTCCCCCACTTCTCTTCGACGGGCTTGGGATCGTAGGCTTTGGCCAGTTCGTTCTTCGGGTTCATGATTTGGACATCCATTCCTTGAGGTCGGCCAGGACGCGGGCCCGGACGCGCTTCTCGATCTCCCGCTCCATGCCGCCGATCTCCTCGCGCACGATCTCGCGGACGCCCGGGCCGGGATCGGAGGCCGATCCGGCGGCGGCTCCGGGCGCGGCGCCCGGCCAGAGCGGCTCCTCGGGGAGCGACATCGGGCCCGTCTTGCGGGCGATGAGCTCGCGCACGACCGTCGCCAGCCGCTCGGAGTCGAACGGCTTGGGCAAAACCTCGTCGTAATCCGCGGGCATCGTCTTGTCGTCGTCGACGCACTCGAAGGCGCCGCGCAGGCCGATGAGCGGCACCGCGGCCAGCTCCTTGCGGCTGCGGAGCGTGCGGGCGACGTCGTAGCCCTCCCGGCCGGGGAGCGTCAGGCTGACCAGGAGCGCGTCAGGCCCGGCGGCGGCCACGGACTCGAGGAGCGAGGCCCCGTCCTCGAAGACGGAGACGCGGAACTCCGGCTCCGGCAGGGCCAGCTGGACGGCCTTCTGGACCGACGGGCTCGGGTCGGCGACGATGATCGTATAAGGCACGCGATTCCTCAGAAAATCAAGAAAATAGTCAATTTACTCTAGCGGTTTTGAGCCTGACTGTCAACGAAATTGGCCCGGGACGGGGTCGTTGAGGACGCCCGGGAGGGACCTGGTTTACGCAAAATGGCAGGTTTTCCATTTTGCGTAAACCAGGTCCCGTCTGAAGGTTTGATCCTGGCTGCTAGTATTCGACGAAGACGGCGTCCTCGCCGAGGACGTCCTGGATCTTCTTGATGAGCTCCTCGGAGGGCGTCACTTTCTGGACCTCGGCGCTCTGGGCCGTCAGCCGGTAGGAGTGCGGCGTCTCGAGCTCGAAGACGACCGGGCATCTCCCCTCGTAGCCGTCGAGGATCGTCTTGAGCTCGGCCAGCGTCGCCTCCTCGAGTCCGGGGAGGAAGATGCGCACGACGACGCGCTTCGCCTGCTTCTCGAAGGCCTCGGCGAGGGGCATGGCCGCGCTCAGGCTGATGCGGCGGTTATCCTCCTCGCCCATGTACTTGCCCTTGATCCAGACGAGCTGGCCCTCGCGCAGATATTGGCCGCACTTGCTGAAAGCCTCGGGGAAGGCCACGACCTCGATCTTGCCGGTCAGGTCCTCGAGGACGAAGGTGGCCATGCGGTCATCCTTCTTGGTCTTGAGCGGCTTGAGCGAGCTGATGATGCCGGCCAGGCGGACGTCCTTGTCGAAGTCGCGCTCGCTGTCGAGCTCGTCGATCATGTGCGAGACGAGCTTGCGCAGCCGGTCCTTATGCCGCGCGAGCGGATGCCCGGTGATGTAGAGGCCGAGGGAATCCATCTCGTAGGAGAGGACGTGGGACTCGTCCCACTCCCGCATCTCCTGCACTTCCAATGGGATAGGAGGCGGCTCGACGACCCCCGAGCCGAAGAGCGAGACTTGTTTGGTGGCCTGGGCCTTCTGGACCTCGTGGCCGAAATCGATCATCCGGTCGAGCATGTGGTAGCACTGCGACCGCTTCCAGCCGAGGGAGTCGAAGGCCCCGGCCTTGATCAGGCTTTCGACGGCCTTGCGGTTGACGACCTTGGTGTCGTGCTCGAGGAAGAGGTCGAACGGCGACTCGAACCGCCCCATCTTCTTGCGGGCGGCGACGATCTCCTCCACCGCCGCCTGCCCGATGCCCTTGACCGCGGCCAGGCCGAAGCGGATGTTGCCGTCCTCGTAGCTGAAGCGGAACTCGCTCTTGTTGATGTCCGGCGGCAGGACCTGGATGCCCATCTCGTGGCACTCGCCGATGTACTTGACGACCTGCGGCGTCGCCCCCCGCTCGGCTTCGGAGGTGATCAGGGCGGCGAGATAGTGGATCGGGTAATGGGTCTTGAGCCAGGCCGTCTGGTAGGCCAGCAGGGCGTAGACCGCGGCGTGGGACTTGTTGAAGCCGTACTCCGCGAACTCCTTGATCTGCTCGAAGATCTTGTCGGCCTTCGACCCGGCGATGCCCTTTTTCTTGGCCCCCTGCAGGAACTTCTGCTTCTGGGCCTTCATCGTCTCCTTGTCCTTCTTGCCCATGGCCTTGCGCAGCAGGTCGGCCCCGGCCAGGGTGAACCCGGCCAGGTCGGTGGCGATGCGCATGACCTGTTCCTGGTAGACGATGATGCCCCGCGTCTCGCGCAGGACCGGCTCGAGCTCGGGCAGCTCGTAGGCGATCCGCTCGGGGTGGTTGCGGCGGTGGATGGACTCGTCGGTCATGCCGCTCTTGAGAGGGCCGGGGCGATAGAGGGCGTTGAGGGCGATGAGGTCGCGGAACTCGGTCGGCCGGAAGCGGCGCAGGAGGTCCTTCATCCCCGGGCTCTCGAACTGGAAGACGCCGTCGGTGTTGCCGGCCCGGAAGAGATCGAAGGTCGGCTCGTCGTCGAGCGGCAGGCCGTTGATGTCGATGGAGGTCCCCGTCTGGGCCTTGATCGAGGCCAGGGCGTCGTCGATGACGGTGAGGTTGCGGAGGCCGAGGAAGTCCATCTTCAGGAGGCCCAGCGACTCGACGTCGCCCATGGCGAACTGGGTCGTGACCTCGCCCTTGGTCGACCGGTAGAGGGGCAGGAACTCGATGAGCGGCTTGGGGGTGATGACGACGCCCGCGGCGTGGATCGAGGGATGGCGGACCTGGCCCTCGATCTTCTGGGCGATCGACAGGAGCTGGGCGATCTTGGCGTTGCGGTCGCGCAGGGCCTTGAGCTCGGGCACGGTCTTGAGGGCGTCGGCGATCGTCGCGTCGAGGGCGAAGGGGATCATCTTGGCGATGCGGTCGACCTCGGGCAGCGGCACCTCGAGGACGCGGCCGACGTCGCGGATGGCCCCGCGGGCGGCCATGGTCCCGAAGGTGATGATCTGGCAGACGTTCTCCTGGCCGTACTTCTGGGTGACGTACTCGATCATCTCCTGGCGGCGCCGGCCGCAGAAGTCCATGTCGATGTCGGGCAGGCTGATGCGCTCGGGGTTGAGGAAGCGCTCGAAAAGGAGGTCGTATTCGAGGGGGTCGATCTCGGTGATCTGGAGCGAGTAGGCGAGCAAGCTCCCGGCGGCCGAGCCCCGCCCCGGCCCGACGGGGATGCCCTTCTCGCGGGCGGCGCGCAGCAGGTCCCAGACGATGAGGAAGTAGCCCTCGAAGCGCATCTCCTTGATGAGCTTGATCTCGCGCTCGAGGCGCTTTTCGTAGTCGGCGAGGGTGTGGGCCGGCGTCCCGTCCGCGACGCGCCGCTCGAGCCGGGCCCAGCGGTCGCGGAAGCCCTGCCAGGCCATCTCCTCGAAGTAGTCGCTCAGGGACTTGCCGTCGGGCGGGCCGAAGACGGGCAGGTGATAGACCTTGCTCGGGAAGTCGAAGGTGCAGCGGGCGGCGATCTTGCCGGTGTTCTCGATCGCGTCCGGCGTGTCTTTGAAGAGCTCGGTCATCTCCGCCGACGCCTTGAAGTAGAACTGGTCGGTCGAGAACTTCATCCGGTCGGGGTCGGAGATCTTGCGGTTGGTCTGGATGCAGACGAGGACGTCCTGGCTCTCGGCGTCGTCGCGGCGGGCGAAGTGGATATCGTTCGTGGCCACGAGGGGCAGGTTGAGCTTGCGGGCCACGGCCACGATCTGCGGGTTGACCGCTTTCTGCTCCGGCAGGCCGTGGTCCATGAGCTCGAGGTAGAAATCCCCCGGGGCGAAGAGCCCGGCGTACTCGCGGGCCGCGTCCTCGGCCTTCTCCGGGAAGCCGCGGTTGAGCCAGAGGGCGACCTCGCCCTTCAGGCAGGCCGAAAGGCCGATGAGGCCCTCGCTGTGGGCCCGGAGGAGCTCCTTGTCGATCCGAGGCCGGTAGTAGAAGCCCGTGAGATAGGCCTCGGTGAGGAGCTTGCAGAGGTTCTTGTAGCCGCGCTCGTCCTTGACCAGGAGAACGAGATGGAAATGGTGGATGTCGTCGGCCGTGCCCGGTTTTTTGTCGAGGCGGCTCTGCGGGGCGACGTAGCACTCGCAGCCGAGGATGGGCTTGATGCCCTTGGCCTTGGCCGCCTTGAAGAACTGGACGGCGCCGAAGATGTTGCCGTGATCGGTCATGGCCACGGCCGGCATGTGCGCCTCGTAGGCGCAATCGACCAGGGCCGAGACTTTTAGACAGCCGTCGAGGATGGAGTATTCGGTATGGTTGTGGAGATGAACGAACGTCGGCGGCCCCCTATTCCCACTCGATCGTCCCGGGGGGCTTGGTCGTCACGTCATAGACAACGCGGTTGACGCCGCGGACCTCGTTGACGATGCGCGTCGACATGGCCGCCATGAGCTTGGCCGAGGCCGGGTACCAGTTGGCCGTCATGCCGTCGGTGCTCTGGACGAGGCGGATGACGACGACGCGGTGATAGGTCCGCTGGTCGCCCATGACCCCCACCGAGCGCACCGGAAGGAGAACGGCGAAGGCCTGCCAGAGCCTGTTGTAAACTCCGGCCTTATGGACCTCCTGGAGGACGACGTCGTCCGCGGCCCGGACGATCTCCAGGCTGTCGCGGTTGACCTCGCCGATGATGCGCACGGCCAAGCCGGGGCCGGGGAAGGGATGCTGGCGGATGAAGTCCTGGTCGACGCCGAGCTCGAGGGCCAGGGCCCGGACCTCGTCCTTGAAGAGCTCGCGGAGCGGCTCGACGAGCTTGAACTTCAGGCCCTTGGGCAAGCCGCCGACGTTGTGATGCGACTTGATGATCGACGACGGGCCCTTGACGGGGCTGGACTCGATGACGTCGGGATAGATCGTGCCCTGGGCCAGGAAGGCGGCCCCGCCGAGGCGCATGGCCTCTCGCTCGAAGAGATGGATGAAGAGCCGGCCGATCGTCTTGCGCTTCTTCTCGGGCGAGGTGACGCCGCGGAGCTGGTCGAGGAACATGTCGGAAGCGTCGATGCCGACGACCTTGAGGGCGAACTTCCGGCGGAAGGCCTCCATGAGGGCCTCGTACTGGCCCTTGCGCAGGAGGCCGTTGTCGATGAAGATACAGGTCAGCTTGGAGCCGACGGCCTTGTGGATGATGAGGGAGGTGACGAGCGAATCGACGCCGCCGGACAGGCCGCAGATGACCTTGCCGTTGCCGACCGTCTGGCGGATCTCCTTGACCTTGCGGGCGACGAACGATGAGATCGTCCAGTCGGCCTTGAGGCCGGCCTGCTTGAAGAGGAAGTTGCCGAGGACCTTGAGGCCTTCCTTGGTGTGGATGACCTCCGGGTGGAACTGGACGCCGTAGAAGCGGCGGTCCTTGTCCTCGATGACGGCGGCCCGGGTGTTGGCCGTGCTCCCCGTCAGGCGGAAGCCGGGCGGGACGCACTCGAGCCGGTCGCCGTGGCTCATCCACACCTGCTGCTTGTCCTTGACGTCGGCGAGGAGACCCGTGCGGTCGAGGACGCGCAGGGCGGCGAAGCCGTACTCGCGCTCCTTGGAGGGGATGACCTCGCCGCCGAGGAAATGGGCCATGAGCTGGACGCCGTAGCAGATGCCGAGGACCGGCAGGCCGAGATCGAAGAGGCCCTTGTCAGGATGGGGCGCGCCCTTGCTGTAAACGCTCTGCGGGCCGCCGGAGAGGACGAGGGCCGAGGGCGCGGCCTTGCGGATGGCGGCCAGGGGCGTCGAGAAGGGCACGATCTCGGAATAGACGCCGAGCTCCCGGATCTTCCGGGCGATGAGCTGGGTGTATTGCGAGCCGAAATCGAGGATGAGGACTTTCGTCATGCGGGGATTTTATCAGAGCCGGGGGGATGTTTCAATTTGTGCTAAAATACGGTGGCCCGCGCAAGGAGAGACCACCATGGACTGGGAAGAACTCGCTCGCGAACTGAGCCAACAGACCGATACGAAGATCGTCCTGCTCGTCATGGACGGGGTCGGCGGCATGCCGGCCGACGGCCGGAGCGAGCTCGAGGCGGCCCGCAAGCCGAACCTCGACGGCCTCGCCCGGGCCGGGATCTGCGGCGTCACGGACCCGGTCCTGATGGGCATCACGCCCGGCAGCGGCCCGGCCCACTTGGCGATCTTCGGCTACGACCCGCTCAAGTTCCAGCTCGGCCGCGGCATCCTCGAGGCCCTGGGCTCGGGGGTCGAGGTCGGCCGGAACGACCTCGTCGCCCGCGGCAACTTCGCCACGGTCAAGTCGGGCCTCGTCGTCGACCGGCGGGCGGGGCGGATCCCGACGGAAGAGAACGCCCGCATCTGCGCCTCTCTCAACGAGCATCTGCCCCGACGCGAGGGGGTCGAGGTCCGCGTTTTTCCGGGCAAAGAGCACCGCTTCGTGGCCCGCTTCACGGCCGAGGGGCTGGCCGACACGCTGACCGACGCCGACCCTCAGAAAGAGGGCAAAGCGCCTCTGCCGACGACCCCGATCGGGCCCGGGGCGGCCAAGGCCTCGGTCATCGTCAACCGCTTTCTCGACGACGTCGCCGCCGTGCTCAAGGACGAGCCCAAGGCCAACGCGGCCCTTCTCCGCGGCTTCTCCAAGTTCCCCTCCATCCCGGCCATGCAGGAGCTGTTCAAGCTGCGGCCGGCGGCCATCGCCAACTACCCGATGTACAAGGGCTTGGCCAAGCTGCTGGGCATGGACGTCATTCCGGTCGGCGGCGAGACGGCCGACCTCTTCGACGCCCTCGAGAAGCACTGGGACAAGCACGACTTCTTCTACATCCACTACAAGAAGACCGACTCGACCGGCGAGGACGGCAAGTTCGAGGGCAAGGTGGCCGCGATCGAGGCCCTCGACCCGTTCCTCCCCCGCATCCTGGCCCTCAGGCCGAACGTCCTTGTCGTCACCTCGGACCATTCCACGCCGTCGTTCCTGAAGGGCCATTCCTGGCACCCGAACCCGTTCCTGCTCGTCGCCGACACGGCCGGCGTCGACGACGTTCCCGTTTTCACGGAGCGGGCCTGCGCCAAGGGCTATCTCGGCCGCTTCCGCTCCATCTCGGCCATGCCCCTGATGCTGGCCCACGCGTTGAAGCTCCAAAAGTACGGGGCATAGACAACGCCGGCCCTGTTCTATAAAATTGATGCAAGGTGAAGTTCGCCCCTAAGAGCCTGACCCCGGCGCTCGTTGCGGCGCTCGCGTTCGTTCTCTCTCTTGCCGCCTTCCCTCAAGACGACACGCGGGCCGAGATCGTCAATCTCCGCCGCTACACTCACCCCAACTTCGCCCGCATCGTCCTCGACATCGGCAAGCTCCGCGACTACACGTCAGGGGAGCTCCACGACCCGGGCCGGATCTATGTCGACGTCCTCATGGCCAAGCTCAATCCCGCCCTTCAGGACCAGGACTATCCGGTTCGCGCCGATTACGTCAGCCTGGTCCGCATCGGACAAAAGAGCCCGACCACGGTCCGGCTGGCCATCGACGTCGATTTCAGCCGCATCCAATCGTACCGGGTCTATCATCTCCCCGACCCGTTCCGGCTCGTCGTCGACATCTATCCGAGGGGAGCGGCGGAGGCGCCCCCGGACAAGCCGCAGGCTCCGCCCGCCGGCCAGACGCCTCAGCCAACCGGCGGCGGCACCAGGGTCCAGCAGCCGGTCAAGCGCGCCGTCGATCCGAACGACCCGAACCTCAATGCCACGTCCCTGGCCCGCCAGCTCGGCCTCGGCGTGCACACGATCGTCATCGACCCGGGCCACGGCGGGAACGACCCGGGAGCGATCGGCAAGGGCGGACTCCAGGAGAAAGAGGTCAACCTGGCGGTGTCCCTGGCCCTCAAGAAGCTGCTCGATAAGGCCGGCTTCGAGACGGTCCTGATCCGCGAATCCGACGTCAATCCGGCGCTCGACATCCGGCCCGTCATCGCCAATCAGAAGCGGGCCGACCTCTTCATCTCCGTTCACTCCAACGCCCACCGCGACCGCAAGCGGGGCGGGGTCGAGACGTTCTTCCTCAATGTCACCCTGGATTCGTCGGTCATCGAGCTCGCGGCCCAGGAGAACCGGACCTCGACCAAGAGCATCGGCGAGATGAAGTCGATCCTGGAGAAGATCGTCCAGAACAGCAAGGTCCAGGAATCCTACAACCTGGCTGTGGCCATCCAGAAGAACCTGATCAAGGACCTCGCCCAGGACCTGCCGGGGATCAAGGACCTGGGCGTCAAGGGCGCGCCCTTATGGGTCCTCATCGGCAGCGAGATGCCCTCGGTCCTGGTCGAGATCTCGCACCTCAGCAACGCCAAGGAAGAAGCCAAGCTGAGGACCACGAAATACCGCGATCTCGCCGCCCAGGGAATTTTTGATGGTATCATGGAATATGTGCACTCGCTCGGTAAAGGATAGCGCTCATGAAGAGACGTGATTTTATCCGCGACGCGGCCGCGGCCGGCCTGGCCCTCCGCTTCGGCCCCCGCCTGTTCGCCGGTGCCCCGGTGCCCGCGCCGCTCCCGGCCCTGGCCGTCGTCGAAGGCGAATCCCCGGCGGCCATCACCAAGGAAGCGATCGACCTCATGGGCGGCATGGGGAAGTTCGTCGGCAAGGGGGCCAAGGTCGTCATCAAGCCGAACATCGGCTGGGACCGGACGCCCGAGATGGCCGCCTGTACCAACCCCGAGGTCGTCAAGACGTTGGTCGAGCTCGTCCTCGAGGCCGGGGCCAAGAAGGCCATCGTCATCGACAACACGACCAACCAGGCCAAGCGCTGCTACGTCCGCTCCGGCATCCAGGACGCGGTCCAGCAGGCCGGCGGTGACATGCTTTTCGTCGACGACTACCGGGTCAAGAAAATGGCCCTCAAGGGCGAATGGATCAAGGAATGGGAGATCGTCCAGGATGTCGTCGAGTCGGACCTCATCATCAACGTGCCCATCGCCAAGGTCCACTCGCTCTGCCGCCTGACCCTCGGCGGCAAGAACTGGCTCGGGGCGACGGCCGGGGCCCGCAACCAGTTCCACCAGGGGCTCGACAAGTCGATCGTCGACCTCTCGGCCTTCTTCAAGCCGCGGCTGACCGTCCTCGACGCCTACCGCATCCTCGTCCGCAACGGGCCGCAGGGCGGCCGCCTCTCCGACACCGAGCTCCGCAAGACCGTCATCGCCGGGACCGACCCGGTCGCCGTCGACGCCTTCGGGGCGACGCTCTTCGGGGTCGGCCAGGACGAGCTGCCGTATCTCGCGCTCTCCAAGGCCCGCGGCCTGGGCGAGACCGATCTCGGGAAGGTGCGCGTTGAAAAAAGGACGGTCTAGGAAATACCGGGGGCTCGAGCTCGCCCGGATGGCGAGCCAGGCCGTCTTCTTCGGCCTCTTCGTTTATCTCTTCATCGGCGCCCACTACACGGGCCAAGACTACATCGGCTCGACGGTCCAACGCTTCTTCCACTTCGACCCGCTCCTCGCCCTGGTAACGATCGTCGCCGGCCGCCTCGTCTACGCCTATTTCGCCTTCGCCCTGATCACGGTCGTGGCCACTATCCTCTTCGGCCGCGTCTTCTGCGGCTGGGTCTGCCCGCTCGGGGCGGTCCACCAGCTCTCGTCGTTCGTCTTCAAGCGGACCAAGTTCCTCAAGCCGCCGCGCGAGGACAAGACGAGCCTCGCTCCCAAGTATTACATCCTGCTTCTCGTCCTCATCGGGGCGATCTTCGGGCTCGATCTCGCCGGCTACCTCGATCCGCTCTCGTTCCTGACCCGCTCATTCGCCCTGGCCGTGCTGCCGTCGCTGGCCTATGCCTTGTCGAGCCTGACCGGCGCCCTCTACAGCCTCGGCGTCATCGGCATCGCCCGGGCCATCTCCCAGACCCTCGAGAACTGGACCATCCACGCGACCTTCATCCAGGGCTTCTCGATCGGCCTTGTCTTCCTCGGCGCCATCGCCCTCAACGCGAAGAAAGAGCGCTTCTGGTGCCGCTACCTCTGCCCGACCGGCGCCTTGCTCGGCCTTCTCAGCCGCTGGAACCTGCTCAAGCTCAAGATCGACGACGAGAAGTGCATCAAGTGCGGCCTCTGCACGACGCACTGCGAGACGCAGGCCCATCCCTATCCCAACGACCATTGGAAAAGCGGCGAATGCGTCTACTGCCAGAACTGCGCCTCGATCTGCCCCACGGCCGCGATCGGCTTCAAGCTCTCGGCCCGGCCCGAGAAGCTGACCAACGTCTCGAACGTCGACCTCTCGCGCCGCAAGCTGCTGCTGACGACGATCGCCGGGCTCGTGGCCGTCCCCTTCTTCCGCCTGACCCCCTCCCACAAGCGGGCCTCGCTCAAGCTCATCCGCCCGCCCGGATCGCTGCCGGAGCCGAAATTCCTCTCGAAATGCGTCAAGTGCGGCCAGTGCATGCGGGCCTGCCCGACCGGCGGCCTCCAGCCGGTCCTGACCGAGGCCGGCCCAGAGGGGATCTACACGCCGAAGCTCGTTCCCAAGATCGGTTACTGCGAATACTACTGCTCGCTCTGCACGCAGGTATGCCCGACGGGGGCCATCAAAAAACAGACGATCGAGGCCAAGAACAAGATCAAGATCGGCACGGCGTGGGTCAACAAGAGCCGCTGCATCCCCTATGTGCTCGGCAAGCCCTGCATCGTCTGCGAGGAGCACTGCCCCGTCTCGCCCAAGGCCATCAAGTTCGTCAACGTCGAGACGAAACTCCCGGACGGCACAGTCGCGGTCCAGAAGGCGCCGGTCATCGACCTGACCCTCTGCACCGGCTGCGGTATCTGCGAAAACAAGTGTCCGATCGTCGACGACCCGGCGATCTTCGTCACCAGCGTCGGCGAGACGCGGTCCGAGACGAACAAGCTCCTCTTGGACCTCGGCGGCGGGGCCGCGCAGGACCCCTACAAATCTGATTGAACTGGACGACGTGCCAAAGAACGAGCCGCGCATCTTAGCCGCTAAGGCGCGCCGGTCCCGGCCATCGCGCCGGTGCGGCTTGTGCGGCTCGACAACGAAGCGATTGACGCGCACGCCTTGTTGCGGCAACTGGATTTGCGACGACGAGGACCGGTACGTTATATTTTCGTACGCGCGCAATTCGTGTCATCGCAACCACGACCGTTATACTCTATGCAGTTATCATTACCACGAACAGCACGGGGGAGCCTGGCAGGAGTGCGAAAAATGCCGGCGAGCGTTCGAGACGGAAATGTATGTCTGGTTCGGAACGAACGAGTACAATTTCGAGATTCTCGAAAACCCGCCCGAATTCGAGCCAACGCATTGCGCGAGATGCGGCCGGGTCATTCACTTGGCGACCGATGGATACACGCGTCATCCCGACCGGACGTATTCTTGCGAGGTTTGCGGAGAAATCGTGATGGGGGACTCTACGGCCGCGAAGGGCTCGCGGCTGAAGTCCCGAGGATCGCGGGCAGGAAATCCCGGTAAGAGAGGGCCAGGATCTTATCGCTGATCTCCCTGTCTCGGGGCCCGGTGAACACGACATATCCGCGTTTCACTTTGTCTCCATAAGTCCGTGCAAAATACTCAAGGTGCCTCAGATCATCGGCCCTGAGGTTTTCTCCCCATTTGACCTCGATGGGGATCCATTCGCCGCCGAGGTCGATCACCCAGTCGACCTCCCGCCCGCCGTAATCTCTCCAATAGTGCAGCCTTCCATCGAGGCCTTGGGCCCTCATGAGGCGCAAGAGCGAGAGGCCGACCCATTGTTCGAAGAGGCCGCCCCAATACTCGTTCGTGAAGTCGGCGGGACCCAGGACCTCCGCTGCGGCGTTCCGGACGCCTACGTCGAAGAAGACGAACTTGGGGGCCTTCCGGTATCTCCCACGCTCTCCGGCCGGCGTCAACGATTCGATCCGTTCGACGATCAGGCAATCCTCCAGGATCTGGAAATGTCCGGATATGGTGGCGTGGTTGATGCCGAGATCCTGGGCCATCGACCTCAGACTGACGAGGCGGCCCGAAGCCTCCGCGGCCAACTTCAGGAACCTGGTAAAAGAGCCGATGCTCCTGACGAGGGCCTCTGCCCGGACCTCCTCTTCGAGGTAGGTCGTCACATAGGAACGAAGAAGGTCCCGCGCCAACCCAGGCTCGGACTCCCCGAGCAGGGTCACGATGCGGGGGAGCTCGCCGTGCTTGAGGATCGACTTCAGGCCCTGCTCATCGTCGATCTTCAGGATGGCGCCATATTCCAGGCTGATCAGGGGATCCAGTCTGAAATTGATGATCCTTCCGGGCAGTAAATTGACACCCTTTCTTCTGAGCTTTCTGGCGGAGGACCCGGTGAGGGCGAAAGTCATTTTCTCGCTATCGATAAGGACCTGGACATCGTCGAGGATCTCGGGAACACGCTGGATCTCATCGATAAAGACGGTCCTCTGGTGCGCGGCCTTGGCCTCCTGGGTAACAAGCGAAGGGTTCTTCTCATATCGCAGCCGTTCGCTCGTCTCCATGAGGTTGATGGACAGATGATCGAACGCGCTCAAGATATCCGTAAGAGTCGTCGTTTTCCCCGTTTGCCTAGGCCCCAGGAGCAGGATTGAGAGCCCTTTAACGAGAATTTCATTAAGACGAGGGACGATAATTCTGGATAGCATGCTATCCATATTAGACAAATATGGATACCATGTCAACCATATTTTATGTCTCGGGGGGCCGCCTGTACGGGAGACGGCTCTCCATGATCACATACTCTCGATTGGGGGCCACGGCGGAAAAGAGCTCGGCGAACTTTTCGACGCTCGGCACCGATCGGCCCTGCTCATACCGCGCATAGCTGTTCGGTGACTTCGAGCCCAAGCGTGCCGCCACCTCTTCCAGGCTTAGCCCGGCTTTCTGTCTCATCCGACGGAGCAATAGGGCCGTGAGAGCGCCCTGATCGGAGGCCCCGATCTCAAAAGACTTGCCCTTCGTCCCATAAACGCGGACCTTGAAGCCCTTCTTGTTAACGAGGCATTCGACGGCGTCGACAATCATCTCGTACGCCTCCTTCCTGGTCCTGCCCTGTGTGGCGATGTCCAGAAGAGGGATCTCGATCGCCCAATATTTACCGGCTTTGAAGATCCTGCCTATGAATCTCATGATTTGGCTCCTTTGGCCGTCCGCAAGATCGCCGCCGCGGTATATTCATTGATCTCGGCGTGCCTCGCAACGGCAACTTCGCGCTCGCCGCATCCCCAAACATCGTGACGGCGTCCGCGCCGGACGAATGTCCAACCTAGGGCCCGAAGGCGCTCCTCGAGCACGCGGCGCTTCAAAGGTTCAATATACACGTATTGGTGTAAATGTCAATCGGCAGACGCACCCTGCAGATCTTTCCGACAGGATAGGGAGGCGTCAGTCCTTGAGGGCTTTCTTGAGCTCTTCCGTGAGCTTCGGGACGACCTCGAAGAGATCCCCGACGATGCCGTAGTCGGCCACCTTCATGATCGGCGCCTCGGGGTCCTTGTTGACAGCGACGATGTATTTCGAGGACGACATCCCGGCCAGGTGCTGGATGGCGCCGGAGATGCCGACGGCCATGTAGAGCTCGGGCGAGACGGTCTTGCCCGTCTGGCCGACCTGGTGCTGATGGCCGATCCAGCCCGAATCGACGGCCGAGCGCGAAGCGCCGACCGCGGCCCGCGGGAAGACCGCGGCCAGGTCGCGGAGCAGGGCGAAAGCCTCGGGGCCCTTGAGCCCGCGGCCGCCGGAGACGACCACGTCGGCCTCGGTGACGTCGATCTCGGCGCTCTCTTCCTTGAGGACCTCGACGACCCGGCCCTTGATCGCGCCGTCGGTGATGGCGGCCTCGATCTTGACCGTCTCGCCGGTCCCGGCCCCCGCTTCCGCGACGGGGAAGACGTTCGGCCGGAGGGTCGCGAGCTGAGGGGCCGTCTTCAGCTTCAGCGATAGGAGCGCCTTGCCGGCATAGATCGGCCGGGTGTATTCGAGGGCCCCGTCCTTGACGGCGATCTTGGTGCAGTCGGAGGCGAGTCCCGCGCCGATCCGGGCCGCGAGCCGCGGCGCCAGGTCCTTGCCCATCGAGGTCGCGGCAAAGAAGATGGCGGCGGGCTTCGCCGACTCGACGAAGGCGGCCACTGCGGCCGCGTAGCCTTGCGACGAATAGTCCGCAAGGGCAGCGTTTTCTATCAGATAGACTTTCTTGGCGCCGGCCGCGAAGGCGGCGGGGGGGTGCTCGGCGACGGCGGCGCCGGCGATCACCGCGGCCGCGTCCGTTCCCAATTCTTTCGCCTTCCGGCCCGCCTCGGCCAGGGCCTCGAGCGAGCTCTTCTTGATCTTCCCGTCCCGGATCTCGAGATAGGCGGCGATCATCGATATCTCCTTTTATAGGACCTTGGCTTCGTCGCGCAGAAGGCGGACGAGCTCGCGGGCCGTATCGGCCGGGTCTCCGGCCAGGACCTTGCCGGCCTGCCGGGCCGCCGGCACGTCGAGGCCGGTCGTCTCAACCGCTGCGGCGAGGTCGCCGGGACCGAAGCCGAGCTCTTCGAGCGTGATCACGGGCACCGGCTTTTTCTTGGCGGCCATGATTCCCTTAAGCGTCTCGTAGCGCGGCTCGTTCAGCCCCTTCTGGGCGCTGACGACGGCCGGGAGGGTCAGCGCGACCTTCTCAAGCCCGCCTTCGATCTCGCGCACGGCCGTGGCCGAAGCGTCGTCGATCTCGAGCTTGGTGACGACCGTCGCCTGGGGCAGGCCGAGGAGCTCAGCGGCCATGGCCGGCACCTGGGCGTTGTCGGCCCCGACCGACTGCCTGCCGAAGAGGAGAAGATCAGCCGGCCCGAGCTTCTTCTCCACGGCCCGGGCAATGATGCGCGCCGTGCGCAGCCCGTCGTAGGTCTCGGGCGTTTCGTCCTTGATGAGGAAGGCTTCGTCGGCGCCCATGGCCAGGGTCTTCCTCAGGATGGTTGCTGCCGCCTCTCCCCCGACCGCCACGACCTTGACCGCGCCGCCCTTGGCCTCTTTGATGCGGAGGGCCTCCTCGACGGCGTATTCGTCGTAGGGGCTGATGACGAAGTTCAGCCCTTCCTCGGCGATCGTCCGGGTCTCGTGCCGGATGCGGATGCGCGATTCCGTGTCGGGCACCCGCTTGACGAAAACGAGAATGTTCATGGGTCTCTCCTTACGGGGCCAGCCGGTCCCGGCCGCGCCGATGGGCCCGCCGCGGGCCGTCCCTCAGGGCCGCTCGAACTTTTTCAGCAGGAGCGCGCCGTTGGTCCCCCCGAAGCCGAACGAGTTCGTCAGGGCATGGGTGATCCCGGCCTTGCGGGCGACGTTCGGGACATAGTCCAGATCGCACTCGGGGTCCGGGAACTCGTAGTTGATGGTCGGCGGCAGGATCTGGTGGTGGAGGGCCAGGGCGGTGAAGCCGGCCTCGATCCCTCCGGCCGCGCCGAGCAGGTGGCCGGTCATGGATTTCGTCGAGCTCACGGCCAGCCGGCGGGCGGCGCCGCCGAAGACGGCCTTGATGGCCGCCGTCTCGGTCTTGTCGTTGAGCTCGGTCGAGGTGCCGTGGGCGTTGATGTACTGGATCTCCGACGGGTCGATCCCGGCCTCCTCGATGGCCCGGCGCATGACCCGGCAGGCCCCGTCGCCGGTCGGGTCCGGGGCCGCGACGTGGAAGGCGTCGCTGGTCATGCCGTAGCCGACGATCTCGGCGTAGATGCGGGCCCCGCGCGTCTCCGCCCGGCCGAGCTCCTCGAGGATGAGAACGCCCGCGCCTTCGCCCATGACGAAGCCGTCGCGCTTGGCGTCGAACGGCCGCGAGGCGTGGGCCGGGTCGTCGTTCCGCCCGGAGAGGGCCTTGATGGCCGTGAATCCGGCCAGGCTGAGCGGGGTCAGCGGGGCTTCCGCTCCCCCGGCGATCATGATCTCGGCGTCGCCGTGGCGGATGAGCCGGAACGAATCGCCGATGGCGTGCGTGCCGGTGCTGCAGGCCGTGGCGTTGGCGCAGTTCGGCCCCTTGGCCCCGAAGCGGATCGAGATCTGGCCGGAGGCCTCGTTGATGATCGTCTGGACGAGGAAGAACGGCGAGACGCGGTCGGGGCCCCGTTCGAGGAGGACCTTGTGGTTCTCCTCGATCGAGCCCAGCCCGCCGATGCCGGAGCCGACGTAGACGCCGGCCCGGTCGCTCTGGAGGTCGGCCGCCGGGATGCCCGAGTCGTCAACGGCCAGCACCGCCGCGGCCAGGCCGTACCGGATGAAGGGGTCCATTTTGCGGACCTCTTTGCGGTCGATGAAGGCCAAGGGGTCGAAATCCTTGACCTCGGCGCCGAATCGGGTGGCGTAGCGGGAGACGTCGAAGCGGGAGAGCGGGGCGACGCCCGACTCGCCGCGGAGGAGGGCCTCCCACGTCTTGGCCGTCCCCGTGCCGAGGGGCGAGACGAGGCCGATGCCGGTGACGACGACACGGCGGCCGGGACTTTGATCCCTGGTCATCTGCGGTTGGTCCGAAAAGGGAATGACAGGCGGGACGCTACTTGGCGTGCCCCACGATATAGTCGATGGCCTTGCCGACCGTGGTCAGCTTCTCGGCCTGGTCGTCAGGGATGTCGAGCCCGAATTCGTCCTCGAGGGCCATGACCAATTCGACGGTGTCCAGGGAGTCGGCGCCGAGATCATCGATGAAGGACGCGTCCTCCGTGACCTGCTCCTCGCTGATGCTCAGCTTGTCGGAAACGATGGCCCGGACCTTCTTGAGCAGCTCGTCTCTTTCCATGGTGTCCTCCTTCAGAGATTCCAGAGTTCGCAGGCGGACCGCCTACATATACATCCCGCCGTTCACACTGACCACCTGGCCCGTGATATAGGCGGCGTCATCGGAGAGAAGGAATTTTACCGCATTTGCCACGTCTTTGGGAAGCCCGAACTTTTTGAGGGGGATGAGCTCGAGGTAGGCCTTTTTGACGTCCTCGGGCAGGATCCCGGTCATGGCCGTGGCGATGAAGCCCGGGGCGACGGCGTTGACGGTGATGCCGCGGCTCCCGACCTCCCGGGCTAGGGACTTGCCGAAGGCGATGATGGCCGCCTTGGAGGCGGCGTAATTGGCCTGCCCGGCATTGCCCATCTGCCCGGCCACCGAGGCGATGTTGACGATCCGGCCGTAACGGGCGGCGATCATCGTCCGCAGGACGGCCCGGGAGAAGTTGAAGGTGCCCTTCAGGTTGACTTTGAGGACGAGGTCCCAGTCCTCCTCCTTCATGCGCATGAGCAACGTGTCGCGGGTGATGCCGGCGTTATTGACGAGATGGTCGATCCGGCCGTGGGCGGCGGCGATGGCCGCCACGGCGGCGTCCACGGCCGCCGTATCGCCGACGTCGACGACCCGCGCCTCGGCCTGCCCGCCTTCGGCCGCGATCGACGCGGCCACGGCTTCGAGCTTGTCCTTCTGGACATCGACGAGGACGATGCGGGCGCCTTCGGCGGCCAGCTCCCGGGCGATCGTCTCGCCGATCCCCTGCGAAGCGCCCGTGACGATGGAGACCCGTCCGGCGAAGCGTGTGGTCATGCCGCGACTCCTCTCAAGACGTTCTCATAGCGGAGGATCTCCGCCTGGATCGTGTCCTGGACCCGGTTCGCGACGAATTCCCGGGCCCGGCCGACGGCGTTGCGGACCGCGGTCGGGTTCGACCGGCCGTGGCCGATGATGATGACGCCGTTGACGCCGAGGAGCTGGGCCCCGCCGTATTCCGAATAATCGATCTTCTTGTAGAGCTTTTTCAGGTGGCGCTTCATCAGGAGGTAGCCGAGCTTGGCGAAGATGTCCTTGGTGATCTCGTGGCGGGCCATGGAGACGACGCTCTGGACGACGCCCTCGGAGACCTTGAGGGCGACGTTCCCGGTGAAGCCGTCGCTGACGACGACGTCGGCCGTCCCGGAGAAGAGGTCCTTGCCCTCGACGTTGCCGATGAAGCGCAGGGGCGCGGTCTGGAGGCGGTCAAAGGCCTCCTTGACGAGGTCGTTGCCTTTGCCCTTCTCCTCGCCGATGCTCATGAGGCCGACGCGGGGGTCGGCGACACCGACGACCGCCGTCATGAAGATCTTGCCCATCAGGGCGAACTGGACGAGGTTGTGCGGCTGGCAGTTGGCGTTGGCCCCGACATCGAGGAGCAGGGTCTGGCCCTCGACCCCGGGCACGAGCAGGGCCAGGGCCGGCCGGTCCACGCCCTTGAGGGGCCCCAGGACGTCGCGGGAGACATAAACGACAGCCCCGGTGTTGCCCATGCTGACGAAGGCGTCGGCCGCGCCGTCCCGGACGAGCTGGGCCCCGACGCGGATCGAGGAGGCCTTCTTCTTGCGGAACGCGAGCAGCCCCTCGCCCATGCCGATGGCCTCGGGGGCGTCGACGACCGTGATGCGGGAGGAGGCGGCGGGCTGGCGAGCCAGCTCGCGCTGGACGGAGCTTTCGAGACCGACGAGGAGGATGTCGACGCCGAAGTCTTCGGCGGCGGCGACGGCCCCGGGCACAGTGGCCTTGGGTCCGAAATCACCCCCCATCGCGTCGACCGCGATCTTCATGGCCGCCGGCCCGGTCAGTCTTCGGTCCCTTCCGTCACCTGCCGCCCCTTGTAGTACCCGCACTCGGGGCAGGCCCGGTGGGGCAGCTTGGGGTTGCCGCACTTCGGGCAGACGGAGAAGGTGGGAAGGGCGAGTCCGTCGTGGGAACGGCGCTTGCCTTTTCGGGTCGGGGAATGGCGTCTTTTCGGATTAGGCATTTAACTCTTGTCTCTCACGGGAAATTTAAGCTTGTTCCAGCCGGCATCGGTTTCCTTGACAAGGCAGGAGCACTTCGCGTCGCGGATGACCTCGCCGCAGACGGCGCAGATGCCCTCGCACTCCGGCGAGCACAGGGGCTTGGCCGGGAAGGTCAGGTTGAGCTGTTCCAGGATGACGGCCCTCAGGTCGAGCTGGCGGCCGGTGTAGTACATCTGGTCGATCTTCTCGTCGGACAGCTCCTCGGACAGGGCGTCGATGTCCTCGGGCAGGTAGACCAGGTCGAAGCGGCTGGCGACCGGGAACTCGAAGGGGGTCAGGCAGCGGGAGCAGACAAAGCTCAGCCGGGCCGTGACCTCGCCCTGGACCAGGACCTCGTCGCCGACCAAGCGAACGGTCACTTCGGCGCGGGCCGGCTCGAGAAAGACCGCGTTCTCCTCGACCAGATCGAGGCTGAGGAACTCGAAGTCCTTGGAGACGCGCAGGCCTTCCTTGGGCACGCGGTCGAGATCGATCAACATCGCAGTATCCAAAGGCAACCTCACAAAATTTCAATCTATTATAGCAAGCGGGTTCGTGAAGTCAAATGAGGTATAATGCCCGTATGGCCGGCTATGACACGCGGGTCGACTTCAAGGGGGAAGCCTACATCGTCCAGACCCAGGACAAGGGGCTTGGGGCCCAATATATCGAGTCCCTGATCTACAAGGCGGGCCGCCTGTTGGCCTCGAAGCGGGGCTTCTACACCGCCCTGCTCGGCCAGCCGGATTCCGCCGACCGGATCGCGAGGATGATGGAGGAGCAGCACAAGACGATCCTGGGTCAAATCGTCGAAGGCAGGTTCGACTGAGTCCGAAACGGCTGTTCCTCATCGACGGCCACTCCCTCCTCTACCGGTCCTACTACGCCATCCGCAACCTCCGCACCTCGGCCGGCTTCCCGACGGGGGCCATCTTCGGCTTCATCAGCTCCGTCCGCAAGCTCCTCGAGACGGAAAGGCCCGACTACCTGGGCGTCGTCTTCGACGTCAAGGGGCCGACCGTCCGCCACGAGGAATACGAGGCCTACAAGGCCCACCGCAAGCCCATGCCGGACGACCTCGTTCCCCAGGTCCCCAAGCTGAAGGAGGTCCTCAAAGCCCTGCGCATCGCCGCGGCCGAGTTCCCCGGATACGAGGCCGACGACGCCCTAGCCGTGCTGGCCGGCCAGGCGGCGGCGAAGGGCCTGCAGACGGTCGTCGTCACCACGGACAAGGACCTGCTCCAGATCGTCGACGCCTCGACCTCGATCTGGAACCCGTCCAAGGAGAAGCTCGTCGACGCGGCCGGGGTCAAGGCGTTCTTCGGCGTCGAGGCCGGCCAGATCGTCGACGTCCTTTCCCTCTGGGGCGATCTCTCCGACAACGTCCCCGGCGTCCCCGGCATCGGCGAGAAGACGGCCAAATCGCTCATCGAGCAGTTCGGCTCGGTCGAGAACCTCCTGGCCCACCTCGACCAGGTCAAGAACGCGCGCGTCCGGGAGAAGATCGAAACGAACCGGGAGATGCTCGAGCTCAGCCGCCGGCTCGTCACGGTCTGCCGCGACCTCCCTCTCGAGCTCGACCTCGGCCGCTTCCTCGTCCAGGAGCCGGACGCCGCCGAAGCCGTCCGGCTCTTCAGCGAGCTCGAGTTCACGTCGCTCCTCCAGGATTTCGTGAAGCCGGCGCCGCGCCCCGCCGGCAAGGACTTCCGGACGATCCTCGACGAGGCCGAGCTCAAGGCCCTCGCGGCCCGCATCGCCAAGGCCGGCCAGACGGCCGTCGACACCGAGACAACGTCGCCCCTGCCGACCTGGGCCCGGCTGGTCGGGCTGTCGTTTTCGATCGCCCCGGGCGAGGCCTTTTATGTCCCCGTCGGGCACGATTATCTCGGCGCTCCGGCCCAGATCCCCAAGCGTGAAGCGCTCGGCATCCTGAAGCCGGTCCTCGAGGATCCCCGGATCCTGAAAACCGGGCAGAACATCAAGTACGACATGATCGTCCTCGCCCGCGAGGGCATCGAACTCGCCGGCGTCGCGAACGACACCATGGTTCTGTCGTATCTCCTCGAGCCCAACTGGGGCAAGCACTCTCTCGACAAGATCGGCCTTCACTACCTCCACGAGACCAAGATCCCCTACGAGGAGGTCGCCGGCAAGGGCAAGGCCGGGCAGACCATGGACAAGGTCCCGGTCGAGAAGGCCGGCCCCTATGCCTGCCAGGACGCGTCCCTGGCCCAGGAGCTCGGCGGCCTGCTCTGGGACAAGGTCAAGGCCCGGAAGATGGACCGCCTCTACGAGGACATCGAGCGCCCGCTCGTCAGCCTCCTGGCTGAGATGGAGCGGACCGGGGTGCGGGTCGACCCGGACGTGCTCAAGGCCATGTCAAAGGAGCTCGAGCGCGAGACGGGCCGGCTCGAGAAGCAGATCCACGAGCTCGCCGGCTGCGTCTTCAACATCAACTCGCCGCGCCAGCTCGGCGAGGTCCTCTTCCACAAGCTCGGCCTGCAGGCCGGGCGCCGGACCAAGGTCACCAAGGGCTTCTCGACCTCGATCGACATCCTCGAGGAGCTGGCCCTCGTTCATCCCCTGGCCCGCCGCGTGCTCGAATACCGGCAAATGTCCAAGCTCAAGTCGACCTACGCCGACGCCCTGCCGCAGCTCATCAACCCCGAAACCGGGCGCATCCACACCTGCTACAACCAGACCGTGGCCTCGACCGGGCGGCTCTCGTCGAGCGAGCCCAACCTCCAGAACATCCCGGCGCGGGGGCCGTGGGGCACGCGCTTCCGGCAGGCCTTCATCCCCGCCGACGGGCACGTCCTGCTCGCCGCGGACTATTCTCAGGTCGAGCTTCGCATCCTGGCCCACCTCTCGGGCGACCCGACGCTCGTCGAGACGTTCCTGGCCGGCCGCGACATCCACGAGGAGACGGCCCGGCTCGTCTTCGGCCACGCCGGCGAGGAGTCGCGGCGGCGGGCCAAGATCATCAACTTCAGCATCATCTACGGCACGTCGGCCTTCTCCCTGGCCCGCGAGCTGGGGACGTCGACGGCCGAGGCCCAGAAGTTCATCGACCGCTATTTCGCCGAGCGGCCCAGGGTCCGCGAATACCTCGACCGCGTCGTCGAGGAGGCCCGCGCGACCGGCACGTCGGAGACCCTCTTCGGCCGCCAGCGCCAGGTCCCCGAGCTGCAGGCCCCCGACCGGGCCCTGCAGCAGGCCGGCCGGCGCATTGCCCTGAACAACCCCATCCAGGGCTCGGCGGCGGACATCATCAAGCTGGCCATGCTCCGGGCGGCCAAGGCCATCGCCGCCGCCGGGCTCAAGAGCCGCATGATCCTGCAGGTCCACGACGAGCTCGTCTTCGAGGTCCCGCCCAAGGAAAAGATCAAGGTCGAGCCCCTGGTGCGGGAGGCCATGGAGGGGGCGGCGGCGCTCGCCGTCCCGCTCCTCGTCCACCTCGGCTTCGGCCCGAACTGGGCCGACGCAAAATAGGCCCGGAACCGCTTTACTCCCCTTTATCCGTGTGCTATAAGCCGCAATATGGCGTGCGAAGACCGGCAGATGTTCATTTACCTGTCGGAGCTGCTCGGCCGGCGGGTCGTGGCCTCCGACGGGACGCCCGTGGGCCGGGCCGTCGATCTCAAGGTCCGGCTGGGCGAGCTGTACCCCAAGGCCGGGACGCTCGTCATCCGCCGCCGTGAGCGCAAGCCGCGGGCCCTCGATTGGGGGCATGTCGAAGGGGTCGGCCCGAAGGCGATCGTGCTGCGGCCCGGGGCCGAAGAGGCCCTGACGGACCTCGAGGTCGGGCCCGAGGAGATCCTCGTCCGCGGAGACCTTCTCGACCAGCAGGTCGTGGACCTCCAGGGCGCCCGCATCGAGCGCGTCAACGACGTCGACATGCTGGTCGTCAAGGACGAGCTGCGACTGGCCCACGTCGATTTCGGCATCCGTGGCATCCTGCGCCGGCTCGGCTGGCTCCGCGCCATTGACGGCCTCTGGCGGTGGCTGTTCGGCGAGTCCATCGCCGAGAAGCTCGCCTCCTGGAAATATGTCCAGCCCCTCGCCGCCGACCCGAAGCGGAACCTCAAGCTCAACGTCAGCCTCCGCCGCATCCACGACATGCATCCCTCGGACATCGCCGACATCATCGAGGATCTCGACCGGGCCAACCGGTCCTCCGTCTTCCGATCCCTCGACACCGAGACCGCGGCCGAGACCCTGCAGGAGGTCGACCCCAAGCTCCAGCTCTCGCTGATCGAGACGGCGCCGCCCGAGAAGGCCTCCGACATCCTGGAATCGATGGAACCGGACGAGGCCAAGGAGTTCCTGGCGGACCTGCCCGAGGAGAAGAAGGACCACCTCATCGGGACCATGGAGAAGCCCTACCGCGAGAGGCTGGAGGCCCTCCTCCGGCACAAAGAAGGCACGGCGGGCAGCATCATGACGACCGACTTCCTGGCCCTCGACCGCGAGCAGACGGTCGGCGAGGCCATCGACGCCTTCCGCAAGGCCTTCCATCCGCTCGAAACGGTCGCCTACATCTACGTGACCGACCACGACCGGAAGCCCGCCGGCGTCATCACCGTCCGCCATCTCATCGTCTGCGGCCGCGAGGAGAAGCTCGGCGCGCTCATGAACGACCGCGTCGTCTCTGTCGCGGCCTCGGACAGCGTCGAGACCGTCGCCGACATCTTCAACAAATACAAGTTCCTGGCCGTGCCGGTCGTCGACGCCGACGGCCGCATCCAGGGCATCATCACCCTCCAGGACAT
>CAZIQR010000010.1:0-1915 GCA_964541055.1 uncultured Eubacteriales bacterium
ACGGCGGCGAGGACCGGGAGCCGGCCGAAGGCGGCAAGTTTTTTTACGTTTTCGAGGACGAGACCGGGCTTCTGGAGGGCGTCGGCGAGGGCCGCTGCGTCACCTACGGCACGCCGCCCGTCTGCTTCCTCCGCGGCGAGATCCGGAAGGACGGGGAGGGTGTCCCCAAGATCATCAAATGTTCGTTCCTGAGGACGTTCTGATGGGTACGTGTTCCGATAGGAGGAGGCTCAGTTGGCACAATTCTGGCAGATAAAAGCATCGAAGGTCCGAACGGAGGCCGACATGAGCGGTTACCGGTTTTCAGCCTACGTCATCCGCGATCGCGAGGGGTGGGCGGCCCACTGCCCGGACTTCCCCGACTGCCGGGCCCACGGCGCCACCTATGAGATGGCTCTCGATAACCTGCGCGACGTGATCCAGATCTTCGTCGAGGACGGCCTCGGCGACGACGAGCCGTTGCCCCAGCCCGAGGCCGCGAGCTTCACGACGTTGTCGCTGCGCTGATGCCTATCCGAGCGCGACAGTCTCTGTCCGGGGCCGGCCCGGGCGGGCCGTTCCATTGTTCACGGGCGTCGAGTGATCAGCGGCCGCTGAGCCGCTCGATGGCGTCGGCGATCCGCGCCCGGAGGCCGAGCAGGACGAGCGGGTCCTTCGTGTAGTCCTGGCCCGTCGTGAAGACCGGGGCCGGGAACTCGAGGAGCTTGGCCGCCTCGTCCGCCTCCGCCCTGAGCTTCGGGTTCGTCCGGGCCTTCTTGACCGCGGCGTCGAGCAGAACGAAATACTCGTAGTCCTCGATGCCCTCGCGCAAGATCTCCCAACGCACGGAATCCACGGGGCCGCAGAGGTATTTCGTCTTGTCTTTGCCCGGATGGCGGTTCGGCGGATAGAGGAACCGGCCGTCGCCGTTGCCCCAGTGGCTGACCTGGCCATAGGGCAGCCCGTAGCCCACGGTGTAGGACATCGGGTCCTGCCAGGGGTTCTGCAGCATGCCCGCGGGGAAGAGCGTCGGGCTGTTCCAGTAATCGGCCCGCCAAACCAGGATGCCTTTGAGCCCCCATTTGTAGGTCATCCACAGCCACATCCGCAGATTGACGGCGGGGTGGTCGATGAAGAGCGAGACCCATGGGCTCTGCGGAGCCGTGCAGAGGTAGCTCCAGAACTCGCGGCCCTTCGGCGCGAGCTCGGCCACGGCCTTGGCATCGACCCGGTGGAAGATGGTGCAGCCGATCTCGGAGACGTCCATGATCTCGGGGCCCGGCCGATGCTCGGTGATAAAGCGGGTCAGGCGCGGCGCGTTCTTGCGGATGTTGAGCATGCCCTCGCGGACGAACGGGTAGTCCTTGGGATCGGGCTCGTCGAACCAGTAGATGTACTCGCGGCCGAGCCAGCCGCGGGCGGCGAGGTGGTCCTCGACCTGCTTGAGATACTGGCTCAGGAGGCGGTCGTATTCGGGCGTGCCCTGGCGGAAGCCGCAGAAGAGCCCGGCCTGGCTGGTGTAGAACGACCCGGTCCCGAGGCCTTCGAGGGGCAGGTCGTAGGCGTTAAAGCCGAGCTCGTCGAGGGCGCGCCGGCCGCCGCGGTCGAACTCGCTGAAGTCGACCATGACCTTCATCGACTCGAGCGGCATCTCGAAATCGCCGCCGGGGAGAAGGCTGTCGATGCGGGCCTCAGGGCCTTTCGGGGCCGCCGTGAGGACGACGTCGTCGAACCAGGCCGTGCCCATCGTCGTCCCGGCGTTGTCGCGGAAGGCCGGGAAAAGGCTGAGCCGCAGCGACGCGGCTTCGGCCGGGAGGTCCTTGAGGTCGAGGACACGCTCCTCCCAGGCGCCGCTGCCCTCGAAGACCTGAAGCCGGTTGCCGCCGGCGATCCAGGCGCCCTCGGGCGTGAAGACCTCGCCAAGGACGGTATATTT
>CAZIQR010000010.1:2015-33169 GCA_964541055.1 uncultured Eubacteriales bacterium
GCGACGCGGTGGTCGCGCAGGTCCTGGTAATAGAGGTCGACGACCTTCTCCAGCTCTTCGCGCGTTTCGAGATTGTGGTAGGCCTTGATGTCGCCGGTCGGCAGGCCGAACGAAGACCGGACCGACGGCCGGTCCGGGAGGGCGAAGCCGCGGACGCGGAGCTCGATCGGAACGCGGCAGGTCCAGCCCGGCGCCGTGAGGGCCAGCTCGCCCTTATAGAGACCCGGCGCGGTGTCCTTAGGGACGCGGACCGTGATCCAGAGCGGGTGGTTCTCGCCGGCCGCGGCCGTGAACGCGCCGTCATAAGGCGGCAGGGGATCGGGCCACCAGCCAGCTTTGGATGAAGCATCCGTCGGCGTGGTCACGTTGACGTAGTCGACATGGCGGACGCTGATGAGGGTGGGTTCGATCGATGCTCCGCGATCGCCGGTGAGGGCCGAGACCGCCGCCCTGACGCCGTCCAGGCGTTTCGCCGGGTTCAGCACGACGAGGAACGGCTCGAATTCGTTCCGGGCCGCGGCGACGCGGACGACGCCCTGCGGCGCCGTCGGGACCGGATCGTCCCGCATGACCTTGTAGGCTCCCTCGGCCCACCAGACGCGACACGGCGGCCCGGCTTGGACGAGATAACCGTAGCCCGCCGGCCCCTCGCCCGCCGCGGCGGAGATGACGCCGGCGCTCACGAGGCCGGCGGCCATGAACAGGATCAGGAACGCGGTCCGCTTGCTCATCGGTCCTCCTCTGAATGAGGCTAGGGCCACATTAGGAAAAGCGGACAGGGCTTGTCAAGGACGCGGAGCGGGTCTCAGGACGCCTTGAGCTTCTTCAGCTCCTTCTGGATCGCGAAGGCCGTATTGCCGCCGCTCGGCTCGGCGACATTCTTGTCCTTGTTCAGGGGGGAGTTCTTGAACAGGACCTCCGCCGTGAATTGTCCGATCAGCTTGTGATCGCTGGCGCGATAGAGGCTGACATCGGAGCTGAGGATGCCGCTCATCCCCTTCTTTTTGACCTCGAGGATCTTGCCCTCGACGATCACGGCGTTGGCCGCGTCGGCTTCCGCGACCGTATCGCTCTCGCCCAGGACCTGGCGGGCGACCTTGGTCTTCGGCATATACTCGAGGAGGCCCTGGTAGAAGTATTCGAGGAACTCGGGGCTCTTGCCGAGCTCTTCGGCTTGGGTGAAGGGCTTAACCTGGATGGCGTTAAGGGGCAGGCTGACGTCTTGGGCGTGGAGGGTCCCGGCGGCCAGGACGAAGGCAAGGGCGACAGCCACGAGCCTGAGAGTGTTTCTCATGTGCGGCTCCTTTCGTTAAGCATGCGTGCAAAAATCATTTGTTGTTTTAGTCGGGGAAGCGTGGGCCGCGGGACGGTCTTTTTCAGGCGCAGTCCCGGTCGCGGCCGGACGTTGCCGTCAGCGGACGGCGAGCCGGGCCCGGCATTCGCGGATCTGGGCGTCCACGGCCTGGAGCTCGGCGGGTTTCAGGCGGCCGCCGAATCTCTCGCGGAAGCGAGTGAGGATTTCGAGGGCCTTGGCGTAGTCGGCCGTCTGGAAATAGGCCAGTCCCAGGTTATAGACGGCCGTGTCGTAGTCGGGGACAAGCTCGACGGCCTTGACGAGCTGAGGGATGGCTTCCTTGGCCCGGCCGCCCTGCAAATAGCTGAAACCCAAGGCGTTGCGGGAGGACGGGTCTCTGGGGTTGAGCTCGATCGCTTTCTCGTAGCAGGCGACGGCGCGCTCGTAGGCGCCCTGGTCGCGGGTGCGGCTGAAGTCGGCGAGCTCGACGTCCCCGAGGTTCCGGTGGATGAGGTAGTCCCGTTCATCGAGGTCGAGCGCCGCTCCGAGCGCTTTCCGGGCGTTGTCGAGCTGGCCTGTGTTCAGATAGGCTTCGCCGAGCACGTTCCAGCTGTCGGCGACCGTTTCGAACGGGTAGCGGCCGTCGGCCGCGATGACCTTGATGGCCTCGTCGAAGCGGCCGACCTTGAGGAGCATGTGGATGAAGGGGGAGGCGATCATATAGTTCGCCGGCAGGACTTCGAGACCCCGCCGGAAAACGGCCAGCGCGTCGCCGACGCGTCCCTGGAGCGCGTAGATCATCCCCAGGGCCGAATAGGCTCCGTCGAAATCCTCCCGCTCGCTGATGACGTGTTTGAGGAGATCGACGGCCTCGGCGGCGCGGCCTTGATCAAAGAGGGATCGGGCCTCCTGGCATCGGAGGTGGAAGGGGAGCAGCGTCTTGACGTCGTCCTCGGGGCCGTAAACGGCCTTGCGGACGGGCTGCGGGCTCGAGACATAACCCAGGCTGCGGAGCCTTTCCTGGGTCTCGCGGTCGAGGCGTGCCTCCTGGCCGGCCCGGTCCGTAGGCGAAAGCCCGGCCGTGACCTTGGCCAGCCGGGCCCGGAGCGGCGCCGGGTCTTTCGGCGGGATCAAGTTCCGGGTCTCGTCGAAATCGCCGGCGAGATCGTATGATTCCGGGATCGGCGATTCGATGAACTTCTCCGGGCCTTCAAGGAACCCGAAGAGCGGCGCCCAACCCCGGCTGTAGTAGGGGAACATGGCCTCGAAATACACGGACCTCGCGGCGAGCTTCCGGCCCTTGGCCGCGGGCACGAGCGAGACGCCGTCGAGGCGGGGCGGCGTCGCGACACCCAAGAGCTCGCAGGCCGTGGGGAAGACGTCCACGAGGGCGGCCACCTGGCCGACGCGGCCCGGCTTCAAGCCGGGCGCGCAGACGACGAGCGGCACTCGAAGGGTCGTGTTATAGGCCAGGAAGCCGTGCGTGTCCTCGCCGTGCTCGCCCAGGCCTTCGCCGTGGTCCGCGGCGAGCACGACGACCGTGTCGCCGAACCCGCCGCGCGTCTCGATGGCGTCGACAAGCGCCTTCAGCGAAGCGTCGACATAGGCGACCTCGCCGTCGTAGAGCCGGTCCTTGAACTGGGTCCGGTACGGCTCCGGCGGCTCGTAGGGATGATGCGGATCGAAGATGTGGATCCAGGCGAACCAGGGCCCGATCCGGCCGGTGAGCCATTCGAGCGACCGGGCCAGGACGTCCCCGGCCTTCCGCTCGCGGTAGGAGAGCTCGTTCGAGCCGTGCTGCTCCAGGGCCTCGTCATAGAGATCGAAGCCCCGGTTGAGCCCGAACCGCGAGTCGAGCGGGAAACCGCTGATGAACGCGGCCGTGGCATAGCCGGCCTTCTTGAGATGCTCGGCCAGGGTCAGGAACCCGGCGCCGACGACAAAATTGCTGTTGTCGTGAACGCCGTGGTGGAGCGGCGTCAACCCCAGGAAGAGGCTCGTGTGCGACGGGAGCGTCGTCGTCGATTGGGCGAAGGCCCGCTCGAAAAGAACTCCCCGCGCGGCCAGCCGATCGATGTTCGGCGTCTTCAGGCGGCCGCCGTAGGCGCCGACCCGGTCGGCGCGGAGGGTGTCGATGGTGACGATGAGCAGGTTCGGCTTGGCGCCGGGTGCGGGAGATGCGGGAGGCGCGGCCGCGGCGGCCGTTCCGCCCGCCGTGAGCAGGACCGCCAGGCCCAAAAGGACCACCGGACGGATTCGCCGGCGCGCCGATCCCCTCATCGTGCTCCTCGGCTGGCGCCCGTTCCTTCTCCGGGGGCCTTGCATTTCTCGATGATGGCCTCGATCTCCCGCCGCTCGTCCGGCGTCAGCGATTCGCCCCTGACCTCGATGTACTTCTGGCAGGACGCGAGGGCTTTGGCCTTGTCGCCCTTTTCGAGATAGGCGACGGCGAGGTTGAAGATCGCCAGGTCGAAGCTCGGATTGAGCGAGACGGCCTTTTCCCAGTTGGCGATGGCCTCGTCCCGCCGGCCGAGGAGCCGCTGGGCTCCGGCCAGGCCGTTATAGGTCGAGGCCAGGCTCGGGTCCCCGGCGATCGCCTTTTCGAAATAGGCGATGGCCGGCTTGGCCAGCTCGGGGTTGCGGGCCCGCATGGCCTGTGTCACGCAGAGCGTCCCGGCGTTGCCGTTGAAGACGGCGTCCTCGGGCGCCAGGGCCAGGGCGCGGTCGAAATCCTCGCGGGCCTTCTCGAACTGGCCCATGTTCCCGAAGGCGACGCCGAGGGAGTCCCAGACCTCGGCATCCTGGTCGTAGAGGGCCAGGGACTTCTCGAGGATCTCGGCGCCCTTTTGATAGCGGCCGTTGCGGACCAGGGCGATGCCGTACTCCGAGACGAAGAGGAAGTTCTTCTCGTTGGCCGCGGCCCCCTTTTCGTAAACCTCGAGGGCGTCGTCGATGAGCCCCTGGGCGCGGTAGATCTGGAAGAGCTGGTCGTAGGCCTTGGCGAAATCCGGCCGCTGCTTCAGGACCTCGGTGAGGAGATAGACGGCCTCGGGGATGCGCTCCTGCCGTTTGAGCCGCTCGGCCTGCTGCGACCGCTGCTCGAGAGGGAGGAGCGTTTTGAGATCGTCCTCGGGGCCGTAGGACGCCTTGAGTTGGGTCATGCGCGAGGCCGCGTAGCCGAGGCTTCGCAGCCGCTCGCGGGTCTCCCGGTCGGTCGTCGCCCGGCCGCTTTGCGCGGCCAGCGTCGACGTGGCGGCGGCCATGATCTCCTGGAGCCTCTTCCGATAGGCCGGGACATCCGGGTCCTTGGCCAGGTTCCGGGCCTCGTCGAAGTCGGATTCAAGGTCATAGAGCTCGGGGATGGGCGAATCGACGAACTTCTTCCCGTTCTCGATGAAGCCGCGCACGGGCGCCCAGCCTCTGTTGAGATAGGCCTCGAGGGCCTCGAAGTAGATCGGGCGGGCCTTCCGCGTCCGGCCGCGCAGGAGGGGCGCGAGCGAGTCGCCCTGGAGCGAGGCCGGCTTCTCGACGCCGAGCAGGTCGCAGACCGTGGGGAAGATGTCGATGTGGCCGACGGCGTCCTTGACCCGGGCCGGCTTGAGCCCCGGGGCGGCGACGATGAGCGGCACACGGATCGTCGTATTGTAGGCGAAATAGCCGTGGAAGATCTCGCCGTGCTCGCCGAGGGACTCGCCGTGGTCGCCCGTCAGGACGACGGCCGTCTGGTCGAGCAGATGCCTCTTGGCGAGCTCATCGAAAAGGACCGCGAGCTGGGCGTCGACGTAGGCGACCTCGCCCGTGTAGGGATCGTCGGCGTACTGGGTCGCGAAAGGCTCGGGCGGGGCATAGGGATCGTGCGGGTCCCAGAGGTGGACCCAGCAGAACCATTTCCCCTTGGGCGCCGTGAGCCACTGCAGGGCCGCGGCCACGGTCTTCTCGGCCGGCCGCTCCGAGAAACGCTCGCCGGTCAGGGGCTTGGCCGGGTAGCGGTCGTCGTAGACGTCGAAGCCCTGGTTCAGGCCGAAGCGGGAATCCACCGGGAAGCCGCTGACGAACGCGGCCGTCGCGTAGCCTTTGCTCTTGAGGAGCTCGGCCAGGGTCAGGAACTCCGGGGCGACGATCGACTTGCTGTTCTCCATGACGCCGTGCGCGAGCGAGGTCATCCCGAGGAGGATGTTCGTGTGCGAAGGCAGCGTTTCCGGATCGTGGGCGAAGGCCCGCTCGAAGAGGACCCCTCCCGCGGCCAGGGCGTCGATCCGCGGCGTGCGGCCGTGCTCGGCGTCGTAACAGCCGAGCCGATCCGTGCGCAGCGTGTCGATCGTGATCAACAGCAGGTTGGTGTCGGCCGCGCGCGCCGGCACGGCCGCGGCCAGGCCGGCCAGCGTCGCGGCGAAGATCCAGCCGGCGATCCGTGAAGATCTTCTCATCGTCCGCCTCCGATCGTGCTCTCCGGGGCGTTCCTTTTGTCCTGGCCGTCGCGGCACCGGGCGATCAGGGCCAGGATCCGTTCCCGTTCTTCGGGCCTCAGGGTGTCCTTCCTCAGCTCGAGATAGGTCTCGAACGCGCGCCGTGCCTTGGCTTTGTCGCCCTTGTTGAAATAGGCCACGCCCAGATTATAGGTCGAGAAATCGTCCTTGGGATCCGCGGCCACGGCCTTCTCCCAGACCGGGAGGGCCTCGTCCTCCCGGCCCGATCGGGTCAGGGCCGAAGCCAAACCCCGTAAGGCCTGGTTCGAGGCCGGGTCGATCTCGACGGCCCGGCGGAAGTGATCGAGCGCCCGGGCCAGGTCGTCGGGATTCCGGCCCCGGCCGAAGTAGCTGGCCATCCGGGCCGCGCCGATGTTCACGTGGGCCGGGGCGAACCCCGCGTCGAGGGCGACGGCCCGGTCGAAGCATTCCAGGGCCGCGTCGAGGTCGCCCTTCCGCATCCGGATGCCGCCCAGGTTGTTCCAGGCGTCCGGGTCGAAATCGATGACGGCGATGGCCCGGGTCCAGATCTCCGCGGCCCGGTCGTCTTGTTGAAGCTCCACGAGCAGCGACCCGAAGGCCGAGAGGAGGGCGTAGTTCGGGGGATTCTCGCGGACCCCGGCGTCGAGGGCCCGGACCGCGTCCTCGGCCCGGCCTTGGGCCATGAGCGCCCGGGCCAGATAGACGTAGGCCGGTGTGAAGTTCTTCTTGTCGGCGACGAGAGACTCGAGCTCGCGGATGCCGTCGGCGGCTTGGCCGCGGTCGCCGAGGAGGATGGCCCGCTCGAGGCGCTGCTCGAAGGGGAGGACGGTCTTGACGTCGTCAGGAGGGCCGTAGGCGGCTTTCGGCTGGGCGACGGGAGAGGCGGTGTAGCCCAGGCTCCTCAGCCTCTCCCGGGTCTGGGCGTCGGCGACCCGGCCGCCCTGTCCCGACGCCGCGGACGACAGGGCCTTTTCGAGCGCCGCGAGGTCCCGGCGCAGAGGGCCGAGGGCGGTCTTTTCGGCCAGGTTCTTCGACTCCCCGAAATCGGCCGCCAGGTCGTAGACCTCGGGAATGGGGGTGTCGATGAACTTGGTCCGGCCGCGGACGAAGCCGCGGACCGGGGCGCAGCCCTTGTCATAGAAGGGCTCCATGGACTCGAAATAGATCGGCCGGTCCTCCGCCTTGCCGGTCGCCATGAGCCCGGCGAGGGAGCGGCCCTGGAGCGACGGCCGCGGGCCGAGGCCGAGAAGCTCGCGGACGGTCGGCCAGATGTCGATGTGGGCGACGTTGGCCGCCACGCGCCGCGCGGTGACGCTGGGCCCGGCGATGATCAAGGGGACATGGAGGGTGCTGTTATAGGCGAAGAAGCTGTGGGTCAGCTCGCCGTGCTCGCCGAGGGCCTCCCCGTGGTCGGCGGTCAGAACGACCAGCGTCCGGTCCGTGAGATGACGGGCGGCGAGCTCGCCGAAGAGCACGCCGATCTCGGCGTCGACGTAGGCGACCTCGCCCGCATAGGGATCCTGTCTGAAGCGGCTCAGAAAAGGCTCGGGCGGCGCATAGGGGGCGTGGGGGTCCCAGAGATGGATCCAGCAGAACCACTGGCCGGTCTGGCGCGCGATCCAGGCCGAGGCCGCGGCGACGACCTCGGCGGCGCGGCGCTCCTTGAACGCGCCCTCGAGGCCGGCCTCGGCGCCGAAGGCGTCGTCATAGACGTCGAAGCCCCGGTCGAGGCCGAAGCGGGAGTCGAGCGGGAAGGCCCCGATGAACGCCGCCGTCGCGTAGCCGGCCGCCTTGAGATCGCCGGCCATGGTCGGGAGCCCGGCCGGAAAGACCGATTTGGAGTTCTCGCTGACGCCGTGGGCGAGCGGCGTCAGCCCCGAAAGGATATTGGCGTGTGAAGGGAGGGTCGTCGGATTGTGGGCGAAAGCCCGCTCAAAGAGGACGCCGCGGGCCGCCAGAGCGTCGACGACGGGGGTCGGGCCACGGCTTTTGTCGTAGCAGCAGAGCCGGTCGGCCCGGAGGGTGTCGACCGTGATCAGGAGGACGCTCGTGTCGGCGGGGCGCGCCGCGAGCGGCGCCGACAGGAGGAAGGCGCCTATCGCCAGCGCGGCCGGTGTCCCGCGGCTCATCCCGGCATTATACAATAAAAAAGCCCCTTCCGCCGGGGGGCGGAAGGGGCTCGAGCGTCTGCGTGAGAGCGGGGAACGGGTTAGAACTGGAACCTCATGCCCAGCCGGACCAGGAGCGGGTTGAGGACTTCGTTGTTGAAACCGCTCGTTTCGGCCGGAGCGGCCCAACCGTCGAAGGCCCCGCCGTCGTAGTAGAACGTGCCGTAGCCGATATCCTGCTTACGCATGATCGTGTGGGAATTGAGAGAATTGAAGACATCGGCCGAGAAGTACATCTTCCCGAGGCTCCCGATCTTGAACATCTTCTCGAACTTGAAGTTGACGACCCAGACGTTGCCGAGGTGGGTCCGGTCGTTGTACTTGGTGGTCGCCATGGAATTGCTGTAGGAGTCGGGATTCGGCAGGGCGGCGTCCTCGAGGTTGAAATAGGTTTGGTAATACGTGCCCTGGTGGGCCGAGACGGTCCCGGAGATGCTCATGTCGAACGGCAGCTGGTAGAGGCCCATCAGCTTGAACATCCAGCGGGTGAAGAACGGCCGGGTGATCTTGCCGCTGCCGCCGCCCATGTCGAAGGCGTAGATCTGGCCCTCGCTGGCCCACAGGTTGGTCGGGTCGGTGTACCCGTAGTCGCCGAAGTAGGAGCGCTGGTCCTGGTAGGTGATCGACCCATTGGCCATCCATTTATTGGACAGGCGCTTGGTCCAGACGAAGTCGAGGCCCCAATACGTGTTATGACGCTTGGGGTCCATCATCACCGTTCGAGCGTAGTCCGTATAGAGGCCCTGGTCCTCGCCTGTCAGGACGTACCAGGGCTTGCCGGCGGCTTCTCCCGTGGGGAAGCTGCCGCCTTCGCCGTTGGTCAGGGCTTCGGGCACGTAGCCGGCGATGATGTAGTCGTCCTTGCTCCGGACGTGATCCAGCTCGGGATAGTAGTCCAGCGTCCAGGAGTACCGGCCCATCCGCTTGTAATTGAAGCTCAGGCTCAGTCCGAAGTCCTGGAAGAGCTCGTGCTCGATCGAGATGTTGAACTCGTGGGTCAGGTCGGTCTTCCAGTTGTTGAGGTCGACCGAGGTGTGGGACGGGGACAGTTCCGTCTGCCCCAGCGTGCAGCCGCTGTACATGTAGCCGTACTCGCGGTCCGTGTTGCCGACGAACACGCCGGAGGTGTCGAAGGCGTGATAAGGCGTCCGGGTCGAATTGTTGGAGGCCCAATAGAGCTCGTCCCACGTGGCGACGCCGTCGGGGTTGTCGCCGTCGATGTTCGTCCCATAGCCGTAGCCGTCAGCCCACCAGAAGCGGAGGGTGCCGTACTGCCCGAAGGGGGTGTTATAGCCGGTCCCCAGGCCACCGCCGGGATAGAGCGTGTAGGCGACCTTGAGGACGGTCTTGCCGTCGCCGAAGAGGTCATAAGTGACGCCCAGGCGGGGCGAGAAGAACCAGTAGAGCTTGGGCGGGACGACGAACGGCGTGGTCGTGTCGGGCAGAAGCGCCTGGATCCTGCTCACGGTGTCGGTGCCGCCGAAGAACTCGTCGGCGATCGCGGCAAAGTTCGAATACAGGGAATAGGTGGGCGCCTGGCCGGCGGACCACAGGCCGCGGTAAATATTCTCGTTGACGTAGTCCTTGGCCCGGTCGAAGCGCAGGCCGATATTGAAGTTGAAGCGCTTGGCCGAGATCGTGTCGCTGAAGTAGGCGGCCAGCCGCTTCGTGCCGTCGGAGTAGCCCGTGTCGTACCGGCGGACCGTGACCCGCTTGAGATCGAAGCCGTCCTCTTCGAGAACGACGTCTCTCGTCCCGTCGAGGTTCCAGTCGATCGTCCGGGCGTTGTAGTTGCCGTAGACGTCGATGTTGCCGTTTCCGGAGTAGCAGCCGTAGTAGGTACGGCTGTTGTTGTTGACCTCGAACCCGAACTTCATCTCATGGGAGGCCCCGAAGAGGTGGTCGTTGAAGTATTGGGCCTGCAGGACGGCGTACGGGTGCGGGCGGTCCGAATAGAACCACCAGTACGAGTTGTACCAGAAGCCGCCGGCGTAATCGTAATAGGCGACCTTCTCGGCGTCGAGGTCGTTTTCCGGCGTCATGCCGAAGCCGCCGTTGGAGGTCCCGACGCGGAGGGACAGGAACAGGTCGTTGCCGATCATCTGCTCATCCTGGACCTTCAGGATGGGGGCTCCGAAATAGCCCTTGCTGCCCTGCCGCCAGCCCGGCACGAAGTACTCCGAGGAGCTCCGGCCGAACTTGACCTTGTCGTTGAGCTGGTAGAGGACCTCCAGCCGGTTCGACGGGATGAGCTGGAAGTTCAGCTTGCCGCCGTAGTTGTTGAGGTACGTGTCGTCCGCGGTGTTGACCGTGTTGTAGGTCTTGACCTGCTGGATGCCGTAGCTCAACCACCACCAGGCCTTGTCCTTGACGATGGGGCCGCCGGCGTTGAAGCCGAAGTCCTTGATGTCGTTGGCCCGGTTGTAGCCGGTCAGCTGCATGTCCTGGAGCTTGGCGTCGGAGATCTTGGCCTGCCACTTGCTGTTGGTCCAGTAGAAGCGGCCGCCCAAGCTGACCTTGTTGCCGCCCCGGCGCGTGACCATGTTGATGACGACGCCCGGGTCGCGGTGCTCGACGTCCAGCGTGCCCGTCGAGATGTTCATCTCCTCGAACGAGTCGAAATCGTAATAGGTCGGCGAGCCGCCGGAGTTGCGGTCCGTGATCTGCATGCCGTCGATGGTCCATTCGTTCGCGGTGGCGCCGCGGGCGACGAAGCTCGACTGCTGGCCCGAATCGACGCCGCCGATGTTCTCACGGTCCATCTGGATGGACGGGGCCATCTGCAGCACGACCCAGGGGTCGCGGGCGGAAGGCAGCCCCTGGAGCATCGTGTAATCGACGGTGTGCGTGATCTGCGTTTTTTTCGTATCGACGACGGGCGTCTGGGCCATGACCGTGACCTGCTCTTCGAGCGCGCCTTGCTCCATGACGACCGTGATCTCGGACGATTTTCCGACGTTGACGATGATGCCGGTCTCCGTCCGGACCTTGAAGCCCTGGAGCTCGGCCTTGACCACGTAGTCGTTGCCCGGGAAGAGCGAGAGGAAGCGGAACTTGCCTTCCTCGTTGGTCACGGCCTGCATGGGCGCGATGGTCGCGCCTGTCAGTGTGATATTGACGCCCGGGAGCGGATTCCGCTCCGTGTCGACGACCGTTCCATAGATGTTGCCGGTTCTTTGCTGAGCGAACGCAGCGAGGGGGATCAACAGGCAGCAAAGAACAACAGCCAGTCGCTTCATATCTCCTCCTGTCTCAGCTGGTTTCGATTCCCAATTCCCCTGGGACGGAAACTCCGCCCCACCGCCATTCCCCTTGGTTTTTGGCTCCTACTCCGGGCTTCTCACCCCCTTTTTTAAGAGAGATAGAAGGCTACATTTTGCCTTTTATTCGGCAAGAAATATGCCAAGCTGTTGGCTCCCTTAAGTTGTTCTATTTAAAAGCTCGGGAAAAATCAAGCCCTTTCGAATAATCCAATTAATTGCAGACTTCCCATTTTTTTGGATTTTGGCTGGGATCCTGGCACCGCGGACATTCACGCGGGCAACGAAAATCGGTGGCATTCCGTTTTGTTTTCCGGTATACAATGAGGCTCGGAGAGGAGTCGTCATGTTCTCGCAACGCGGGCCCGATCGGTCCTCCCGTCGCCGGCTCCGGTGGGGAGCGGTCCCGGCCGGGACCCTGATCCTGGCCCTTCTGCTGCCTCTCGTCCTTGCGGCCCAAGCCCCCAAGGTCAATCCCAAGGAGCTGGCCCCTCAATATCAGGACTGGCTCAAGCTCGTGACCTACATCATCAAGGACAAGGAGCGCGACGTCTTCCTCCACCTCCAGACGGACCGTGACCGCGACCTCTTCATCGAAGCCTTCTGGCGCCTGCGCGATCCCACCCCGGGGACCCCCGAGAACGAGTTCAAGACCGAGCATATCGCCCGCTTCCAGGAGGCCAACCGGCGCTACCGCTCGGCCCGCGAGGGCTGGATGACCGACCGGGGCCGGATCTACATCATCCTCGGCAAGCCCATCAATTCCGAATACATCGCCGGCGACTCCGACGTCTATCCCGCCGAGATCTGGTCCTACTACGGCGACACGAACAAGGGCATGCCGACTCATTTCGAGCTCGTGTTCTGCCAGTACAAGAACGCCGGCGAGTTCAAGCTCTACGACCCGGTCGCCGACGGCCCGGCCCGCCTGCTCGTCAAGGGCATGCAGGACTACTCGCCGTCCGACTACCAGTCGATGTACCAGGAGCTGTTCAAGAAGCAGCCCGACCTGGCCCTCGTCTGCCTGTCCATCATCCCCGGCGAGACGGGCGGCATGTCGCCCTCTCTCCAGACGCCGATCTACATGGCCGCCATCACCGAGTCGCCCAAGCACGGCCTCGACGAGAGCTACGCCACGCATTTCCTGAACTTCAAGGGCATCGTCAGCACGGAATACCTGACGAACTACATGAAGAGCGACGGCTTGGTCGCCCTCGTGGCGGACCCGCTCGCGGACATGACCTTTTGCGATTTTGCCATCGCCCCGGAGCACCTGTCTCTCGACTATTACGAGCCGAAAAGCCAGTACTTCTGCGCCTTCCAGCTCGACGTCAGCCTGCGGTCGGGCGAAAAGACCATCTTCCAGTATGGGAAAGAGTTCCCGGTGACCATCCCGGAAGGCCAGCTCAAGGACACGGAGGGCATGGGCTTTGCGGTCGCCGATTCCTTCCCCGTCATCGAAGGGTCCTACCACCTGACGGTGCTCGTCCGGAACACGGCCGGCAAGGAATTCTCGGTGTTCGAGAAGGACATCGAGGTCCCGCCGGCGTCGGGCCGGCCCCGTCTCGTCGGCCCGACGATCGGCTTCAAGCGGCTCGAAACGCAGCCGGGCGTGCGCATGCCCTTCCAGGCGGAGCAGACGCGGCTCGGGACCGACCCGAAGAACCCGTTCTCCGCCTCCGACGAGATCGTTTACCAGATCGGCGTCACCGGGATCACGCCCGAGCTCGCCGCCGCCGGCCGGGTCCGGGCCGTCTTCCAAGGGACGACCGGCGGGGTGGCCCGCCAGCGCTCCTTCGAGATCCCGCTCGACAGCCGGAGCGCCCGGCGCGTCCAAAGCCTGACCGGCTCGATCGCAGCCTCGGATCTTCCGGCGGACTACTACGAGATGACGCTCACGCTCCTCGACGCCGCGGGCAACGCGCTCGACGAGGCGAAGGGGAATTTCATCGTCTCCCCCGAAAAGACGCTGCCCCATCCGGTCGTCGCCGTCAAGTCCTTCCCCCTCGCGAACCGGTTCCTCTTTGAATATATGCGGGCCCGCCAATACGAGGAGATGGGCCTGATGGCTCAGGCCGCCGAAGCCTACGAACAGGCCCGGGCCGGGAATCCGACCTATCTCCCGCGCCTGCCCGACTACGCGAACTTCCTTCTCAAGACCCAGAAGCCGGAAGAGGCCCTATCGGTCATCGAGCCCGCCAAGGACGACAAGGCCCTCCGCTTCCAGTACTACCTCGTTCGCGGCCGGGCCCTGCTCGCCCTCAAACGTTACGAGGAGGCGGCCCAGAGCCTCGTCCTGGGGAACGCCATCTACAATAGCGATGCCGGGCTGCTCGCCGCCCTCGGCGAAACCTACAACGGCTTGGGCCAGAGGGAGAAGGCCCTGGAAGCCCTGCGGGCCTCGCTGCGGCTGAACCCCGACCAGCCGGCGGTCCAGAAGCTCATCCGGGAGATCGAAGCCCGCAAATAGCGCCGCAGCTCCACGCCCAACCCGAGGACCTCTCCATTCACTTCTTCTTGTCGGGATAGGGCGGGTGCTTGGGCACCTCGCGCGGGTCCTTGGCGATGAGCTCCTGGAGATGCTTGACCGCGGCCTCGAGCTGGGCGTCCTTGCCGTTGAACGTCGCGTGGGGCAGGTTGTCGACGACGATGTCCGGGTCGACGCCGTGGCCCTCGATGAGCCACTCGCCCTCGGGCCCGTAGACGCCCGTCTCGGCGGCCGAGGCCAGGCCCTGGTCGACGAGGATGTTCGAGGAGCTCAGCCAGATCTCGCCGCCCCAGGTCCGCGTCCCGATGACCCGGCCCAGGCCGAGACGGCGGAAGCCTTCGGCGAAGGCCTCGCCGTCGGAGGCCGTGCGCTCGTCGCAGAGAACGACCATGTGGCCGCGGAAGGCGTACTGCATGTTCCAAGTCGGCGCCCCGACCCGGCTCTGCCAGTAGAACCAGGCCCGCCGCATGAGCTTCTCCAGGATCCAGGAGTCGATGTTGCCGCCGCGGTTGTGGCGGACGTCGATGATCAGGCCCTTGCGGTCGAAGACGGGGTAGAAGTTCTTGACCCACTCCGTGTAGTTATCGCCGCCCATGGCCCGCAGGTGGACGTAGCCGATGTCGCCCTGGCCGGCCTTCTCGACCTCGAGGCGGCGGGTGTATTCCCACTCGGCGTAGCGCAGGTCGGACTCGGCGTAAGGCGTGATGGGGACGACGATCTCCTTGCGGGCCGGGCCGCCGGCGGCCGGCTTGATCTCGAGCAGTACCTGCTGGCCCGCCGTGTTCCGGAGCAGGAGGGCCGGATCGGCGACGCTCGTCGTCGGCACGCCGTTGATCGTCGCGATGATCTCGCCCTCGCGGATGGTCGACATCGGCCGGCCGAGCGGCGAGAGGTTGTCCTTGTATTCGGGGTCGGAGCGGTAGATGTGCTCGATGCGGTAGCCGCCCTTGGCCTCGTCGCGGACGAGGCGCGCTCCGAGCGAAGCCGGCGTGACGTTGTCGGCCGGCGGCCGCAGGTCGCCGCCGCGGACGAAAGTGTGCAGGGCCGAGAGCTCGCCGACGAGGTGGGCCAGGAGGTCGTTGAGCTCGGAGCGGTCGCTGACCCGGTCGACGAAGGAGCGGTGACGGGCGAGCAGGCCCTCGTAGTCGACGTTGTGGAGGTTGCGGTCATAGAAATAATCACGCTCCATGCGCCAGGCGTCGACGAACATCTGCCGCCATTCCTCGCGCGGGTCGAGCGAGAAGGTCCACTTGGAGAGATCGAGCCTGCGTTCGGCCAGCGTCTGCGGCGTCGGCTGGGCCGTCCCGGCGTCGATGACATAGAAGTCGTTGCCCTTGCGGACGAGGAGCTTTTTGCCGTCAGCCGAGAGCTCGAACGAGCGGACGTCCTCGACGAGCGTCCGGGCCTGGACGTTGCGGTTCTTGATCTCGGCAGCCTGGAGCTTCGGCTCTCCGGCCGCGTTCGAGCCTTCGTCGATGAAGAAAAGGGTCTTGTCGCCGACGGCGAGGCCGGAATAGACGCCGACCGGGAGCGGGACCTCGAAGACGCGGTCCGCGAGGCCGGCAAGCTCGATAACGACCTGCGGCGACGGCGCGGGAGCGGGTTTGGCCGCCTCAGGCCCGGGCTTCGGGGCGGGTGGCTCCTTTTTGTCCGGGGCGGCCTGGAGCTCATTGGCCGGGGCGAAGGGGAACGCCTCCTTGCCCGTCAGCGCCACGGCATAGATCTTGGTCGTCTTGTCGAAGTAGGGCTCCGGCTGGCGCGGCCCCCACGGGCTGCTGACGGCGCTCCGGAAATAGCGGTCCGAAAGGAAGTAGAGCCACTTGCCGTCCGGGGACCAGGCCGGGTTGTCGGAGTCGACGCGATCGTTCGTGACCTCGGCGACGCGGCCGGTCTCGGCTTCGAGGAGGAAGACCTGGCTGAAGCCGTTGGCCGCGCCCTTGACGTAGGCCAGCCACCGGCTGTCGGGCGACCAGGCTAAGCCGCCGAACATGCCGGTCTCGGAGACGCCGGCCCTGGTCAGGGTCTTCGAGCCCACATTGAAGAGCCAAAGCTCGTAATCCTTGTCGGGAATGGCGATCCATTTGCCGTCAGGCGAGGGCAAACCGTCGAAGCGGATGACCTTGGCCCCGGAGGACAGGCGTTCGGCCGCGCCGAGACCGTCGGAGGACGCCCGGTAGAACTCCCACTCGCCGCTTTCGTCGGTGAGGAGCATAAGGCTCTTGCCGTCGCCGATGAATCGGGCGGCGCGCGCCCGGACGCTGTCCTTGCGGTCGATCCGGACCGTCCGGCCGTCGCCGGCCGGGACGACGAAGACACGGCCGCGGCAGAGGAGGACGACGCGGTCGCCGTTCGGGGAGACGTGGGCCGCGACCGGATAGTCGAAGGGCTTCGTCACCCAGCGCTCGCGCATCTGATCGAAGTCGGAGGGGAGGGTGACGCTTAAGGCCGTATCGATCCCTGCCGTGATATCGAAGAGGCGCAGGTCGGCGACGAGCTGATAAGCGATCTTTCCGGCGTCGAGGCTGGGGGAGCTCGCGTCGAAGCCCTTATGGAAGGTGTGCTGCTTGAGGCCGCCGCCCTTGAGGTCCATGGACCAGATGTTCATGGAGCCGTCGCGGTCGCTCAGAAAGTAGATCCGGCCCTGCCAGACCATGGGGTTCTTGCTGGTGCCGGGGTAGTCCGCGGTCAGCGGCGCGGCCTCGTCGGCGCCCAGGGAGTAGGTCCAGAGGTTCTGGGCCGTGCCGCCCTTGTAGCGCTTGGTGTAGCTGCCCTGAAAGGGGAGCCGGGTGAAATAGAGGGTCCGGCCCGAGACGTCGAACGAGCCGTCGGCGGCCTGGCTGAGCGGGAGGAGCGTCTCGGCGTTCGTCGCCGGGTCGAGGACGACGAGCTGCGTGTTGGGCAGGGTCGAATATCTTTGGGTGGCGTAGAGGATCTTGCCGTCGGGCGTCCAGCCGGCGACAGCGGCCCCCTGGCCGGAGAAGGTGCGCCGAACGGGCAGGCCGCCGGCGAGGGGCATCGTGTAGACCTCGGTTGGGCCCTCGTATTGGGCGGAGAAGGCCAGGGTCTGTCCGTCGGGCGAGATGGCGGGGGTGGTCTCCTGGCCCGAGTGCGACGTCAGACGGCGGGCCATGCCGCCCTTGATGTCGACCGTCCAGAGATCGCCCTCGGAGGTGAAGACGATCGTATCGCCGTGGATCGCGGGATAGCGATAATAGCCGTTGCGGCCGGCGGCCGAGGCGAATGCAGCCAGGCCGAGGATCAAGAGGACGGCGCCCAGGACGGCGAGGGACTTCTTCATGACGGGCTCCTTTCGTGGGTCGCGAGAAGTCATTCTAACCCAAAAGAGAATAGGGGGGAACGATTTCGGATGCCCGCCCGGACCGAAAGTCGTATCATGGGGCCGGACGCGATGGGGACCAAAGATATTTTTGCGGCGTTAGACAGATCGAGGGAGCGGCCGGGTCTTTTGATACGGACAACGAAAAGGCGATCGTTGGATCTCAAGGAGCTTTATGAACGCCATGGCGAGGGTCTCTACCGCTATCTCCTTTTCAAGCTCGGCTCGGCCGAGGATGCCGAGGACGCGCTCCAGGAGGCCTTTGTCCGCTTCGCCCGCTACGACCTCCGCTGGCGGTTCGTCCGGGACCCGCGGGCCTTCGTCTTCCGGGTCGCCCGTAACGAGGCCAACCGGTGCCTGCGGCGCCGGCTGGGCCGCCGGGAGGGGGAGAGGATGATCGAGGCCGGAGCGCGGACGGCGTTCACGCCAGCCTTCGTCAAGCCCGAGGAGCCGTCCTTGAGCCCGTTGCTGCAGCGGGCCGAGGGGCTCCCGGCGGAGCAGAAGGAAGCCGTTTTCCTCAAGGTTTTTCACGGGCTGACGTTCAAAGAGATCGGGCTCGTCTGCGGCATCACGACGAACACGGCGGCGAGCCGTTATCGCTATGGGATCGAAAAATTGCGCGAGGCCCTGGGGATCAAGCCATGACGCGCCGCGATCGGGATGAAGACGGGCGGGGCGGCTTCGAGGCGTGGGCCGCCGGCATCGAGAGCGGGCTGCGGCGGCTCGCTCCCGCGCCGGTTCCGGCTGGGCTCCGCGAGCGGGTCCTCGAACGGGCGGCCGCGACACGGCGGAGCGCGGCGCTCGCGCCGTGGGTGCGCGTCGCGGCCGGCGCCTGCGCCGTGTTAGTTGCGGCTCTGCTCGCGCTTGACCCGCTCCTGAGCCGGCACGAAGAGCGCCGGCTGACGGCCCTCTTCGACGGCCGCTCCGCGGCCACGCCCACGTTCGAAACGGCGCCGGAGCTGGCCGAGGCCGGGCTCGGACGGGGGACCGAGGCGGAGCGCTGGGCCCGGATCCAAGATCTGGCGGCCGAAGCAGCCCGGAGATCCATAGAGATAGAGACCGTGAAGGCTTTGGAACGACTCAAAGGATGGTGGGAATATGAAACTCCAGAAAGCCCTTATTAGGATCGGTGTCGGCTTCTTAGCGTTGGTTGCGGTCATCCTCGTCGTCCGCGCCTTCTTCAATTATGCCGAGGGCCGGGCCCTGGCCAAGACGCTGGCCGGGCTAAAAGCCAAAGGGATCCCTCTGACGGCCAAGGAACTGGCCCCCCCATGCGCCGACGAAGATAACGCCGCCCGTCTTTGGAAAGCCTATGAGAACGTCACCGTGATCCCCGGACGGCTGCACTTGACGCCCGGCCGTCGCCCTCCCAAAGTCGCTGAGGTACGCGGTCTCATCTCCCGCGCCTGGCAGGCCTATCAGGCCGGCAAGCCGTTCGATCAGACCGACAAAGCCGCACTCAAGGACGCGATCCTCAAGAACGAGAAGGCCTTCACGCTTCTGGCCGAAATGGCGGGCAAGCCGTGTTTTCTTTACCGAGATCCGGCCGAGTCCCTCGTGGAGAGCCGGCTGCCGGACGCCGTCCAGATGATCCAGACGACGGAGCTCCTGTTCTTCTCCGCCCTCTTCAGCGCCGAGGACGGCGATGTCCACGGGGCGGTCAGCAAGATCCTCACCGGCCTGAGGTTGGCGCCCTTCATGGCCCGGGAAGGTACCCTGATGGCGTACCTCGTCTCCAGCGCAGAAACACGGATCCTCTCGCAGTTCCTCGGAGAGATCTGCCGCGGCCGGACGGTCGATGAGGAGGACCTGGCTCGTCTCATGGCCGCTCTGGATCCCGGCCCGTGGCCGGACCGGCTGGTGGCCGCCTGGCGTGGGGAAAGGGTCCTGTTCGTCGAGGCCGGAGGATATCTCCTCAAGGGCAGCCTCGCCGACCTCGGATCCGTATGGGAAGGCCCGCGCTGGTGGCAGGAACTCGGTCTTTGGCTCCTCCGGCCGCTTGTCAGAAAGGACTTGCGCCGGGCCCTGCCGAGCTACGAATGGCTCGAGGCCCAGTCCAAGGTCCCCTATTATCAGAGCCGCGATGCCCTAAAGGCGCGCGACAAGAACGCTCGCGAGGGGCCCTGGTACGCGGTCCTGTCCAGGATGACGGGGCCTACTGAGGCCGAGTCGGTCTACCTGAAAGAAGCCCAGATCGAGGCGATCATGCTGGCGGACCGGGCCGGGCTGGCCTGTCGCCTTTTCAAGAACAAGAACGGCCGCTACCCCGAGAGCCTGGACGAGCTCGTTCCCGGGCTGCTCGCCGAAGTCCCGATCGACCCATTCACCGGAAAGCCGATGGTTTACCGTCGCGAAGGGGAGGGCTTCATCGTTTACAGCCTCGGCTCGAACCAGAAGGACGACGGCGGCCGCTCGACCTATATGATCACCCAGCTGGTCATGGACAAGGATGACGACTGGAGCTGGAGGGAAGATCGGTGATAGAATCCGCGGCATGACCAGCCGCGAGCGCGTTCTCGCCGTCTTCTCCGGCCGGATCCCCGACCGCGTCCCGGCCTGGCTCGGCGCCTCGCCGGAATGGAAGGCCATGGCCAAGGCCCGGGCCGGCCTCGCGACCGACGAAGAGCTCGACATTCTCCTCGGCAACGATTTCCGCCGCGTCTTCGCCAAGTATGCCGGGCCGCCGCGGTCGAGCCCCGACTCGGCCTTCACCCATCCCGAGGCCACGTCCCGCACCCCCTTCGGCGTCGAGCGGACCGGCTACGGCTACGGCCAGCCGATCGAGCACCCTCTCGCCGAGGCCCGCACCGTCGCCGACGTCGAGCGCTACGACTGGCCCGACCCGGCCTGGCTCGACGTCTCACATATCCGCGACGAGGCCCTGGCCTGGGGCGGCCGCTGCGCGATCCTCGGCGGCGACTGGTCGCCGTTCTACCACGACGCCATCGATCTCTTGGGCATGGAGAACTTCTGCGTGGCCATGGTCGAGAACCCTGCCCTGGTCGACGTCCTCCTGCGCCATCTCGTCGATTATTATTTCCGGGCGAGCCTGCGCATCTTCGAGGCCGCTGCGGACGCGATCGATGTCTTCTTCATCGGCAACGACTTCGGCACCCAGAACGGGCCCGTCGTCGGCGAGGCCCTCTTCCGCCGCTACTTCCAGCCCCACCTGGCCCGCCTGGCCGGGCTCGGCCACGACTTCGACCTCAAGGTCATGATGCACTGCTGCGGCGGGTTTTTCCCCCTTATCCCGGCCATGATCGAAGCCGGCATCGACGCCCTTCAGGCCCTCCAGCCCGACGCCCGCGACATGGCCCCGGCCCGGCTCAAGGCCGCGTTCGGCGGCCGCGTCGTGTTCAACGGGGCGATCGACACCCACCACTGGCTCATCGCTGGGACGCCGGACCTCGTCCGGGCGAAAACACGCGAGGTCCTCGCGATCATGAAGCCGGGAGGCGGCTACATCGCCTCGCCCAGCCACGATTATCTGCTGCCGGAAACGAAGGTCGAGAACGTCTTTGCCCTCTACGAAACCATCGGCGACTTCGGCGGGTACTAGTCCCTAATAGAGGCAGGCCCGGGCTGTCTCGGCGTAGATGCGCAGGTTCTCGGGCGGCGTCTCGAAGAAGTGGTCGCAGCACGAGAGGATATAGCCGCCGTCGCCCCCGACCTTCTCGAAGAGCTCGCGCACCTTGTCCCGGATGAAGTCCGGCGAGCCCGCGGTCAGGACGTTGAACTGATCGAGCCCGCCGATGAGGGCCAGGCGGCCGGCGATCTTGGCCTTGAATTCCCACGGCTCCTGGTTGCCGCCGATCGAAGTCGGGGCCAGCGTCTCCGAGGCGTCGCAGCCGTTCCCGACGATGTGCTCCTCGATGCCCTTGGTCCCGCCGCAGGTGTGGTAGACGATCCGGAAGCCGAGGTCGTGCAGGGCGTCGTGCATCGTCCGGTCGTAGGGCCGGCAGAACTCGGCGTGGAGGGCGGGGGAGATGAGCGTCGACGAGGCCGCCCCGCCGCCCGTCTCGATGAGGTCGAAGCGGGCCCCCTTCATGGACTCGATGAAGCGCATCTTCTTCTCGAGGAGGATGCGCAGCAGCTCGTGGACCCAAGCGGGGTCGTCGAAGGTCTTGAGGATGAGCTCCTGGACGTCGAGCAGGCAGGCGGCGTGCTGCCAGCAGCCGGCCTGGTCGCCCCAGACGAAGCCGCGCAGGAGGCCTTTGTCGCCGACCGCGTCGTAGGCCTTCGCGACCGGAACGGGGTCGAGCCGCGGCACCGGCATGTATTTCTCGATGAGGCGGATGTCGTCGTCATGCTTGATGAGATATTCCGAGATCCAGGTCGTCATGCGGTTGCCCTCGATCCGGTAGGTGAGGGTCCCGCCCGGCGTCGTGATCGTATGACGGCTCTCGCGGCGGTCAGGGTCCGCGCTCAGGACCTCGGCCTCGTCGCGCCACTCCGGCGTCGAGAACTTGGTGAAGTCGGCGTCGGTGAGCCAGAACTGGCCCATGTCCTGGAAATACTGGATCGAGGCGTCCATCCCGAAGCGCCCGAACGCCTCGAGGTCGGAGCAGCCGCCGAGGAACGTGTCGAGGTGGTATTGCTGCCACTGGTGGACGGTCACCGGCAGACGGTCCGGCTTTTCCTTGGCCAGGGCCCGCAGCATGCGTTCCTTGGAGGTCATGGCCGGATTATATTTGATTTTCGGCCCCTCTTCCATTAAAAGGAGGTGACGAAGGAGGCCCCCATGACGTCTTTCCTGTCCCGCCGCGTCTGTAGACGGTTCCTTCCGGTCCTGGCCCTCGCCGCGATGGCGTCGCTCGCCGCCTGCACGGCCAAAGCCCCGGCGCCGCCCGCATCGCCGGCCGCCGCCGAAAAGCCGGCCGTGCCGCTCGTGCCCGAGGATGTCGTCCGCCTCTCGAACGATCCGGCCAAGACCGAGATCTTCCGTGACGCCGGCCTCGGCCTCTTCATCCATTGGGGCCCGAACAGCCAGGTGGGCACGGAGATCTCCTGGCCGCTGTTCCACGCCTCCGACGATTACATCCGCAAGTACTACGCCTTGGCCGATACCTTCAACCCGACGGAATTCGACCCGGCCGCCTGGGCCCGGCTGGCCAAGCTCGCCGGCATGGGCTATGTCGTCTTCACCGCCAAGCACCACGATGGCTTCTGCAACTTCGACACCGATTATAGCGATTTCAAGATCACCCGGACGCCCTACGGCAAGGACATCGCCGCCATGGTCGCCGACGCCTTCCGCAAGGAGGGGATCCTCGTCGGCTTCTACTACTCGCCGGGCGACTTCCGCTACCAGTGGGTCACCGGCCAGCGCACGGGCCACATCTACGAGCCCGGCTTCGAGAGCGCGGCCCTCTTCGGCCCGAAGCAGAAAAATTTCGTCGATTACGAGCGCGGCCACATCGAGGAGCTCCTGACCCGCTACGGCGACGTCTTTCTGCTCTGGTTCGACGGCAAGTGCGAGCCACTCAAGAAGCACGCCTGGCGCGTCCGCCAGGACGTCTTCATCGGCCGCGGCGAGATCCCGACGCCCGAGCAGGAGATCCCCGGCAAGCCGGACGACCGGGCCTGGGAGAGCTGCCTGACGACGAGCTACCAGTGGTCGTACCTCCCCGGGGCCGTGGTCCGGCCGTCGACCGAGATCATCGAGAACCTCGTCCACATCCGGGCCCGCGGCGGCAACCTCCTCCTGAACGTGGGGCCGCGGCCGGACGGCCGCATCTCTCCGGGCGACGAGGACGTCCTGCGCGACCTCGGCCTGTGGATGATGCTCTACGGCGAATCGGTCCGCGGCGTCCGTCCCTGGACGGTCACCAACGAGGGCGACGTCTGGTTCACGCAGAAGAAGGCCGAAGGGACCGTCTATGCCCTGGCCAGCCTCGAGGGGAACGCCAAGACGCTACTCCTCAGGTCCGTCGCGGCGACGCCCGGGACCAAGGTGACGCTTCTCAGCCAGGAAGGCGAGCTCCCCTGGGAACAGACCCGGGCCGGGCTCAAGATCGAGGTCAAGCGCACGCAGACCATCCGCCTGGTCAAGGCCAAGCCGGCCAAGGACCAGACGGAGACGAGCGACATCCAGCGGCTGACCTGGGGGCTCGAGGCGCCGGTGGCCGTCAAGATCACCGCCGCCGCGGCCGTACCCGGAGCCCATGACGGGGCGAAAAAGTGAAGCTCAAGACCGTCCTCTTTGTGCTGCTGATCTTCGTCCCTCTTGTCCTCGCCGCCGGCGCCGGGTTCCTGGCCTTGAAGAAGGCCGAGCCGGAGCCCGGGCCGGTGGAGCGTTACGGCATGGTCATCGGCGTCAAGCCGGACAAGATCGAATATTATAAGAAGCTCCATGCCGCCGCCTGGCCGGGCGTTCTGGCCAAGATCAAGGAATGCCACATCCGGAACTATTCGATCTACCTCCGCGAGGTCGAGAAGGGCCAGTATCTGCTCTTCTCCTATTTCGAGTACACGGGCAAGGACTTCGCCGCCGATATGGCCCGCATGGCCGCCGATCCGGAGACGCAGCGCTGGTGGAAGGAGACCGACCCTTGCCAGTCGGCGATCCCGACCCGGCTCGAAGGGGAGTTCTGGAGCCGGATGGAGGAAGTCTTCCATGCGGACTGAGGACGAGGCATGAGCGGCGCGGCGCGGCTGGCCATCGCCCCGGCGGACATCGCCGTCATCGTCGCCTATCTTGTCGGCATCGTCGGCCTGGGCCTGTGGGCGTGGAAAAAACGGCGGACGCGGCAGGCCTCGAGCGCCCAGTATTTCCTGGCGGGCAGCAGCCTGCGCTGGCCGGTCATCGGGCTGGCCCTGTTCTCGACCAACATCTCGACCATCCACCTCGTCAGCCTCGCCCAGGAGGGCTACATCAACGGCCTGGCCTACGGCAACTTCGAGTGGATGGCCGCCTTCCTGCTCATCGTCCTGGCCTTCTTCTTCGCCCCGTTCTACATTCGCTCGCGCGTCGCCACCCTGCCGGATTTCCTCGAGAAGCGCTATTCGCGGGCCTCGCGCGACTGGCTGGCGGGGCTGTCGATCGTCTCGGCCGTCTTCATCCACATCGGCTTCTCCCTCTATACCGGCGCCGTCGTGCTCCGCGGGCTCTTCGGCATCGACATCAACACCAGCATTCTCGTCACGGCTCTCCTCACGGGCCTTTACACGATCGTCGGCGGCCTGCTGGCCGTGGTCGTCACCGAGTCGGTCCAGACCGTCATCCTCATCGTCGGTTCGGCCTGCGTCCTCGGCTTCGGCCTAGCCCGGATCGGGGGATGGGGGGCGCTCGTCGCGGCGGTCGAGCCGGTCAAGCTGACCGTGCTGCGGACCGCCGCCGAAACGCCCAGCCTGCCCTGGTACGCCGTCTTCCTCGGCTATCCGGTCATCGGCTTGTGGTACTGGTGCGCCGATCAGACCATCGTCCAGCGCGTCCTCGGGGCCAAGGACGAACGGAACGCCCGCCTCGGGCCGCTCTTTGCCGGCTTCATCAAGATCCTGCCGGTGTTCCTCTTCGTCCTGCCCGGGCTCGTGGCCTATGGCCTCGTCCGGCGGGGCGCCCTCCCGGCCCCCGCGTCGTCGGCCGACGTCTATTCGCTCCTCATCAACAACATCCTGCCCGTGGGACTGAAGGGGCTCGTCGCCGCGGCCCTGCTCGCCGCCCTGATGAGCACGGTCTCGGGCGCCCTCAACTCCATCGCCACCCTTTTCACCCTGGACATCTACAAGCGCCGGCGGCCCCAGGCGTCTGAAAAGCGCCTGACCCTCGTCGGCCGTCTCGTGACCCTGGCGGGGATGATCGCGGCCATCCTCTGGTCGCCCTTCGTCAGCCATTTCCAGAGCCTGTTCCAGGGCATCACCGCGGTCATCTGCTATATCGCGCCGCCGATCACGGCCGTCTTCCTCTGGGGCGTCCTGTGGCGCAAGGCCTCGGCCGCGGCCGCCAAAGTGACGCTTATGGCCGGATCGGCGCTCGGCCTGGCCGTCTTTCTCCTGGACTGGTTCAAGGACGCCACGGGCTGGCGCGTGCCTTCGATGATGGCGACCTTCTATCTCTTCCTGATCTGTTCGGCGATCCTGGTCGCGGTCTCTCTCCGGAAGCCCCACGTCCATACGGAAGAGAGCGCCCGGCTGGTCTGGTCGCGCCCCATCGATGCCGTCAAGGGACCTTGGGGGCCCGGGCTCCTGGATTACCGCCTCGTCGCCCTGGTCCTCTTCCTGGCGATGGCCGGGCTCTACGTCTTCTTCGGCTGAACTAGCCTGAGCATCAGCGAGTCGAGGCGGCCGTAGATGCGAGGCGTCAAAGGCGAGCTGTACTCGGAGTACTGAGAGCCTTTGCAACGAAGCAGATGCGGTCGGATCGGCTTGCCCGAAGGGTAAGAACGCCGTTCTTGTTTCTTAGCTTCTGTGAAGATAGCGGCGTTCTTACTGATGCCAGGCTAGACGTTCCCGAAGCGGGGGTTGACGACGTTGCTGTAGATCGAGCCGAAGCGGTAGTTGAGGCCGAGCTCGAAGCGGAGATAGTACCCTGAGGCCAGGCGCTTGAGCTGGAGCAGGATCTCCTCCGGCGTATAGTCCCGCCCCGGGAGCGAGAGCTGGTCGCGGATGCGGCTGTATTGGCCGCCGACGTTGAACGAGAAGCCCCGGAAGAGGTTGACGTAGACGCCGAAGTCGGCCCGCAGATTGTTGTACTTGATGTCGGGGATGAAGGTCGAACCCTGGAGCGAGGCCCCGGCCGAGCCCCAGGGCTCCTTGATCTCCAGGACGACCTGCAGGGCCTGGCTGAAGAGGTTCTCCCGCTCCTTGCCGAAGACCGTCAGCTCGTAGTAGTCGCGGAGGGTGAAGTTCACCCGGTACTGGACGCGGAGCTCGCGCCGCGTCGACTCGGCATAAGGGAAGATGTTGTACTCGACGCTCGGCCCGACCGAGGTGAAGAGCCGGGCGTTGTCGTAGGTCGAGGAGTAGAGGCTCCAGCCGCCGCCCCACGACCAGTGGCTGTCGATGCTCTTGAAGACCGAGTTCGAGAGGCTCTTCCGCTTCGTCTCGCTGAGGATCGTCGGCTCGTCCGGGATCTCGTAGCGGTTGTGGCTGAAGTTGAGGCCGGCGTAGAGGCGGAATTTCATGGCCTCCGTCGTCCTGTTGGCCGAGGCATTGACCTGGTAGCTGTAGCCCTGATGCTGGTCCTCGAACTCGCCGTTGCCGCGGAGCGAGAGCCCAAAGACCCAATAGTGCCAGGGATCGGAGGCGGGGGTCGGCCGGAAGTCCTTTTTTTGCGAATAGGTCACCGAGATGAATTCGGCGAGCGGAGTGTCGTAGAGGTAAGGGACGAGGCCCTGCTTGAGGATGTTGACGAAGCCGCGCCGGAACTCGTCCGCGGTGTCCGTGGGCTTCGAATAGTAGCGCAGGGTCGCGTTACGGCCCTGGTATTTGCGCAGCCCAATGAAGGAGAGCGTGTATTCCCCGCCGCCGCTCCCGGTCTGCTCGCGGGTGACGATGATGTGGATGTCGGCGCTCTGCCGCTCGAGGACGTAGTTGACGAAGGTGATCTCCGTCTTGACGTAGGCGAAATCGATGTAGCGGGAATTCCCGTCGAGGAAGACGTTCGGGGCCACGCTGCGGACCTCGTCCTGGGGCACGACCTGGGCGGCGGCCGCGGCGGGGGAGGCCAGAACCAGGGCCAGCAGCAGGCCGGCCGGGATGGAAGAGGCGGCGAGGCGTCTCATTTCGTCCTCACGAAGACCTGGGACCAGGGGATGATATTGACCTCCGAACCGCGGGCATAGGCCTCGCCGCTGAGGAAGCGTTTGTAGAGCCAGGAGGGGAGGATGTAGACGCGGACGATGGTGGAGGGCGGCAGGCTAGCGGCCGGGATCGTGACGGCCGGCCCGGACTGGTTGTCCTTTTGGAAGATCGCCGTTCCCGTCCGGAAATCGTAGGCCGAGACGTCGACCGGCATGAGGAAACGGCCAAAGGACCAGGCGACCTTGAGGTCCTGCCCGGGGTCGAGGACGGCGGGCCGGGGGTCCGTCAGCACGAGCCAGTCCGGGATCGGGAAACGCTCCTTGATCACGGCCCGGTCCTCGGCGGCGATCTCGACGTCGATCTCGGAGGGGCGCCAGCCGGCCTCGAGCAGGAGCCTTTTCTCGTAGTGATCGGTGACCCAGCCCAGCTTCCGGCCGAGCGCGGTCACAACCGCGTTCGGCACGGCCGGCCCTTCTTGGGAGCCGAGCCGGAGCTCGACGTAGACGCGGATCTCGGCCAGGTCGACATCGTTGTTGTAGTCGTAGCGGGAGAGGCTGACCGTCGGATGGATGGACACGCGGACGAAGAAGGGCCGGGGCTTCGGGGCCTCCGCCCCCGGCTGGTCCTGGGCCGCGGCCGCCGTCACGGCGGCGGCCAGCCCGAGAAGGACGATCGCGGGAAGGGCTCGAAGGCGCATGCGCATCTCCTTTGTCCGGACCGGGATTATACCTGACTTCGAGCGGCTTGTCTTAGTTTTCGGGTTCTGCGATAATGGGCCGAACACGGGGGACGGGATGTCCTTCGGGGGAGGAACCAGGATGGGCAATACACGCACGGTTTGGGAAGGGGACATCGCGCCGGACTTCACGCTCAAGGACCATCACAACCGCGATTTCAAGCTGTCCGAGTTCACGGGGCGACGCGTCCTGCTCTCGTTTCATCCGCTGGCCTGGACGCCTGTCTGCGCCGACCAGATGAAAGCTCTTGAGCGGCTCAGGCCGGTCTTCGATTCCCTGCGGACGATCGCGGTCGGCATCAGCGTCGATTCGTTCCCCTGCAAACACGCCTGGGCCAAGGAGCTCGGGATCAAGGAGACCCGCCTCCTCTGCGACTTCTGGCCGCACGGCGCGGTGGCCCATGCCGTGGGCCTGTTCCGCGAGGAGGACGGATTCTCCGACCGGGCCAACCTTGTCGTCGACGAGAACGGCCGGCTGGCGTTCATCCGCGAATACGAGATCCCGACGCTGCCGGACTTCGACGAGATCATCGCCTTCCTCAAGAAATAGCCCCTCATGACGGGTGGCCGTGTCGTCATCGCCGGAGCGACCGGTTTCATCGGCCGGGCCCTGGTCCGCGAGCTCGCCGCCGGCCCCTACGATATCGTGGCCCTGGTCCGCCGCGATCCGAGCCCGCCGCTGCCGGCGGGCGTCGTCGCAGCCCTATGGGACGGCGTGACCGCGGGGGACTGGACCCGGCACGTGAACGGGGCCCTGGCCGTGATCAATGTCACCGGGGACAACCTGGCCCGGGGGCGGTGGACCAAGGCCAAGAAGGACCGCATCCTGACCAGCCGGACGCGTCCCGCGGAGGCCTTGATCAAGGCCTCCTTGCAGGCCGCGTCGCCGCCCCGCGTCTTGATCCAGGCCTCGGCCGTCGGATACTACGGCAGTCCCGGCGAGACCGAGGTCGACGAATCTTCGCCCGCCGGCGAGGGCTTTCTGGCCGGCGTTGTCCGGGAATGGGAGGCCTCGACGGTCCCGTTCGAGGCCCCCGGCCTGCGGCGCGCGGTCGTCCGCTCCGGCCTGGTGCTGGGGCGGGGCGGCGGCGTCTGGCCGAGCCTGGTCCGGCCCTTCCAGTTCTTCGCCGGCGGCCCGATCGGCGACGGCCGCCAGTGGTTCTCCTGGATCGCCCTCGAGGATGAGGCCCGGGCCATCCGCTTCCTGGTCGAGCGGGAAGACCTCGCCGGGGCGTTCAATCTCACGGCGCCTCGGCCGTTGAGACAGCGAGATCTCTGCCGGACGATCGGGCGGGCGCTGCGACGGCCCTGCTGGCTTCCCGTCCCCGCCTGCGCCCTTCGTCTCCTGTTCGGCGGGAAAGCGGACGAGACGCTGCTCGTGAGCCAGCGGGTCTTTCCTCGGCGTCTCGTCGGGGCCGGGTTCGAGTTCCGCTATCCCGACGCCGCGGCCGCGATCGCCGCCCTCGTCAGATGAGGACCTCTCGCGGGATCTCGCGCAGGTTGAAGTTCGAGGCCATGCTCCGGCAGTAGGCGCCGGCGCACAGCACGGCCAGGACGTCGCCGCTCCGCGGCAGAGGCATCGTCCGCTCCCGGCCAAACACATCCCCGGTCTCGCAAAGATTCCCGGCGACCGTGATGCGGGCCTTGCCCGACCCGTCGACGCGCGAGGCGTTGACGATCTCGTGGTGGGCCGTGAGATAGATGGCCGGGCGGGGCACGGTGTTGAAGGTGCCGCCGTCGACGCAGGCGAAGATGTTGCCGTAGCTCTCCTTGACGTACTCGACGCCGAGGAGCATGACGCCCGCGTCGCCGACCAGGAACTTGCCCGGCTCGAGGGCCAGGGCCTTGACCTTGAGCCCGGCCTTGGCCACCGCGTTCGAGATGTAAGCGATGTAATCCTCGACGGGGAAGACTCCCCGGCTCTTGAGGTAGCGCGGCCCGAATCCGCCGCCGAAGTCGAGGAACTCGAGGGGAAAGCCGGCCTTCTCGACCTCGCGGGCCTTCTGGACCATGCGGTCGACGGCCGTGCGGACCATGGCAAAATCCTCGCGGACCCAGCCCGAGCCGAGGTGCTGGTGGAGCCCGACCGGGCGGAAGCCGAGCCGGCGGGCCCGCCGGAAAACGTCGACGACCTTGCGGGACTCGACCCCGAACTTGATGGGCGTGCCGTCGGCCGAGCGCTTGCCGGCCGTGACGGCCTTGGGATTGAAGCCGCGCCCGATGCCGGGGTTCCAGCGGACCGAGACGCGGATGGTCCTCGCCGGGAACTCGCTCTTGACCGCGGCCATGTTGTCGAGCTGCTCGGCGGCGTCGATATTGACGGTCAGGCCCTCGATGGCGAAGACCGACCTCAGGTCGGAGCGGCTGACGCTCGTCCCCGTGAATAGGACCCGCTCGGGCGGGAATCCGGCCTTGAGGGCCGTCTCGACCTCGCACGGGGAAACCGCGTCGATCCAGCCGCCGCGCTTGCGGAGGAGGCGCAGGATGCCCCGGTGGGGATTGGCCTTCATGGCGTAGCAGATCCGGGCCGGGATGGCCAAATGGCGGGCGAAGGCGTCGTCGATGCGGGCGTAGCGCTCGAGGATGCGGTCCCTGCTGTAGACGTAGAGCGGCGTGCCGTAGCGCTCGGCCAGCTCGGCCGCGTCGCGGCCGGCGATCTGCAGACGGTTGTCGCGCACGGTGATAAAATCCGTTTCCCACCAATTCATAACGGCTCTCCTTCTTCGTCGTCGGCCCCGCCGGAGGGCGCCTGGTCGAACAGGTCGCGCTGGCCGGCCCGGATGGCCCGGGCGATGTCCCGCAGGACGGGGTATTTCTCGAGCATGAGCTCAGGGACGTCGACCTTCTGGCCGGTGATCATGTTCCGGATCTGCAGGGCGTTGGCCATGGCCTGGCCCCGGTAGTGGTTGTTCGTGATGACGTAGACTTTGCCGCTCTTCGTGCCCAGCTCCTGGATGCGGCGGACCCAGTCGTCGAGCTCGTCGTGGGCGTAGAGATAGTCGTAGCGGGCGTCGCGGCCGGCGCCCTCGCGGAACCAGTTCTGGTAGTTCCGGCCGTGAAGCCGGACGTAGGCGAAGTCGGGCGTCGTGCTCACGGCCGAGGGCTTGATCGAGGCGTCGAAGACCGGCTGGTCGATGTTGCAGAACGCGGCCTTCTCGGATCGGAGCATCCCGTAGAATTCGGGCCGGTCCCAGCTCGCGTGGCGGACCTCGACGGCCAGGGGATAGCCGGCGAAGACCTGCAGCAGCTTCCCGAGATAGGCCGCGTTCTCCGCCGTGTTCCGGAAGGACCAGGGGAACTGGACGAGGAGGGCGGCCAGCCGGCCCTGCAGCAGGACCAGGTCGGCCGCGGTCCGGACGTCGTCGATCTCCTTGCGGCTGAAGCCTTCCCGGGGGTGGGTGAAGGCCTGATAGAGCTTGAGCGAGAGCAGGACATCCGGATGGCCCTCGAGCCGCTTCAGCCAGGATCGGACCATGGCCGGCGGGGCGGGGCGGTAGAACGTGCTGTTGACCTCGACGATGTTGATGAAGCCCGCGAGATAGGCCAACGGGTGGAAACCCCGGCCCTTCGCCCGAGGATAGACGATGCCCTCCCAATCCTCGTAGCTCCAGCCGGCCGGGCCGACGTAAACCTTCGCCATGAGAACTTATTGTATACCTTCCGCCCGCCGAATTCTCAAGCC
>CAZIQR010000011.1:0-32973 GCA_964541055.1 uncultured Eubacteriales bacterium
GGACGGGGGCGACGAGAGGCGGCTGGATCGGGGCCGGACGCTGTCCCTGCTGGGGCGGAGGCGGCGGATTCTGTCCGCCGGGAGGAGGAGTCTGAGCGGTGAGGGCCAGCGCGGAGATGATCACAGCTGCGACGAGGACAACAGAAAAGGCCCGACTCCGAGGCTTCGCGTTCATAAACACCTCCGTCTCTTGGACGTCCGAATCCCGAGTTTATTCCACTTAAATCGGGGACACAATACAATTTTCCGAATTCTCCGGCGGTTGAATAGGGGCCGCTATTTCAGGAGGTCGAGAGGTAGACGTCCTTGCGGTGGCCGATGCGGACGACGAGGATGACGAGGTCCCGGCCGCTCTTCTGGAAGACCACCCGGTAGCTGCCGACCCTCAAGCGGTAGAGGTCATCGAGATCGCCGCTCAGCCGCCTGATATTGTTCTTGAGGGCCTCCGGATCCTCGGCCAGGATCAAGAGCTTCTCCTTGATGATCCTCTGATGGGGCCGGTCGATCCTAGCCAGATCGTCCAGGGCCCGCCCGAGGAAGCGAAGCTTGTACAATCAGATCCCCAGCCTCTTCCAGACGTCCCCGGCTTCGTGGACCCGGTCCTTGCCTTTCTTGAGGTCCGCGAGACGCTTCTTGGCTAGCTTGAGGTCGAGCAGGTCGAAATAGGTCTCCAGGGCCTTCTCGATGACCGCGCTCTTCTTTTCGCCGAGCTCGGCCGCTACGGCCTCGAGCTCCTCCGAGACGTCCTTGTCGATCGTGATGTTATGTCGCACTTGCATTGTCGGGCTCCTCGCATACACATAATATGTGCATAGAATGTGCCTGTCAAGGAGCCCCGATCGGCTTTCCCCTTTAGAGAGACGCGCTCCAGGCCTCTCGCGTCTCACGGCGGGGGTTTGATTCCTTGGAGAGTTGGCTTATAGTTGAGGCATGAGCGCGTTCGGCGTCAGCCCCGACAAAGAGCAGGCCCTGGCCGAGCGGATGGAGCGGCTCGGCATCCGCGAGGAGGACCTCGTCGAGAAGTTCATCCACTCGGGCGGCCACGGCGGCCAGAACGTCAACAAGGTCGCGACCTGCGTCTACCTCAAGCACATCCCCACCGGCACCGAAGTCAAGTGCCAACAGGAACGTGCCCAGGCCCTCAACCGCTACCTGGCCCGGCGCATCCTCACCGACAAGATCGAGACCGCCGTCCTCGGCCGGCAGAGCGCGGAGGAGAAGCGGATCGCCAAGATCCGCCGTCAGAAGAGGAAGCGCTCGAAGCGGGCCAAGGACAAGATGCTCGCCGACAAGCGCCGCGTGGGCGAGAAGAAGAAGGGCCGTTCCTTCCGTCCCGGCCCCGAGGACTGAAAGCCCGGGCTAGTCGGCGATGTAACCGAGCCGGTAGGTCGTGCGCAGTCCCTCGCCCTTGACCCGGACCTCGAGCGAGCGGAACTTGCCGTCCGCCCGATAATCCTTCGGCGTGTAATACAGCAGGTAGTAGTTCTCGGCGGCGGCGATGGCCGACCTCATGGCCGCGCTGAGGTTGGCCGTCGAGGCGATGTAGCCCCCCGTGGCCCGGGCCATCTCCCGGAACGGCGAGAAGATGTCCTCCGACGCCTCTTCCATGGTCAGGCCCCGCATCTTGGGCGCGGGCCGGGTCAGATAGAGGAAATGGATGGCCGCCCCCGCGTCGGCGTAGAGCCGCTTGACGGCCTCGACCTCGACCCCGATGTCCCGGTGGAAGAAATCGAAGATGCCCGAGAGGGTCTGGGTGACCTCCGGCCGCTGGTTGTAGATGCTCATCAGCGCGTTCATCACCGAGGGATCGATCTTGGGAATGTATTCGCGCTGATAGAAGAGGAAGATCTCCTTCTGGCCGGGCTGGTCCCGGACGAAATTGGCCAGCCCGTCGACCTGGACCGCGTCGAGCTTCCGGATGTGCTCCAGCCGGCTGAGGCAGTCGGCGTAGAGCTGGAGCTGCTCCTCGACCGACCTCTGGGACTCGTACATCGTGTCCACGGCCGCGAAGGGATCGCCCATCGCCTGGCGCGCCGTGTCGACCGTGCTGCCGCTGACGCCCCCGACCGAGGCGCCAACGGCCGTGGCCAGGCTCGTCATCTCGTGGAGGACGTCCTGGTATTCCGCGTTGCCGATCAGGGTGTCCCGCCGCAGGAGGCCGAGGAGCTTGGCCAGGACCATGTCCCGCGTCGCCGACTTGAGGATGTCGCTCTTCATCCGGTAGGTCTTGACCGGGGTGACGACGATGAGCTCGTCGCCGTTCGCTAGGACCCGCTGGACGAAGTAGTCGAGCGCGTCGGCCACCTTCGGGTCGTATTCGACGAGCTCGAAGAAGAGATAGAAGTGCCGGCCCGTGTCCGGGGCGCCGGCGTGCGTCCCTTCCTGCCGCTCGATCGAGGCTTTCTTCACGAGGTAGACCGCGTCGAGCGTTTGCGGCACGCCGTTCTCGTAGATCTCGAAGTCGGCGATGGACAGGCGGTCGACGAACGCGTCCCCCTTGAAGACGCGCACCGGGACCTCGATGTTGACCGTCCGGGTCTCGTGCTGGATCGGCCGGATTTGCTGGCCGGCGAGGGCGACGACGGACGCCAAGGCCAGGACGGGGATGATGACGCGAACGAGCCTTCGGCCCATGGCCGCTCTCCTCACTCTCCGATCGACCTGAAGCCCAAAAGGGCCGCCGCCTATTATATCACGGTCCGGGCGCTCAGCCGTGCCGGCCGCACTCCGTCTCCGTGCCCTTGAGGATCCCGATGGCGTGCGGCAGGACCGGAAGCAGGACCTCCAGGCTCTCCCGTACCGCTCTCTCGCTCCCGGGGAGGTTGACGATGAGCGTGGCCTTGCGGATCCCGGCCACGGCCCGGCTGAGCATGGCCGTCGGCGTCTTCTCCGCCCCCGCCCGGCGCATGGCCTCGGCGAGGCCCGGCGCCTCGCGCTCGATGACGCCCCGCGTCGCTTCCGGGGTCCTGTCCCGCGGGCTGAAGCCCGTGCCGCCGGTCGTCAGGACGAGATCGAGGCCCTCGTCGGACCAGGCCGTGAGCGCGGCGCGGATGTCCTTCGGCTCGTCGGGCACGATCGCCGTCCGGGCGACCCGTCCGCCCGCGGCCTCGATCATCTGCCGGATGGCCGGCCCGCTGCGGTCCTCGCGCTCGCCCCGCGATCCCTTGTCGCTGACCGTCAGGATGCCGACGTTCATCATCAGCCTCCGATCTTGAACATCTCGCTCGACAGGCCCTCGATCGCCCCCCGCTCCCAGGTCGCCTTGGCTTCGAAGGCGTCCCTGAAGACGGTCTCGAGCTCGGACGCGGCGTCCCCGCCCCGGCGCAGGATCCGCCGCAGGTCGACGCCGGCGCGGTCGAAAAGGCAGATCCGCAGACGTCCGTCCGGCCCCAAGCGCAGGCGGCCGCAGCCGCCGCAGAACGGTTCCGAGACGGGCGTGATGAAGCCGAGGCGGGTCCGGCCGCCGAGGAGATACAGGCTGGCGACTCCGCCGTCAGCCTCCAGGCGCTCCAGCGGCCCGAACGCCGCCGCGATCCGGTCCCTGATCTCCGCGCCTTTGACGAACAGGGACGGCCGCCAGGCTCCCAACTCCTTGCACTCGGTCGTGAGGCCGCTCGTCGGCATGAGCTCGATGAAGCGCAGCTCGAGCCGCTCCCGGTCCGCGAAACGGACGAAATCGGCGATCTCGTCGTCGTTGACGCCGCGGATGACGACCGTGTTGACCTTGACCGGCTCCAGCCCGGCGGCGCGGGCGGCGGCAATGCCCGCCAGGATGCGCTCGAGCCCTGCCCGCCGGGTGATCGCGGCGAAGCGCTCCGGACGGAGCGTGTCCAGGCTGACCGTGACCCGACCGAGCCCGGCCGCCTTGAGCTCGGCCGCCGCCTCGGCGAGGTGAAGCCCGTTCGTCGTGAGGGCCAGGTCGTCCGGCCCGAGCCCGGCGAGGAGCCGGACCAGGGAGGCGACGCCCTTGCGCGCCAACGGCTCGCCCCCGGTCAGCCGGAACCGCCGCACGCCCGCGGCCATGGCCGCCCGGGCGACGGCGGCGATCTCCTCGTAGCTCAGCATCTCGCCCATCGGCACCAGGGTCACGCCCGATTCGGGCATGCAGTAGATGCAGCGCAGGTCGCACCGGTCCGTGACCGAGATGCGCAGGACCCTATGGTCTTTCAATGACGTCCCCCGGGCGGACCCGGCCGCCGCTCAGGACCTCGCAGAAGATGCCGCGGGTGGGCATGATGCAGTCGCCGGTGAGGCGGTAGACGGCGCACTTGGTGTGGCAGTCCTTGCCGATCTGGGTGACCCTCAGGCGCACCGCGCCGCCGACGACGAGCTCGTCGCCGACGGACAGGGCGCCGAGATCGAGGCCGCGGGTGGTCAGGTTCTCGGCGAAGGCGCCGGGGCCGAGGGGGACGGCCGCGTCCCCGCCGACGCGGGCTTTCTGGGCTTCGATGTCCTCGATCGCGAGCAGCGAGACTTGGCGGTGGCCGAAGTCCCGGTGGGCGTCGCCGGCGATGCCCCGGCCCGCGGCGAGCTCGACCGCCTCGACCGGCCGTTTGAACTGGCCTTTTTTGACGCTGGTGTTGACGGAGACGATCGTTCCGGCCCGGCCGGCGCTGCCGGTCATTCCGGTCTCCGGTAAACGCCGCTCTTGCCGCCGCTCTTGTAGTCGAGGCGCAGGTTGACGACCTCGGCGCCGCGCTCGACGGCCTTGACCATGTCGTAGACGGTCAGGGCGGCGACGGCCGCGCCGGTGAGGGCTTCCATCTCGGCCCCGGTCTTGGCCTCGGCCGAGACGCGGCAGCGGACGCGGATGCCCTCGTCCTCGATCTCCAGGTCGATGGCGATATTCTCGAGCGGGATGGGATGGGTGAGGGGGATGAGCTCGTGGGTCCGCTTGGCCGCCTGGATGCCGGCGAGCCGGGCCGTGTTGAGGACGTCGCCCTTGGCCAGGCCGTTCGTGCGTACAAGCCCGAGCGTTTCCGGCCCGAGCTTGACGAAGGCCGAGGCCGCGGCCTCGCGCCGGGTCACGGGCTTGGCCCCGACATCCACCATCCGTGCCTTCCCTGCCTTGTCGACGTGGCTGAGCTTGGCCATGGCTAGGATCCATCCAAAAAGAGGATCTCGACCTCCTGGCCCGCCTCGATCCGGCCGGCGTCGGCCGGGACGACGATCAGGATCCGGCCCCGGACCATGGACCTGAGGACGCCGCTGCGCTGGTCCTCATACGGGACGGCCCTGAGGATGGGGCCCCGGCCGGCGAGGACGCCGCGCAGGAACTGCCTCCGGCCGGGCTTGAGCATGATCGTCTCGCCGAGGACCGCCCGGGCCGACTCGGGGCCGACCGCCGTCCGGCCGAGGAGCCGGTCGATGGCCGGGCGGACAAAGAGGTGGAACGTGACCATCGAGCTCGTCGGGTTGCCGGGCAGGCCGAAGACGAGCTGTCGACCGCGGACGCCGAAGAAAACCGGCTTCCCCGGCTTGATGCGGACCTGCCAGAAGACGGGACAGACGCCGGAGGCCTCGAGCTCGCTCTTGACGAGATCGTAGTCGCCGACCGAGACGCCGCCCGAAAGAACGAGGATATCGGCCCCGCGGGCCTTGGCCAGCCGGGCGGTGAGGGAGGCCTTTTTGTCGCGGGCGATGCCGAGGTAGATCGCGTCCGCCCCCGCCTGCGTGGCCAGGGCGGTCAGGGCCGGCCCATTCGAGTTCCGGATCTGGCCGCGCCGCTTGGGCCGGCCCGGCTCGACGAGCTCGTCGCCGGTGGAGATCACGGCCAGCTTGGGCCGGCGGGCGACGGGCACCCGGGCGAGGCCGGCCGCGGCGAGCATGCCGATCTCGGCCGGGCCGATGACCGCCCCGGCTGCGACGGCCGTCTCGCCCTTCTTGAGGTCCTCGCCCGCCAAGCCGATGTTGTCGCCGGCCCGGACGGCGCGGCGGATGACGGCGCCACGCTCGTCCGCGGCCGTGTCCTCGACCATGACCACGGCGTCCGCGCCCGCGGGGAGCGGGGCGCCGGTCATGATGCGGACGGCCTGTCCGGGTCCGACGGCCTTGCGTGTCACCTGCCCGGCCGGGAGATCGGTAAGGACCTCGAGCCGGACTTCGGTCTTTCCGGGCTCGGGACGCGTATCCTCGGCCCTGACGGCGTAGCCGTCCATGGTGGCCTTGGTGAACGGCGGGATGTCTTCGCGGGCCTTGACCTCCCGGGCCAGGGTCCTCCCCAGGGACCGGGTCAGCGGCACGGACTCGGCGGCGAGCTTTTTCGCTGAGGCGAGGACGAGCTCGCGGGCTTCGGAATATTCGATCATCGGGGCTTCACGGGCGAGGCCGTCCCTTCGCCGGTGAGGCGAACAGACGCCGCGTCAAATGTTAGCAGAACGTCTGTTGAAAGGGAAATGCCGGCGGTCTCGAGATCACGGACCGGGACGGCCGCCCGGAACACCAGGTCCCCACTCGTCCGGACGAGAGCCGTGGCTTCATCCGTCGTCTCCATCCGGCTCACCTTTCCCCTGAAAACGTTCGGTCCCGAAGCTCTCCCGGCCCCATCCCCCGAAGGCCTGACGCGGATCGCCGACGGATCGATGACACAGGTGACGTGTCCGCTCGCCGACCCGGGGAAAACGATCCGGAGGCCGGGCCTGGGCTCGATCCAGCTCATCCGGCCGTCGGTCGCTGCGACGCCGCTGAAGCAGTTCTCGTGGCCGAACTCGACCCGGCGCCCCTCCGAAAGATAAAGGATGGTGTCGGCCAGACGGGACGCCTGGGAGAAGTTGTGGGTGGAAAAGACGACCGTCGTGCCCCAGGCCCGTCCCGCCTCGCGCAGGACCGATTCCATGCGAAGGCCCAGAGCGGCGTCGATGTTGGCCGTCGGTTCGTCGAGCAGGAGGGCCTTCGGGCGCAGGGCCAGGACGCGGGCCAGCGCGACCCGTTGGGCCTGGCCGGCGCTCAGCCCGGACGCCGGCTTCGCTTGCCAGCCGTCGAGCTCGACGAGAGCGAGCGCCTCCCGGACGCGGCCAAGGACTTCGGGCTCCGGGAGCTTCCGGAGCCCGAGGCCGAAGGCCACGTTGCCGGCGATCGTGCCTTTGAAGAGGTACGGGTGATGGGTCAGGAGGGCGGCCGAGCGGCGGGCCCGGACGGTCTCGTCGCTCGTCCGCCACGGGTCCCGGCCGAGGAACTCGAGTCGGCCGCGACCGGGACGGACGAGCAGGGCCAGAAGGTGGAGCAGCGTCGTCTTGCCCGCGCCGTTCGGCCCGACGAGGGCCAGGACCTCCCCCTCACGGACCTCGAGCCGATCGATCTCGAGCGAGAAGGGCGACTTCGACAGCGGATAGGAATAGCCCAGCCCATCCAGCCGGAAGACGGGGGCGCTCACTCCGAGCCCCCGTCGCGGCCGCTGAGGCCCGTCTGCACGAGGACGTTGATGCCGAGGGTGATGACGAGCAGGAGCACGCCGAGGATGACGCCGTTGCGGAATTCGCCCTTGGCCGTTTCGAGCGCGATCGAGGTCGTGATGTTGCGGGTGGCGTATCGGATGTTGCCGCCGAGCATCATGGCCACGCCGACCTCGGAGACTGCCCGGGCGAAGCCGGCGAGGACGGCGACGAGGAGCGGGAAGCGGGCCTCGCGAAGGACGATCCAGCCGGCCTGGCGGGGGCTGGCCCCCAGCGTGAGGGCCGTCACGCGGGCCCGGCGATCGACCTGCCGGAGGGCCGTATAGGAGAAACCGACGACCAGGGGCAGGATGAGGAAGACCTGGCCGACCGTCATGGCCGTCTGCGTGTAGAGCAGGCCCAGGCCGCCGAGCGGGCCGTTCCGGCTGAGGAGGGAGTAAAAGAGCAGGCCGATGACGACCGTCGGCGCCGCCATCCAGGTCTGGTTGATGACGAGGACGAGCTTCTTGCCGCGGAACTCGCGGCTCGAGAGGAAGAGCGCCGCCGGCACGGCCAAGGCGCTGGCGACGAGAGCGGCCAGGCCGCTCGTCTTGAGGGAGACCCAGACCACCAGGGCGAGCTCGCGGGCGATCATTTGAGGAAGTCCACCCCCGGCATGGCGGCCATGGGCTCGAAGAGCGGGCGGCCCGTCTTGCCTTTGAAATCGCCGATGATCTTCTGGCCGCGCGGCGAGGTCAGGAAGGCGATGAAGGTCATGGCCTCCTCGTAACGGACGGAAGGAAAGCGGAACGGGCTGACGGCGATCACGGCGTAGATGTTCTCGAGATCGGGCGCGCTCTCGAAGAGCGGGACGAGGCCCTTGAGATCGCGCAGCGCCGAGAAGGTCGCGGTGTCGGTCAGCGTATAGGCCCGCCGCTCGGCGGCGACGCGGAGCGTCTCGGCCATGCCCTGGCCCGTCTCAAGATAGGCCTTGTCCGGCTTCCCTCCGGCCGCGCCCCAGAGCTCGAGCTCCCGTGTGTGCGTCCCGGACTTGTCGCCGCGGCTGGCGAAGGCCGTGCCCGCCGCGCGGATACGGCCGAAGGCCTCGGCGGCCGAGGCGGCGCCTTTGACGCCGGCCGGGTCGTCCGCCGGCCCGACGATCATGAAGGAGTTCCGGGCGATGACCCGGCGGTTGACGCCCGAGCCGTCCCGAAGGAATTCCTCCTCGAGCTTGCGGGCGTGGACGATGACGACGTCGGCGTTGCCGTCGCGGGCCTGCTTGAGGGCGGCGCCGGTCCCGACGGCGATCCACTTCAGCGTGATGCCCGTGTCGGCCGTGAACGCGTCCGCCAGGACATTGAGGAGGCCGGTCGCGTCGACGCTCGTCGTCGTGGCCAGCATCAGCGTCCGCTCCGCCGGGGCCGCCGTCAGGTTCCGGCCCGGGAATGCCGTCAGGGCCAGGGCGAGCGCCAGAACGCCGATCGTTGATCGCGCCGTCAGGGGATGGGTCCGCACGATGTCTCCTTTTCAAGGCCGGAAGGAAGGGCCGTTTCCCGCCCCTCCCTGTCGGTCGGAGGGCCTGGCGGCCTCGGGAGCGAGGTTCGCGTTAGCCGCTCCGACTCGGAGCAAGGTCTTTGATAGCACAACGGGTCCGGCCTGTAAAGCCGCGCTCAGGTTTCCCGCTCGGCCCCGTAGAACGCGTCGATCACGGCCCTCCACTGCGCCTCGGTCCGGACGGGGACCAGGGCGTTGCGGAGATCGGTCCGGCGCGGGTGCATCTTGGCGTATTGGAGGCTGAAGTGCCGCAGGATCTTGAGGCCGCGCCGCGGGTCGTAGGCCTCGCACGCCAGCCGGTAGTGGCGATCGATGACCTCGCGCTGTTCGGCGAGGGATGGCTGCCGCGCCGGACGTCCCTCGGCGAGATCGCGGGCCTGGGCGAAGAACCACGGGTTGCCGATGGCGCCGCGGGCGGCCAGAACGCCGTCGACGCCCGTTTCTCCCAGCATGCGCAGGGCTTCGGCCGGATGGGCCACGTCGCCCGAGCCGAGGACCGTCCGCCCAGCGAACTCGCGCTTGACCGCGGCGAGGAAGCCCCAGTCGGCCCGGCCGGCGTATTTCTGCTCGACCGACCGGGCGTGGACGGCGATGGCCGCCGCCCCGGCCTCGAAGGCGCCGCGGGCGATCGTCCAGAAGTCCTCGTGCGTCCGATCGTCCGTTCGGAAAGACCGCCGGAGCTTGAGCGTGACCGGCCGGCCGGGCACGGCCTCGACGACCGCCCGGACTGTGGCCAGGGCCCGGACCGGATCGTTCATGAGCGCCCCGCCGCGCTTGTGGGAGACGACCTTGCGGACCGGGCAGGCGAAGTTGAGATCGATGATGTCGAAGCCCATCCGGTCGAGCACGCGGGCGGCGTCGGCCATGGTCTCGGGATCGACGCCCATGATCTGGCCGGCGACCGGGTGGTCGGCGGGATCGAGGCGGACGAGCCGCTTGCGCAGCTTGCCTTCGAGCAGGACCTGGCGGTCGAGCATGGCCTCGGTGATGCCATACGGGGCGCCGAGCGAGCGGCAGACAAGGCGGTAGGGGAGATCGCTGTAGCCGGCCAGGGCCCCGAGACCGACCGGGAAGCCGATGGCGACGCCGCCGATCCGCAAGGGCATTTAGACGGCGCCCGCCAGCTTCACGTCGACGGCGAATTCGAACTTCTCGTTTTGAAAGGCGAATTCGGTGGGCGTCTTGGGGTCCGTGACGCGGGGGACCCCGGCCCAGTCTTCGATCCGGCCGTCGAGCCGAAGGGGAGACGCGGGTCTGATGCTCTGAGCGCCGGGGACCGACGCGGTCGTCGCGGAGACGGTCAGGCACGCGGCGAACACGACCGCAAGCGCCGGAGAGGTGACGTTAGGACGCGTTCTCATGTCATAAAGATTCTACCACAGAGCGCCGTGTTAGCCTACGATCCCCCTTGTTCCCGGAGTGCGATTCCGTTAAGATGCGCCTCTCGGGAGGACACCGTGAAGCCTGTGCGAACCGCCGGAACCGTCATCCTTGCCGCCCTGGTCCTCGGCTCGGCCGCCTGGCTGGCCCAGGCCCGGCCCGGCCAAGAGCAGACCGTCTCGCGGGCCTACGTCGGCCACGAGAGCGACGCCGACATGAAGGGATTCATCGCGCACTACCCGGCCGCGGCCGGGTCGCGCCTCGACGACTGCCAGACCTGCCATCGCGGCGGGGTCAAGGGCACGGACACGGAGCGCGAATACAGCCCTTGCGGCTACTGCCACCTCCTCGAGTACCCGAACCCTAAGTATGCGACCGGCGTGCCGAAGACGGCGGCCGACACGCTCAACGCCTACGGCGCGGCCTACAAGAACGCCGGGCGGGACCGGAAGGCCTACGAGGCCGTCGACGGCCGGGATTCCGACGGCGACGGAACCCCCAACGGGGTCGAGATCGCCACGCTCCGCAACCCGGGCGACCCGGCCAGCCGGCCCGGCCTGCCCCAGGCCGCGACGGTCACGCTCGGCTGGGACGCGATCCGCGCCCTGCCCGTGCACAGCCAGCTCATGCTCATGAACGCGACCAAGGAGCCGACCGACGATTACGTCGCTTATACCGGCGTGCGGGTCATCGATCTGCTCTCGTCGGCCAAGATCTACCTCGCCGGCGTCACCGGCATCACCGTCTTCGCCCCCGACGGCTACAGCATCGATTACTCGCTCGAGGACATCCGGTCGCCATTCCCCTCCGGCGTGTTCTACACCGGACCGTCGGCCTTCGCCGGCACCGAGCGGGCCTTCGTCAAGTATCCGGACGAGATCCCGCTCGGGATCAAGGACGGGACGACGATGCCCGGCGAGCCCTGGCTCATCCTGGCCTACGAGAGGGACGGCCGGCCGCTCGAGCCTTCGACCTACGAGAAGGGCACGGGGCGGCTGGCGGGTGAGGGGCCCTACCGGCTGGTCAAGCCGCAGCGCGATCTCATGGGCGACCCGAAGAAGCCGGGCCGTCCAGACCGCTCCCAGAAATCCAAGATCTACGGCGACGGCTGGGACTTCGTGCCGGGGATGGACCATAACGCCGGGGCCTGCATCCGCGGCGCCTGCGTCATCCGCGTCAATCCCATGCCCGAGGGCGCCGAAGAGTACGACTGGAAGAACGGCTGGCCGCTCATCGGTGACAAGACGATCGTTATTTATGGCCTCGGCATCCGCTAAATCTGCGCGCCCCCGTCAGGCGGCGAGCCGGAGAACGGCCCGCAGGAGCAGGTTCGCGCCTTTCTCGAGGTCGTCCCATTCGACCCGTTCGGCCGGGGCGTGGCTGATGCCGTCGGGCGTCGGGATGAAGATCATGCCCGCGTCGCATGCCCCGGCCAGGATCTGGGCGTCATGGCCGGCGCCGCTCGTCATCCGCATCGACGGGGTACCGAGGGAGCGGCATTCCTCTTCGAGGATCGAGAGAAGCCGGGGCGCAACGGCGACCGGCGCCGTCTTGTCGACGACCCTGGAAATGAAGGTCAGTCCGCGGGTCGCGGCGATATCCTCGGCCAACGCGAAGACGTCCTTCTCGATCCCGGCCATGGCCTCGGCCGAGGCGCTCCGGAACTCGAGGGTGAAGTCGGCCCGGCCGGGGATGACGCTGAAGGCGCCCGGGTGGAGGGCCGCCTTTCCGACCGTGATCATGCTGCCGTAGTATCGGGTGGCCACAAGCTGGGTCGCCCGGAGGGCGAGGTCGGCGAGTCCCAGGAAGGCGTCATGCCTCAGCTCGAGCGGCGTCGTCCCGGCGTGCCCGGACTCACCGACGAAAGCGCACTGCCGGTAATGCTTGCCGGAGATCCTCTCGACGATGCCGATCGGCAGGCCCTCATCCTCGAGGACGGGGCCCTGCTCGATGTGGAGCTCGAGGTAGGCCTCGAGATCGGGACGGCCCTTGCGGGCGGCGAGGATGCCCTCGGCCGTGAAGCCGGTCCTTTTCAGGACGTCCGCGAACGGCACGCCGAACGAGGTGCGGCCGGTCCGGACCTCGGTCTCGTCGAGAAGGCCCATGAACGCCCGGCTCCCCAGGAAGTCGCCGACGAGGTTGCCCTCCTCGTCCGTGAATGACGCGACTTCGACGGCCCTCTTGAGCGGGACTTTTTCTTCGAGGATGCGCCGGGCCGCCTCGAGCGCCGCCAGCACGCCGACGGAGCCGTCGAACATCCCGCCGTTCGGCACGGTGTCGATGTGCGAGCCGGCCATGACCGTCTTCCCGGCGCACTCGATGCGGCCGAACTGGTTGCCGGCCCCGTCCGCGCGATAGCAGAGGCCCGCCTCGGTCATCCTCTTTTGGAGCCAGGCCCGGGCCTCGATATCGGCGGCGCTGAAGGACGGCCGGCTGACGCCGCCGTTCGCGTCCCGGCCGATGCGGCCGAGCTCATCGAGGTCGCGCCTGAGACGGTCGATGTTGATGCGGATGTCCATGGACCTAGAGAAGGGCCAGCATGTCGAGGACGGCGCGCTCGATGCCCACGACCGCGGCCCGGGCGACGATGGCGAAGCCGATGCTGAGCTCCTCGATCTCCGGGATGGCCACGATCGGCCCGACGTTCCGGTAATCGAGGCCGTGGCCGCCGTGGACCTCGAGACCGATCGATCGTCCGAGCTCCGCCGCCTTCCGCACGGCCTCGAGGGCTTGGTCCCGCTCGGGCCCGTCCTTGAGGTCGGCGAACTTGCCGGTGTTGATCTCGATGAGGTCGACGCCGATCTCGCGGGCCGCCCGGATCTGGTCATGGCTCGTGTCGATGAAGATGCTCGTCCGGATCCCGGCCTTCTTCAGGGCCTCGACGTGCGGGCCGAGGGCCTTCCGATTGGCGGCGACCTTCAGGCCGCCCTCGGTGGTCAGCTCTTCCGGCCGCTCGGGCACGAGCGAGACGACGTCGGGCCGGACCTCGAGGGCGACGGCCTTCATCTCCTCGGTGGCCGCCATCTCGACGTTGAGCTTGGTCTTGACGGCCTGCCGCAGCAGCCGCAGGTCCCGTTCCTTGATGTGCCGGCGGTCGCTCCGGATGTGGCAGACGATGCCGTGGGCCCCGGCCTGCTCGGCCAGCAGGGCGACTAGCAGCGGCTCGGGCTCCGCCGCCCGCCGCGCCTCCCGCAGGGTCGCGAAATGGTCGATGTTGACGGCGAGTCTCATGGCGTCTTCTCCCCGATGCGCCGGCGCACGGCCTCGGCGACGAGCGTCGCGCACGATTCGACGGTGGCCGAGTCCCTGGCCTCGACCATGACCCGGGCCAGCGGCTCGGTCCCCGAGTAGCGGAGGTCGACGCGGCCGTCCCGGCCGACGTGGCTGCGGACGACCTCGACCGCGGCCATGACCTCCGCGAGCTCGCTGAAGTCGGGTTTCCGGCGGACCCGGACGTTGACCAGGGTCTGCGGGAACTCGACCAGGCCCTCGACCAGCGCCGCTAGCGGCTCGCCGCGCTCGGCCATGACCTCGAGCATCCGCAGCGACGTCAGCAGGCCGTCGCCGGTCGGCAGATCGTCGAGGAAGATGGTGTGGCCCGATTGCTCCCCGCCGAGGTTCGCGCCGCGGGCGACCATCTCCTCGTGGACGTACTTGTCGCCGACCTTGGTCCGGACGAGGCCCAGGCCGCGCTCCTCGAAGGCCCGCTCGAGCCCCATGTTGCTCATGGTCGTGGCCACCACGTCCCGCGTCCGGAGCCGGCCGGTCTCTTTCATGTGCAGGGCTTGGACAAAGAGCGTATGGTCGCCGTTGAGCAGCCGCCCGCCCCCGTCCACCCAGAGGGATCGATCCGCGTCGCCGTCGTAGGCGATGCCGATCGCCGCCCCGGCGGCCTTCACCCGCTCGGCCAATCCCTGAGGATGGAGCGAGCCGCAGCCGGCGTTGATGTTCCGGCCGTCCGGGGAGGCGTTGATGGTCTCGACGCGGAAGCCCAGCCCGCCGAGGATCTGCGGCGCGAGGACCGAGCTCGCCCCGTTGGCGCAGTCGAGGACGACCTTGAACGCCGCCGCCCCCTTCGGAGCGGGCCGGACGCGGCCCCGGAGGTAGTCGGCGTAATCGCCGGCCAGGCGGCCGTCGGCCTCGACCTCGGCGTCGTGCCCGGGCAGGCGGCCCCGCCCGGCCAGCACCTCGCCCTCGATCTCGAGCTCCCAGGCGTCGGGGATCTTGACGCCCTCGGGGGAGAAGACCTTGATGCCGTTGTCGGCGAACGGGTTGTGCGAGGCGGAGATGACCGCCCCGGCCGAGAAGCCGTGCGTCTTGGTGAGATAGGACACGGCCGAGGTCGGGATGACGCCGGCCGACACGGCCTCGCCGCCGGCGACCCGGATGCCGCGGGCCAGGGCCCGTTCCATCCACGGCCCCGATTCACGCGTGTCGCGGCCGATGAGGATCCGGGTCCCGAGCCCCTTCGAGACGAGGAGGTCGACCAGGGCCTGGCCGAGCCGGGAGATCGTCGGCGGGTCGAGGGGAAAGTGGCCGGCGACCGCCCGGACCCCGTCGGTCCCGAACAGCTTTTTTTTCATTTCGCGATCTCGTTCCGCTTCTTGGCCGGCGGGACCGGGGCCGTCTTTCCCGCCTCGATGACGACCGTCACCCGGGCGTCGGTTTGGGGGTCCACGAAGCGGAGCTCAGGCCGGGGCAGGATGATGTCGGCGTCGAAGACGGTCGATTCGGCGAGGCCCGAAACGTCGATGGGCGCGGTCGTCGCCGCGTCGGCGGCCTTGACCCGGCTTTCGGGGCCCTGGACCGTCACCTGGTCGGGGACGATCTCGATCCGGGCGATGCGCGAGCCCGCCGCCGGTTTGCCGCGGAGCATGGCATGGACGGCGAGGGTCGCCTCAACCGTTTTCTCGAGCTTGATCGTCACCTTGGAGGGCGAGATCTTGACCACCTGAGCGCCCGCCGGGACGTCGATCATCGCCGCGTTGATGGCGTATTCCTGCTGGTGGACGCTGGCCCGCTCGAGGTCGATCCGGGCCGACAGGCTCGACGGCGTGATCTCGCTCAGGACGCGACGCGGGGCGCGGACCGTGACGTCGATCGTCGGGACGGGGCGCTCGACGATCTCCAGGCCCGCGGGGACGCCGGCCGCCTCGAGCGGGATGGTCAGGGACTTCTCCGACGAGACCTTTTCGGCGGGGACAAGCAGGAGCCAGAGCGCCGAGGCCAGGACGAGAGAGATGATCTTCAACGGCCAATCCCGGGTGATCCAGCGGGCCACGAAGTTGCGTTTCATCGGTCTCTCAGATAGGCGAGGAGCCTCTTCTCCATCGCGTCCTTGTCGTCGTAGCGCTCGAGCTGCCCCTTGATCGCCAGCGACACGGTCCCCGACTCCTCGGAGACGACGATGACCGCGGCGTCGGTCTCCTGCGAGAGGCCGATCGCGGCCAAGTGGCGGGTCCGCGTCTGGAACGGGCTGCGGAGCTTGTGCGCCGCCGGCAGGGGCAGGAGGCAGGCCGCGGCCACGATCTTGTCGCCCTTGATGATCACGGCGCCGTCATGGAGCGGGGAATGGGGGAAAAAGATCGAGACGAGCAGGTTCTTCGAGAGGACCGCATCGGTCTCGGCGCCGCGGTCGGCGTAGCTCGAGAGCGGGATCTCCTTCTCGATGGCGATCAGGGCGCCGATCTTCTTCTGGGAGAGAAAGTCGATGGCCTGGAAGAGGTCCCCGATCTTCTCCTGGAAGGAGCGCAGGGCAAAGGGCCGGCGGAAGGTCCGCGAGCCGATCTCGTTGAGGAAGCGGCGGATCTCGGCCTGGAAGAGGACGATGACGGCGATGATCAGGTATTGGACGAAGGACCGGATGATGCGGTTCGAGACGGCCAGGCGGCCCCAGTTCGTCAGAAGGTAGAGGACGCCGATGATGGCCAGGCCGATGGCGGCCGGATAGGCCTTGGTGTCCCGGATGAGCAGCAGGACGTAATAGAGCATGAAGGCGACGATGAGGATGTCGACCACGTCGAGGACGGTGATCTGGCGAATGATTGTCAGGGCCTGGGCGATCATGAGCGCGCCTCTCCCGCCGCCAGGACGGCCTCGGCCGTGCGGACGGCCCGGGCGACCGGCCCGACGTCGTGGACCCTCAGGATGTGGGCGCCGCGCTCGACCGAGAGCACGGCGGCGGCGATCGTGGCCTCGAGCCTCCCGGCCGGCGGCTGGCCGGTGATCGCTCCCAGGAAGGCCTTGCGCGAGAAGCCGAGCAGCACGGGACGGCCGAGGGCGTGGAAGTCCTCCTGGCGCCGCAGGATCTCGAGGTTGTGGGCGAAGGTCTTGCCGAAGCCGAGACCGGGGTCGACGGCGATGCGCTCGGCCGGGATGCCGGCGGCGGCCGCGGCGCGGAGGCGCTCGTCGAGGAACCCCATGATCTCGCCCATGACGTCATCGTAATGCGGGGCGTCCTGCATGGTCAAGGGAATTCCTCGCATGTGCATGAGGACGAGGCCTGCGCCGGATGCGGCGACGACGCCGGCCATGGCCGGGTCGGCCCGCAGGGCGCTCGTGTCGTTGACGAGGTCGGCCCCGGCGTCGAGGGCGGCCCGGGCGACGGCGGCCTTGGTCGTGTCGACGGAGAGGAGGACCCGGGAGCGGCGGCGCAGGCCGCCGATCACCGGAAGGACACGCGCGATTTCCTCGGCCTCGGGGACCGGACGGGAGCCGGGGCGCGTGCTCTCGCCGCCGATGTCGACGATGTCGGCCCCCTCGGACTCGAGCGCCAGGCCGTGGTCGACGGCCTGGGCCGGGTCGAGAAAGGCGCCGCCGTCGGAGAAGGAATCGGGCGTGACGTTGAGGACGCCCATGAGCCAGGAGCGCGGGCCGAGGGTAAAACGCCGCCCCCGGATCTCCAGGGCGCGCGATTCTCGGGTCATGGTTCTCGCCCGGGAGGGCCTCAGCTCTTTCCGGCCGGATCTTCGGGCGCCGCCGCCGAGCGGGCGGGCTCCGGAACCATCGCGGGCGGGGTCGACGGCATGGCCGTCGTCTTCTTCTTGCCGTCGACGATGGCGTTGATCTCCTCGGAGCCGACGGCCTCCTTCTCGAGGAGGAGCTCGGCGATCTTGACGAGCTTGTCGCGGTTGGCGTCGAGCAGCGTCTGGGTCCGGGCGAAGGCCTTGTTGACGATCTTGCGGACCTCGTCGTCGATGCGCTCGGAGGTCTTCTCGCTGAAGTTCTTGTTCACGGCCAGGTCGCGGCCGAGGAAGATGAGATCGTCGCGCTCGCCGAAGGTCAGCGGCCCGAGATCGGACATGCCCCACTGGCAGACCATCTTGCGGGCGATCTCGGTCGCCTTCTCGAAGTCGTTGGCCGCGCCGGTCGTGGTGTGGTTGAGGAACATCATCTCGGCGACCCGGCCGGCCATGAGCACCGAGAGCTGCGCCTCGAGGTATTCCTTGGTGTAGGTGTAGCGGTCGTCGAGGGGCAGCTGCTGGGTCAGGCCCAGGGCCAGGCCCCGCGGGATGATCGTGACCTTGTGGATGGGGTCGGCCTCGGGGATGAGGGCGGCCGTGATGGCGTGGCCGGCCTCGTGGAAGGCCGTGTTATTCTTCTCTTCGTCGCTGATGATCATGCTCTTGCGCTCGACGCCCATGAGGACCTTGTCCTTGGAGGAATCGAGGTCCTTCATCGAGACCTTGTCCGCGCCCTGGCGGGCGGCGAGCAGCGCGGCCTCGTTGACGAGGTTGGCCAGGTCGGCGCCGCTGAAGCCGGGGGTCGAGCGGGCCAGGACCTGGAGGTCGACGTCGGAGGCGAGGGGGATCTTGCGGACGTGGACGCCGAGGATCTCCTCGCGGCCCTTGACGTCGGGCATGTTGACGATGATGCGGCGGTCGAAGCGGCCGGGGCGGAGGAGGGCGCTGTCGAGGATGTCGGGCCGGTTGGTCGCGGCGATGAGGATGATGCCCTCGTTCGAATCGAAGCCGTCCATCTCGACGAGGAGCTGGTTGAGGGTCTGCTCGCGCTCGTCGTGGCCGCCGCCGAGGCCGGCGCCGCGCTGCCGGCCGACGGCGTCGATCTCGTCGATGAAGACGAGGCAGGGGGCGTGCTTCTTGCCTTGGTCAAAGAGGTCGCGGACGCGCGAGGCGCCGACGCCGACGAACATCTCGACGAAGTCCGAGCCGCTGATCGAGAAGAAGGGCACGTCGGCCTCGCCGGCCACGGCCCGGGCCAGGAGCGTCTTGCCGGTGCCGGGGGCGCCGACGAGGAGGACGCCCTTGGGGATGCGCCCGCCGAGGCGGGTGAACTTGCGCGGCTCCTTGAGGAACTCGATGATCTCGCCGAGCTCATACTCGGCCTCCTCGACGCCAGCCACGTCCTTGAAGGTGACCTTCTTCTGCTGGCCGGAGAAGAGCCTGGCCCGGCTCTTGCCGAAGGCCATGGCTTTGTTGCCGCCGGACTGCATCTGGCGCATGAAGAAGATCCAGAAGAGGATGAGCAGGATGATGGGGAACCAGCTCATCAGGATGGTCACGAGGGAGCCGCGGGTCGCGCTTTTGACGTCGATGTTGACCTTGTGCGACCGGAGGATGCCGATGAGGTCGCTGTAGCCGGCGGGGGCGACCGTCTTGAAGGTCTGGCCGTCGGTGAACTTGCCGGAGATGTTGTTCTCCTGGATGGTGACGCTTTCGACCTTGCCCTGTTCGGCCTCGTTCATGAACTGGGAGAAGGTGATCGGCTTCTTGGCCATGGCCGGAGATTGGAGCAGGCTCCAGGCCAGGACGAGGATGATCCCGGCCGAGATCCAGAAGAGGAGGCTGCGCATCGGGCGATTTTTCGTTGGGGGCATAGCTATCTGTCCTTTTAAGACCAATATTTTAGCATGATTTCGCGCGTTTCGGTAGGGGCGGACCCGGCCTCTTCCCTTCCGCGACGGGCGGTGGTATATCAAAAGGCATGAACCTCCACCCCATCGACCTCGTCATCATCGCCGCCTATCTCGTCCTCGTGGCCATGGTCGGCGTCGTCGTACGCAAGCAGGCGACGAAGAAGCTCGATTCGTTCTATCTGGCGGACCGGAACATCCCTTGGTGGATGCTGGGCCTGTCCGGCTGCTCGAGCTACATCGACATCGGCGGGACGATGTCCATGATCGGGCTCATCTTCTACGTCGGCCTGAAGTCCATGTGGGCGACCCACATCTTCTGGGGCTGGTTCATCATCTGCTTCTACATGGCCTTCCAGGCCAAATACATCCGCCGCTCCGGGGTCATGACCTTCGCCGAGTGGAACGAGACGCGCTTCGGCACGGGAAAGGACGCCGAAGCGGCCCGGCTCACGGCGGCGATCTTCCTGCTCGTGCTGATGATCTGCAACCTGATGTTCATCAGCGTGGGCACGGGCAAGTTCGCCGAGGAGTTCCTGCCGCTGCCGCGCTGGGAAGCGACCCTCATCGTGCTGGCCGTCGTCGGGATCTACGTCACCTTGGGCGGGTTCTTCGGCGTCATCCTGACCGACATCTTCCAGACCGTCCTCATCGGCATCGGCGCCGTCATCATGGGCGTCATGGTCTTCGCCAAGCCGGCGGCGACGACCTTCATCCACAAGGACCCGTCGTGGTTCTCGCTCGCGCCGACGTGGACCTTGTGGTCGGGGTTCGCGGCGGAGACGCCGCCCGCGTATCAGCATTTCGGGCTGTTCGGGCCGCTCATGGCGGCCGGGTTCTTCTGGATGATCTTCCGCATCCTGGCCGGGCCGAACGTCTGGGACTTCCAGTTCTTCCTGACGACGCGCTCGCCGCGCGACGCCCAGCTCGCCGCCGGGATGTGGACGGTCGGGTACAACCTGCGCTGGGTCCTGGGCGTCAGCTTCATGGTCCTCGGCATCTTCTACCTGGGGACCCAGGCCGGTTTCGACGCCGAGAAGATCATGCCGCTCGTCCTGCTCAAGATGCCGGTCGGGCTGCGCGGCCTGTTCATGGCCGTGCTCCTCGCCGCCCTGATGTCGACGATCAGCGCCATGATCAACGTCACGAGCTCGGTCGTCATCAACGATTTCATCAAGCGCTACATCGCCAAGGACCTGGGCCAGAAGCAGCTCGTCCGGCTCGGCCAGATCGCCTCGGTCGTGGCCGTCCTCGTCGGTTTTATCTTCTCCTTGTCGTTCACGAACATCGTCACGGCCTGGGAGATGATGGTCTTCGTCGTCGTCACCGTCATCCTCGTCCCGGCGACGCTGCGCTGGCACTACTGGCGGTTCGGGGCCAAGGCCTTCGTCTGGAGCATGGCCGTCTCGGCCGTCCTGATCACCGTCCGCCTCATCTTCCTGAAGGGCCTTCACGCGGCGGCGTCGCTCGCGATCGACGTCGGGATGTGCCTGCTGACGACGCTCGTCGTCGCCGCCCTGACCAAGCCCGCCGACATGGAGGTCCTGGTCAAGTTCTACGCCAAGGTCCGGCCGTTCGGGTTCTGGGGCCCGGTCCGGCGGGAATGCGTCAGGCGCGGCCTCGTTCCGGCCCGTGACAAGATGCCGAAGATCGACGCCCTGAACGGGATCATCACGGCCGCGTTCCAGTTCTCGCTGGCCATCCTGCCGTTCTATCTGTTCCTGAGGAATTGGAAGCAGCTGGGGATTTGGGCCCTGGCGGCGGCCGCGATCGCCGCCGTCCTGTACTTCACGTGGTACAAGAACCTGCCGGCTAAAGATGAGATCTGATGAGAGGGCGCAAGGTCAAAACGGGGCAGAAGGACGCTTCGGCTGTATGTCCGAAACGGCCTGAGCGTGCAGCGAGGGGACATGCGGCGGAGGTACATGTCCCCGGCGAAATGCCCTCCGTCCACCTTATCTGCAACGCGCACCTCGATCCCGTGTGGCAATGGCGGTGGGACGAGGGCGCATCGGAGGCGCTGGCGACCTTCCGCAACGCGGTCGAGATCCTCGACGAGCATCCCTCGCTCATCTTCTGCCACAACGAAGCCGTGCTCTACGAGTGGGCCGAGCGGCTCGACCCGGCCCTCTTCGCGGACATCCGGCGCCTCGTCGCGGCCGGGCGGTGGGCCATCTCCGGCGGGTGGTACATCCAGCCCGACGTCAACCTCCCGGGCACGGAATCGCTCATCCGGACGATCGCCGAGGGCCGGCGCTATTTCGGGGATCGCTTCGGCGCCGCGCCACGGGTCGCCTACAACTTCGATTCGTTCGGCCACGGCGGCGGACTGCCCCAGGTCCTTCGCCAAGCCGGCTACGAGATGTATATTCATATGCGGCCGCAGGCGGAAGAGCTCGCGCTCCCGGCCGACCTCTACCGCTGGCGCGGCGTCGACGGCACGACGATCCCCGCCTACCGCATCGCCGTTGGCCTTTATCACACCGAGCACGACAACATCGATGCCAGGCTCCGCGAAGGGGTCGCGCTGGCCCTGAAGCTCGGCCGTGACGTGCCCGTTTTCTGGGGCCTCGGCAACCACGGCGGCGGGGCGACGCGCCGCGATCTGGCCGCGATCGAAGCCTTCGCCGCCGGCGAATCGCGCGTCCGGATCGTCCACAGCACGCCGGACGCCTTCTATGACGCCGTCAAGGACGCCGCGTCCGAGGCGCCGGTCCACACGGGGGATCTCCAGCGCGTCTTTACGGGCTGCTACACATCGCTCTCGCGGCTCAAGCGGCAGGCCGTGGCGGACCTGGGCCGGCTCGTTCAGTCGGAGGCCATTTCGACCGGAGCCTCGTGGCTCGCCGGGGCGGAATTCCCCGAGACGGACCTCCGCCAGGCCTGGAAACTCCATCTCTTCAACGACTTCCATGACATCCTGACAGGAACCTGCATCGAGCCGGCGGAGCGGGACGCCCTCGGCCAATACGGCCGGGCCGAGGACGTCGGGCGCGCCGTCTCTCTCGCGGCGGCGGCCGCCCTCAATCGCGGCCGGCACAAGAGCCCGTCGCTCCCGGTCACGGTCGTCAACGCCAATCCCGCGTTGGGCCGGGCCCCGGTCGAGTTCGAGTGCATGGCCGACCATCGGCCCTTCTGGAAGGGTCTGTGGCGGATGCGCCTCTTCCGCGCCGACGGCCGCGAGGTCCCGTGCCAGGAGGAGCAGCCCGAGTCTCTCCTGCCCTTCAATAATTGGCGGCGCCGCATCAGCTTTGTCGATGATCTTCCCGGTGTCGGGGTCGCGCGCTACGAGCTCCGGGCGTTCGAGATCCGGGGGCCTGTACCGCAGGTCCATGTCCCCAGTCCTTCTCGGCTCCATCACCGCATCGATCCGAAGACAGGCCTGGTCGCCGAGCTCAAGCCCGCCCGGTCCGACCGCTCTCTCGCCGGCCCGTTCTTCGAGCCGCTCGTCATCGAGGACACGGCCGACGCGTGGGGGACCGGCCGATCGAGCTATCGGAAGATCGCCGGACGCTTCAAGTTGTGCGGCCGCCCCGGGGTCATCAAACGGGGCCCGATCCGGTCCATCACCCGCTCGATCCTGGCCTATCGTTCAAGCCGCATCGTGATGGACGCCGTGTCGTATCCCTCGTGGCCCGTCCTCGAGTTCCGTTTTCGGGTGACCTGGAACGAGGAGCAGCGGCGCCTGAAGCTGCGGCTGCCCACGGCGCTTGGCGACCCGACGCTCTTCGTCGAGGTTCCCGCCGGCGCGATCGAGCGACCCGCCGACGGCCGGGAGCACGTCCACGGCCGCTGGCTCGTGATCGAAGGGCGCTCGGCCGGAAAAGCGGCGGCGGTCGGCCTGGCTTCGAGCGGCCAGCATGGCCTCGATTTCAAGGACGGCGAGGTCCGGCTCTCGGTCCTGCGCGCTTCCGCCTACTGCCATGAACGGGGTTTTGATCTGGGGACGCAGGCCGCCGGGGCCTGTCCGCGCGGCTGGAAATTCACCGACATCGGCGTTCATGAGTTCAAGCTCTTTGTGACGGCCGGAGCGCCGGCCGCGGTCAAAGCCATGATGCCGGGCCTGGCCGATTATATTGCCGCGCCTCCCGCCGCCTATGCCCACCTACCCTACGGCGCCGGGAAGGAACCGGTCCGCGAATCGTTGTTATCGCTCAAGCCTGCGAACGTCCGGATGCTGGCCTGCAAAAGGTCCTGGGACGGCCGGTCCCTGATCGTCCGGCTGCACGAGGCGATAGGGAAGAGGACCCGAGCGGAATTGACGGTCGGCGTCGATCCCGGACACGGGCCGGAGGTCCGCGTCCCGCTTTCCCTTGCCCCCTTCGAGATCAAGACCCTGCGGATCGAAAAAGACGGTTCCTGGCGCCCCGTTCGGCTTATAGAAGAGTCCGGGGTCTGACCCCGTCACTTAATGGCGACGCCCATGGTGTCGCGGTGGAAGTCGATGAGCGTCCGCATGTAGGGGCCGATGGCGTCGGCGCTCTCGAACCCGGCCTTCTTCGCCGCCTCTTCCCTCTGCTCCTTGCTCAGCGGGCTCGGCTGGGCCCAGTGCTGTAGATCGCGATAGCAACCGAGCGTGTAAATGTCCCAATTGGCGCCCTGGTCGCGGACGAAGATCATGTTGTAGGGACGGCCCTGGGCCACGCCGTAAACGTCCTCCATCTCCCGCTCTTTATAGAGCTCGGTTTGCTTTCCCGGCAGCGAGACCATGATCTCGATATGAAAATAGGCCATGCCCTCGAACTGCTTCTTTACGAACTCGAGGGCCGGTCCGTAAACGAAGACGTCTTCTTTCCATGATACGCAGGCGTCGAGCTTGCGGCCAAAGTCGGCCCAAGCCAACCCTGCCGCGGCCGCGGCCCTGTCGCGCTTGGTGATCCGCGCCGTCGCGTAGTATTCAGCGTAGCTCCCCATCGGCGTCAGGATCATGAGATCCCACTGATCGCCCTGGGTGTGTCGCCACCAGAACGGCCGCGCGTCGCCCGAGGCCTCGATGACCGCCAGCCGCTCCTTGTAGAGGGCTATGAGATCGAGGAGCTTCCCCGGCGCCGCCCTCAGGAAGGTCGTCTTATACAGATAAATGGGCTTGGTCGCCTGCGTCTCGTCTCCACCCGCCGCCGCCATCGTCGTTAGGATCATGACCAGCGCCGACGCCACGATGAGTTTCGTCGTCAATCTCATTGGGTTCCGCATGGAGCCTCCTTCTCAAGCCGCGCCTCGGCGCGCCGCCCTCATCATACTGATTCCCGGAAAATTGAAAAGCCGGAACTGCAGGCCGCCGCCAACTTGACCCTGGCCGGCGTTTCTCTTAATAATGGAGGATGTGCTCATGACCTTCAGGCCCCGCGTCTTCGCCCTCGCCCTTCTCCTCGCCGCGTCCGCCCTGCTCCCGGCCTGCAAAAGCCCGGCCATGCCACAGGACCTCAACGTCCTCCTCATCACCGTCGACACGCTCCGTCCCGACCGCCTCAGCTGCTACAGCCCCAAATTCGCGCAAACGCCGCAGATCGACGCCCTGGCCGCCCGCGGCGTCCTTTTCGAGCGGGCCTTCGCCCACGCCCCGCTGACCCTGCCTTCGCACGCCAGCATCCTGCTCGGTTCGACGCCGCTCGCCCACGGCGCCGACGACAACGGCATGCGCGTCATCCCCAAGGGCGTCCCCAGCCTGCCCAAGACGCTCAAGGCCGCCGGCTACGAAACCGGGGCTTTCGTCAGCGCCTTTCCCCTCGACACCCGTTTTGGACTCACCGAGGGCTTCGACGTCTATGACGACAAGTATCCGTCCCGGGCCGCGACGTCCCTCGATTTCCCCGAGCGGCGGGCCGACAAGACGGTCGCCGCCGCCTCCGATTGGCTTTCGGCCCGGACCGGCCGCTGGTTCCTATGGGTCCATGTTTTCGACCCGCACGCGCCCTACATCCCGCCCGAGCCTTATGCCTCCCGTTACGCCAAGGACCCCTATTCGGGTGAGGTCGCTTATGTCGACGAGATGCTCGGCCGGCTTTTCCAACTCATCGAGTCCCGGGGCGAGACCGGCCGGACGCTCGTCATCCTGACCGCCGACCACGGCGAATCGCTCGGCGAGCACGGCGAGATGACCCACAGCTACTTCGCCTACAACTCGACGCTCCAGGTGCCGCTCGTCGTCGCCGTTCCCGGGCTTGCCTCCCGCCGCGTCTACGGCCTCGTCAGCCACGAAGACATCTTCCCGACGGTCTGCGACGTCCTCGGTCTCGTCCGCCCCGACGGCCTCCGCGGCCGGTCTTTCCGCCCGCTCCTCGAGGGCGGCTCGCGTAAAGCCCGCCCGGTCTATTTCGAGGCCCTCGAAGGCTATTACCATCGCGGCGCGGCCCCCCTCCGCGGCGTCATCGACGGCGCGACGAAGTTCATGGACTCGCCCCTCCCCGAGCTCTACGACCTCGGCGCGGACTTCGGCGAGTCGCAGAACCTGGCCGCGATCAAGGACCTGGCCCCGTTCCGGAAGGCCCTCGAGCAGGCCATGGCCGCCGAATCCGCCTCCTCGGGCGCAGGCCGGGCCGCCCGCCTAACCGATCGCGAGACCGCCGAGCGCCTGCGCAGCCTAGGCTATGCCTCGGCACCCCCCGCTCCGGCCAAGCGGTCCTTCACTGCCGCCGACGACCTCAAGACGCTCCTCCCGCTCGAGCAGACGCTCCTTGAGGCCGGACAAGCCGTCAAGGATGGCCGCCCCGAAGCCGGCATCGGCCTGCTCGAGGACCTCATCCGGGTCCATCCGGGCCTCACCCGCGCCTACGCCCAGCTCGCCGAGATCGAGTACTCCTTGGGCCGCAAGGACGAGCACCTGCGTGTACTCGAGCAGGGGGTCCAGGCCAATCCCGAGGATTTCACCCTCGTTTCGGCCTGCGGCATCGCCCTCGTCGAGCGCGGCGACCTCGGCCGCGGCCTGGACGTCCTCAACCGGGCCCTTTCGCTCTTCGACCAGGACCCGAACGTCTGGGGCTCGCTCGCCGAGGCCCTCTGGAAGACGGGCGACTTCGAGAAGGCCGACGAGGATTTCCGCCGGGCCCTGGCCCTTGCCCCCGGCGACGCCGTCATCAACGGGAACTACGGCAATTTCTCCGTGGCCTGGGGGTTGCGGACCCGGAACGCCGACCTCGTCAAGCGGTCGTTCGGCTATTTTGAGACGGCCCTGGCCACCGACCCGACGCTCGCCTCGGTCCACAACGGCCTCGGCGGGGCCTGGAAGATCGTCGGCGATCCGGCCAAAGCCATGGCCAGCTTCGAACACGCCGTGGCCCTCGACCCCGCCTACGATCTGCCGCTCTACAACCTGGCCGTCGCCAAGCTCGAGGCGGGGGACAAGGCCAAGGCCCTCGGCCTCTTCGAGAAGTATCTCGCCCTCAAGGGCCGCGCCATCACGCCCGAGGAGGAACGCGATGTCCGATCGCTCATCGACCAGTGCCGCCGCTGACCTGACAAGCCGCGAGCTCATCCGGGCGATCGTCGGCCTCAAGCCCGCGCCGCGTTGCGGCCTCTGGCTCGGCAACCCCCATCCCGAGAGCTGGCCCGGGCTCCATCGCTACTTCGGGACGACGACCGAGGAAGAGCTCCGCCGCAAGCTCGGCGACGACTACCGCTGGATCTCCCCGAGCTTCACCGCATCGACCTTCCCGACCGTGGCCGACAAGGGCCTCTTCAACTGGAACTGGGCCGCCGGCAAGGCCAGCCACGGCGTCGCCGGCCCCCTGGCCGGGGTCGAGGACCCGGCCGAGCTCGACCGCTTCGACTGGCCTGACCCGGCCAAGCTCGACTTCCGCGAAACCCTCGCGGCCCTCGACGCGGCCGGTCCCCGCTACCGCGCCTCAGGGTTCTGGACGCCCTTCTTCCACGACCTCATGGACTTCTTCGGCATGGAGCCCTATTTCATCAAGATGCACACCCATCCGGAGGTGGTGGAGGCGGCCACGGACCGGGTCTGCGGCTTCTACTACGAGGGGAACGAGCGCTTCTTCGATCTCGCCGGCGGCCGCGTCGACGCCCTCTTTTTCGGCAACGACTTCGGCACCCAGCTCGACCAGATGATCAGCCCGGCCCTCTTCGACCGCTTCATCCTGCCCTGGTTCCAGCGCTTCACCGGACAGGCCCACCGCCGCGGCTACCAGGTCGTCCTCCACTCGTGCGGTTCGATCCACCGCGTCATCCCGAAGCTCATCGCCTCGGGCGTCAACTGCCTCCACCCGCTCCAGGCTAAGGCGGCCCACATGGACGCCGAGACGCTGGCCCGGGATTTCGGCGGGAAGATCGCCTTCCTGGGCGGGGTCGACACCCAGCGGGTCCTGCCCCTCGGCACGCCGGACGAGGTCAAGGCCGAGGTCCGGCGCGTCAAGTCCGTGCTCGGCCCCCACCTCATCGTCAGCCCCAGCCACGAGGCCATCCTGCCCGACGTGCCGCCGCGCAACGTCGCCGCCATGGCCGAGGCCGCGCTCGAGTAGCGGCGGCGAGCATCAGATCATGGCCGCTTGAGGGTTATCCGGATCCGCCCGCGTGAAAGAGCATCCGGAACATGTGCGCTTCCGGACACGATCCTCAGCCCGGACAAACGCCCCTTCCCGACGAGAACGGCCTTTTCGAGCGATGCGCCCCGGGCGGGGCGGATGACGAGCGAGCGCCGGGCCGGGCCGCGCCAATCGAGCAAGAAACGCCCCCGAGGCCGGGGGCTGAGGCGGAAGAGCGTCCGGCCCTCTTCTTCGATCAAAACGCCGCTCGAAGGTCCCGCCGGGTCCGGGTAGATCTCGATCACGAGCGGGTCGATGACGCCCTCCGGGATCCGCAGGGCTTTCTTCATCATGGGGATGACGGCGCCGGCTCGGACGAACAGGGGCATGCGGTCGAGCCGGGCCAAGGTCATGACGACACCCGGGCCCTCATGCCGGCGTCCCGTCCAGAAGTCGATCCAGCCGCCCGGGGGAAGATAGACGGGCATCCGCGGGGCCTTGGGCGAGCCGCCGAAAGCCGCCACGAGGTCCGCGGCCGGCCGGGTGACCGGCGCGGCGAGGAACGAGGGGCCGAATAGATACTGGTGCTCCCAAGCCGTGACGTTCAGGTCGTCCGGGAACGTAAGCGGCAGGGCGCGCAGCACGGGCAGGCCCGTTTCGGCCGCCTCGAGGGCCGCGCCGCGGATATAAGGGAAGAGCCGATAGCGCAGCTCCGCGAACTTCCGGACAATGGCGAGCGCTTCGGCGCCGAAATGCCACGGCTCGCGGGGCGAGTCGCCGTGCATGCGGCTGTGCGACGAAAAGAGCCCGAATTGGGCCCAGCGGACGTAGAGCTCGGGGTCGGGCGCGCCGCGGTAGCCGCCGATGTCGTGGCTCCAAAGCGCCAGGCCCGAGAGTCCCGCCGAGAGCCCCCCCCGGATCGTCGCCGCCAGGCTGGCCCAATCCGACGCCGGGTCGCCCGACCAGCAGACGGGGAAGCGCTGGCTCCCGGCCGTCCCGGACCGCGACCAGACGAGGCCGCGGCCCTTCTCCTCGGCCGTGACCTCGAAGACGGCGGCGTTGTAGAGCAGGGGGTAGAGATTGTGGATCTCGGCCCCGGCGCGCCCGTCATGGAAGCGCGCGTCGGGCGGCACGTCCTCGCCGAAGTCGGTCTTGAAGACGTCGACGCCCTGCCGCAGGAGAGGGCGGTGAAGGTCCTGGAACCAGGCCCGGGCCATAGGGTTGGTCAGGTCGATGATAGCCACGGGCGCGTTCCAGTTCTCGGCCTGGCCGGCGAGGCGGACGCGGCCGTCGGGCCGGGGCGCGAGCGACAGGCCGTAGTCGATGATATATACCTCGCCGTCGGGCCTGAGGGCAAAGAAACCGCGCGTCTTTCCGGTCTCGAACAGATCGCTCTCGACCGAAACGTATGGGTGCTCCCAGAGACAGAGCTTGAGGCCGAGGCCGTGGATGCGGCGGATAAGGCCGTCCGGATCGGGAAAGGCCGCGCGGTCCCACGCGAAATCGCAGTATTGGCGCCAGCGCATCCACCACGGGTCGATGTGGACGACGTCCGCGGGCAGGCGATGGCGCTCGATCCCGTCGAGCAGGGCCTCGATCGAGGCCCGGTCCCGGTAGCTGCCGCCGGACGAGAGCCACAGGCCGAAGGACCAGGCCGGCACGGCCGGCGACCGGCCCGTGAGAGCCGTGAAAGCGGAGAGGATCCTCCCGGGCTCGGGGCCGAGGATGACGTACATGTCGAGGGCCGGGGTGTTGGCTTCGAACCGCCACGATTGGAGCGAGGCCGCGCCGAGGTCCCAGGCGATCCGCGCGCCCGTGTCGAGGAAAAGGCCGGCGCCGCGGCTGGTCCATAGGAAGGGGACGTTCTTGTGGGAGCGCTCGCTCGTCGAGCCGAGGGCGTCCACGGTCCAGGAAACGATGCGCTGGCCGGACTTTTCGAGCCGGGTGAACTTCTCGCCGAGCCCGTAGAGGCGCTCGTCGGGACGGAGATGGAAGGAAGCGGCGAGCGAGCGGCCGGCCGGGGCCGCGCTGAATGCCAGGGCGGGGAACGCCGGCCGGCCGAGACCGTCGACGTCGCCGGCGTTGTTCGCGAGGGCGGCCCGGCCGGTGCGGTCGATGAAGCGCCAGGCGAAAGGTCCGAAGCGGACCTCGAGGGCAAGCTCCGGACCGGTGACCCTGAGCCCGCCGTCGAAGGGCCGCGCGGCGAGCCGGACGGGCTTGGCCGGGGCGTCGAGGACCATGGGACTGGGCTCAGGAGCGTGGGCGCCTTCGGGGACGACGGAGATCTTCCACGTCTGAGGCGAGACGGCCCGAGCGGCGAGATGGACGGACTTTCCGCCGGCGGTCCGCAGGTCGAGGACGAGCTCGGTTCCCGCGCCGGCGAGGGCCCAGCCGGTGACGGCGACGACCGGATCGTGCTTAGTTACCACCCCGCTCATCCCTTCTCTCTTTCCGCGCCCGCCGACTTGGACCAAGCAGGGTTTCCCGCATCGAGGATGGCGCCGATCTCGCCGAGGTCGGTCTCCAGCCAATCGTCGCCGGTCAGGCCGTTGGTGATGTCGATATGCAGGAAGAGGCCGCGCGGTGTCGGGGCGGCGGCGAGGACGCGCCGGACGAAATCGGCCATGCCGGCGAAACGGATGTCGCGGTTGAGACCGACGCGGCAGGCGAGGACGGTCTTGCCGCCGAAACGGGCCAGGACCTTGTCGTAGGGCGCCTCGCTCGCGCCGAACTCGAAGCCGCGTAGCCCGCGCACTTTCCCGAGGCTGGGGAAGAGATGGGTCCAGTCGCCGCACGAATGGACATAGACGCCGCCGAAGGCGTCCGAAAGCCGGTTGAGATAGGGAACGCCGAACTCGTCGTGAAGGTCCGGCGAAAGCATGACGGCCACGTCGTTGGCGATCGACAGGCCGCGGCCGTCGGGAAGCCACGGCTGGAACGAGCTCGGCACGAACTCGGCCCCGGCGGCCCGGACGATCTCGCGCTGGGCCGAGGCGAACTCGATCATGAGGTCGGTGATCATGTCGAGCAGGCGGTGGACCTCGCGCGGGGCGGTGAGCACGGCCTCGAGGAACGGGGTGTGGCCGAAGATCAGGGCGGCGTTGTCGAGCGGGCCCTGGATGTCGCCGAGCCGGATCGGGATCCGGCCCTCGGTCCGGTCGAGGAAGACGCGGGTATATTCGAGGATGCGGCCGAGCTCGCCTTTTGTGATCGCCGGCCGCTTGAGCCGCCGGACGGCCTCGGCGTTGTCGCCGATAAGCGGACGCACCGCCGGGAAATCGTTCTCCCACCAGACGACCTCGGCCCCGAACGCCGAGGGGATGGCGATGACACCGAGCGTCGGGCAAAGCGCCGGAACGAGATCGCCGGGGAGCCTCGACTGGCCCTCGATCTCCTCGATCTGGGCGGCCAGGAACTTGCCCGGGTCGAGGAGGCGGGCCTTGACCGTGTCCCGTCCCTCGGTCGAGAAGAGGGCGCTGCGGACGGGGGCACCGCCCTTGACCCGCGGCCCGACGTAGCCGATGAGGGCGCCGGGACGGTCGGTGTTCTCGAGGGCCCAAAGCCGGGCGAGGAATTCGCGGGCGCTCGCGCTTCCGCTCACGGCCGGCCCCACTCTTCGGCGGCGGCCGTCATGGCATTGATGTTGGCGACGGGCGAGCCCGGCGGGATGTTGTTCCCGTCCTGGATGATGAGCCCGCCGAGGGGGCCCAACTTGTCGAGGACGCGCCGCGTCGCCGCCCGGACGTCCATCGGCGTTCCGTTCCGGATGAGCATCGGATTGACGTTGCCGAGGAGGACGACGCGGCCGCCCATGGCCGCGCCGACCCGGTCGAGATCGACCTCGTAGCCGAAGCCCTGGAACTCATGGATGGCCAGGTCGTCGCGGAAGATCTCGAGGAGGTGGTCGCTCCGGCCGCACATGTGGAGGGAGGCGCGGCCGTCGAAATGGAAGCGGAGCCGCTTCTCGGAGGGCAGGACGACGGCGCGGAAGTCCTCGGCGGAGAGCGAAACGGCCAGGTCGTCGGTCCAGGCGAAGTCCTTGGGCCGCGGCAACCGCTCTTCGGCCCAGCAGAAGTCGAGATATTCGATGAGCTTGCCGGTGACGATGCGCAGCAGCTCGCGCACGAAGTCGGGCCGGTCCTTGACCGCGAGGAAGATCTCGGTCTGGCCCATGAGGTCGCCGGCGACGCCGAAGGGCCCGTCGGAGGTGTGGGTCAGGGCGGGGTTCTCGGCGGGGACAAAGACCGGCCCGCCCCGGAAACGGACCGGGTATTTTTCCGCGACCTCGATCATGGTCTTGCGGAAGGCGAGCTGCCGGGCGTTGAGGCCGCCGTGGACAAAGTCCATCGCCTCGAGGCGGCGGAGATCGGCCTCGTCCTTGACCCAGCCGCGGCCGACCCAGGGGATATCGTCGTCGGGAAAGACGACGTCGACGCCGAGGCTGCCCGCCTCGAACGCGTTCTCGAAATCGGTCCAGACGCCGACCCAGGGCCCGGTGATCGCCGTGGCGTCTGTCCGGATGTTCTCGTGGAGCCACTTCTGGGCCAGGAGCTGAGTGCGGAGCATGGTCTCGGGATCGCGGAAGTAATCGCGGAAGCGGACGCCCACTCGGGGCACGAGGAACCGGGTGCCGACCGCCGGGATGACGGGGACGCGGTCGGGACTCTCGAAGCGGCGGGTCCTTTCGACGCGCTCGCGGCGGGCCTCGAGCTCGTCGACCGGGACGCCGATCTCGATCACGCCCCGGCTCTACCGCCCGACCCGGCGGATGCGGGGGTCGGTGAAGATGTCGTTCTCGTCGGTGCTCGTCGAGGAGAACTCGGAGACGACGGCCCCTTTGTCGCCGGCCTGGAACCAGTGGAGGGAGTTCGGCGGCAGCGTGTATTGGTCGCCGGGGCGGAGCACGATCTCGTGCCAGACCTTCAAGTAGGGTTTGTATTTGCGCGGCACGCGGGCCTTCGGGTGGGGCGTCCGTTCGCCGGCGACGTAGAGATAGATCCCGCCGTAGCGGCAGCGGAAGGTCTCTTTTTTTCCCGAATTCCGGCCGTTGACGCGCGGGTGGCGGTGCTCGGGGCAGATCTGGCGGGGGAGGATGACGAGCTCTTTCGCGCAGTAGCGGTCGTTGTTCTCGTAAACGATGACCTGGAGCCCGACCCGCTTGATGTCGCCGAGGCCGAGGTCGGCGATCTCCATGGTCTCGATCTCGCTGGGGGTGACCGGGATGCGGGCCTTGCGCAACAAGGCTGCCGCGGCCGTCCGGGCTCGGACGATGTCTTGGCTGGTCATGATCCCCTCCGCAGGGATTATATCCCAGACGGGGTCA
>CAZIQR010000012.1:0-31319 GCA_964541055.1 uncultured Eubacteriales bacterium
GGGTGTTTTCGGATAGCTCCCTCTCTGCTATAATATTCGACTTCGGCCAGGCCGAAGATCCGATCATGAGCGCCCTGTTAAGGTTATTCGAGAACGAGGTCCAGATCGCGGCCCTCTCCTTCATGGCCGTGGTCTATGTCGTCCGCCTGGCCTGGATCTTCCGGTTCAAGACGCGGCGCGACCGGACCTTTGCCGCCGGGGACGAACGGGCGGGAGCCGGCTATTCCCTGATGAACATCGCCATGCCCGGGGCCATGGAATCCACCCGGAAGCGCCCCTTCTTCTATGCCCAGTTCGTGATCTTCCATCTCGGCGTCGCGGCGGCCATCGCCGGGACGTTCATCATCCCCTACGCGCCAGGCCTTTTCCGGCACGCCGTCCTCGTCCGCCTGTTCCGGGCCGTCGTGGGCGCGGCTTTCGTCGTCGGTCTGATCCGGATGGGTCGGCGCCTGACGAACCCCGTGCTGCGGACGGTCAGCTCGCCCGACGACTATTTCGCCCTCGCCCTGCTCATCGTCTGGTTCGCGGCCGCCGTTCTGGCCATGCCGAACCGGCCGGAGCAGGGAGAGGCGCCGCTCATCGCCTATTTCGGGCTGACGGCCTTTTTCCTCGTCTACGTGCCGTTCTCGAAGATCTGCCACTATCTCTACTATCCCTTCACCCGTTACTACCTCGGCCGGTCGCTCGGGCACCGCGGCGCCCTGCCGCCGGCCGTCAAGGCCAAGGAGCCCGCGTGACGCGCCGCAGGAAGGTCCCGTCCGCGGTCGTCGATTCGCCGCTCGACACGCGGACCCAGGCCAAGGCCAAGGAGGACCGCCTGCCCTCGGTCGAGGACGGGCGGCTCATGACCTATGAGGCCGGGGACAACGTCGGCCGTTTCCTGGCCCTCCTGGCGGGCCGCATCTCGCGGCCTCTGGCCGTCTCGATGACCGCCTGCGTCCACTGCGGCCTGTGCGCCGAATCATGCCACTATTTCCTGACCCACCCCGACGATCCGACGATGACTCCGGTTTGGAAGGCCGATCAGATCCGCAAGATCTTCAAGCGCTACGTCGATTGGACCGGACGCATCGCGCCCTGGTGGGTCAAGGCGGCCGCGCCCGAGGGGGACGAAGACCTCAACCGCCTCAAAAACATTGTCTTCGGCAGCTGCAGCGCCTGCCGCCGTTGCACCTACAACTGTCCCATGGGCGTCGATACGGGCCTGCTCGTGCGGTTCACCCGCGGCCTCCTCACGGAGCTCGGCATCGTCCCCGAGGGCGTATTCAATGTCAGCCGCGACCAATGGGAGACGGGCAACCAGATGGCGGTTACGGAGGACGACTATCTGGAAACACTGGCTTGGATGCGCGACGAGGTCCGGACGGAGCTGGGGACCGAGGCGGTCGAGATCCCGGTCGACAAGCCCGACTGCGACGTCCTCTACACGATCAATCCCCGCGAGATCAAGTTCGATCCCCGCTCGATCGCCTACGCCGCAAAAATCTTCCACGTCGCCGGCGAGTCCTGGACCATGCCGAAATGGGGCTGGGACCAGACCAATTTCGGGCTGTTCTCGGGCGACGACCGCCTCGGCGCCTACGTCGCCCGCAACGTTTACGAGGCGGCCGACCGGCTCCGGGCGAAGCGGATCGTCATCTCGGAGTGCGGCCACGGCTACCGGTCGACGCGCTGGGAGGGCTACGACTGGGCGGGCTACGACCAGAAGCGGCCCACGGAATCGGTCGTGGTCACCCTGAAACGCTACCTCGAGGAGGGGCGGATTGACGTGGACCCCTCCCGGAACGCCGAGCCGGTGACCTTCCACGACTCCTGCAACATCGCCCGTTCGGGCGACCTCGTCGAGGAGCCGCGGGAGGTCCTGCGACGGGTCTGCGCGGATTTCCGCGAAATGCACCCCAACCGCCGGGAGAACTTCTGCTGCACGGGCGGCGGCGGCCTCCTGTCGATGGCCGAATACCGGCCGCTCCGGCTCGAGTCGGCGAAGATCAAGGCCGACCAGCTGCGGGCGACCGGCGCCAAGCTCGTCTGCACGATGTGCCATAACTGCGTCGACGGACTGAACGACGTCATCAAGCACTATCAGATCCCGATGAAGGTCGTCCAGGTCCTGGAGCTCGTTTCCAATGCCCTGATCGTTCCGCCCCGGCGCAAGGCTTAGAGGAGATCATCATGCCATTCGTTGAGAGCGAAGGACGTCCGGTCGAGGTCAACGAGGAGGGCTTCCTCGTCCGCCCCGAGGAGTGGACCGAGGAGATGGCCAAGCACCTGGCCCGGGTTGAAGAAGGGTTGGCCGAGCTGACCCCCGAGCACTGGGCGGTCATCCGCTATATCCGCGAGTACTATTTGGACAAGAAGCTCGCCCCGATGGTCCGGAAGATGTGCCAGGCCACGGGCTTTCCGCTGATGAAGATCTACGATCTGTTCCCCTCCGGGCCGGCCAAGGGCGCCTGCAAGGTCGCCGGGCTCCCCAAGCCCGACGGCTGCGTTTAGCCTGGGCCCTTCATCAAAACGCCGGGTTTTTCCTAAGAACCAGAAGACCTTAGACCGGCGTTTTGACCCTTCGGGCGAGTCGATCCGGCCCTTGAAAAAGGCTCTTTGTTCCAGATATCTACCAGAGGCGCAGCTCCGTGTTTCTCCGCTACGCCTCTGGGCCTCCGCTGCCAAGAGGCCGCTCCGGGTAGGCCGCCTCGACTCGTGCAAGGCCCAGGCTAGCCTGGGCCATTTGTCAAGACGCCGGGTTTATCCCTAGAAACCAGAAGAACCAAGGCTGGCGTCTTAGCGCTTTTTTGCTGAGATCGCGGCGATCCTGCCCACGGCCTCGATGGCCTTGCCGATGTGCTCCTCCGTGTTGAAGGGGCCGATGCCGAAGCGGACCGCGCCGTGGATCTTGTCCGTGCCGAGCTGTTCGTGGACGCGGGGCGCGCAGTGCAGCCCCGTCCGGCAGGCGATGCCGAAATCGACGTCGAGCATGGTCCCGACGTCCGCGGCGTCCATCCCCTCGATGTTGAAGGCCAGCACGGCGATGTGGTTGTCCAGGCCGTCGAGGCAATAGAGCCGGACCCGGGGGATGGCCCGCAGGCCATCGAGGAGAAGGGCGGCCAGGCGCATCTCCTCGGCGTGGACCGCTGCCAGGCCCTTCTGCGTGACCCACGTGACCCCCGCCTTGAGGCCGGCGATGCCCAGGACGTTGGGCGTGCCGTATTCGAGTCGGTAGGGATACTCCTCGAGATGCGTCCGGACGGCCGAGCGGACGCCCGTGCCGCCGGCGCGGGTGATCCGGATCTCGACGCCTTCGCGGACATACAGCCCGCCGATGCCGGTCGGCCCCAGGAGGGATTTGTGGCCGGTGAAGGCCACGACATCGAGGCCCTGGGCCTCCATGTCGATGGGCACCTTGCCGGCCGATTGGGAGGCGTCGATGGCGAAGGGGATGCCGGCCTCGCGGCAGAGCCGCCCGATCGCGGCGATCGGCTGGACGGTGCCGATGACGTTCGAGGCGTGATTGACGACGACCAGGCGCGTGTTGGGCCGGAACCGCTTGCGGATCTCGGCCGGATCGACGAAGCCGTGCCCGTCGAACGGTACGTAGTCGACCTCGACGCCCTGCAGCGACAGATGATAGAGCGGGCGGAGGACGGAGTTGTGCTCGAGCGTCGTGGTGATGGCGTGGTCGCCGGGGCGGAGCAGGCCGGAGATGGCGAGGTTGAGGGCGTCGGTCGAGTTGTAGCCGAAGCAGAGCCGGTTCGGGTCCGTGCCGTGGAAGAACCCGGTTAGGAGCGCCCGGGTCTCTTCGACGACGAGGCCGGCCTCCATGCAGAGGTCGTAGCCGGAACGCCCCGGATTGACGCCGAAGTTCCGGTAGAAATAATCCATGTACTGGTAGACCTCCTCGGGCTTGGGGTAGGACGTCGCCCCGTTGTCGAGGAAGATGAGCTTGTTCATGGTCCGCTCCGTATCCGGGATTGCCGCGGCCTCAGGCCGTGAAATGGCATACTAAACGAAGACCGCCGGAATTGCAACCCGCCCGGGCGTCCGTTAGAATGATCGCGAAGGACGAGCGATGGTCTATTTCCTGGGATTGGGCAGCAACCTCGGGCGCCGCGGCGCGAATCTGGCCCGGGCCCGGCGGCTTCTCGAGAAAAAAGGCGTCAGGATCCTGAAGATGTCCTCGATCTATGAAACGGAGCCGGTGGATCTTGCCGACCAGCCCTGGTTCCTCAACCAGGTCCTCGAGGTCCGGTCGGATCGGGATCCGTCCGCCCTTCTCGGTCTGGCAAAGGGGATCGAGGCCGAAATGAAGAGGCTCCCGTCCGTGGCCAAGGGACCGCGCGTGATCGACATCGATATCCTTGCGGCCGGCCGTCTTATCCTCGAAGCGCCCCGGCTGGTCATCCCGCACCCGCGGCTCCATCTCAGGAATTTCGTGCTGGCGCCGCTCGGCGAGATCGCGCCCCGGTTCGTCCATCCGGTTCTGGGCCGGACCGTCGCGGCGCTCGCCCGCTCGTCGGCGGACCCTTCGCGCGTGAAGAAGAGGTCCCGGCCCCGCCGTGCGTCTCTCACGGGCTAGGGAAGAAATCCCCGGCCGGTCGGGTCTAATTGATCTCGGAGGTTCTTATGCGCCGAAGCCTGTTCCTGGGCCTTTCCATGGGATGTCTTTTCGCCGGCGCCGCGTTCTCCGCCGAGATCAGCGGCCGTGTCGTGGGCGCCGCGGAGGACCCCGTGGCCGGGGCCGTCGTCCTGCACCGCTCGAGCGGAGCCAAGGCCGAGACCGATGCGCAAGGGCGGTTCGTCCTCGACCTTCCCGACGCCGGCCGCTACGTTCTCGAGGTCACCCATCCGGAGTACCTCGAGCGCGAATTCGAGATCACCGCCCGCGACCTCAGAAAGCCGCTGACGCTCGTCCTGTCGCCGCTCATCCCTCAAACCAAGGAGGTCGTGGTCACGGCCATGCGCTATCCCGAGCCGGCCATCCAGGTCCCTGCGGCGAGCACGGTCGTTTCAGGGACGGCCCTTTCAGAGGAGATGGCCCCGAACATCAACGATGGCCTGCAGAACGTCCCGGGCGTCGGCGGGCTCGGCACGGCCGGCTTCTCGCTCGTGCCCTCGGTCCGGGGCCTGGCCCGGCGGCGGGTCCTCTACCTCGTCGATGGCGCGCGTCTCGAAAGCGACCGGCGGACCGGCCCCAACGCGTCCTTCGTCAACCCCGACGACATCGACCGGATCGAAGTCCTGCGCAGCGCATCGTCCGTCTTCTATGGCTCCGACGCGATCGGCGGCGTCATCCAGATCCTGACCCGGAGGCCCGCCTTCGAGCCCGGGATCCACGGCCGGCTGAGCGCCGGGCACGGCAGCATCAACGGCGAGAATCGGGTCGGCCTGGGATTAGAAGGCTCGGCGGGACCCTGGGCGTTCTCTCTGTCGTTCCACAGGGACGATGCGGGTCTTTACCGGATCCCGGGCGGAACGAAGGTCCTCCAATCCCAGTTCACCCAGGGCAGCCTCCTAGCCAAGGCCGCCCATCGGACGGACAAGCGCGAGATCGGCATTTCGCTGCTCGCGGCGCGAGGCACGGATATCGGCAAGCCGAGCACGACGGCCTCAACCAAGCCAACCTGGTACCCCCGCGAGAACCAGAACCTCATTCAGTTTCACTGGCGGGAAAAGAACGTGGGCCGGGACGGGGAGCTCCTCTTTCACGTCTTCGCCAATCCCAATTTCCTCGAGACCCTGACCGACACTTACGATGGCGTCCTGACCAAGGAGTCGTACGCCAAGACCGACAGCACCGAGTACGGCGCCCAGGCGTCCTATTCCAAAAAAGTCGACGAGTCCCTGCGTCTCGAGGGGGGAGTGGACTATTTCGGCCGGGCCGGGGCGCACGCCTTCAATTCCTACACGTCCTATGACGAATTCGCCGGCGTTTCCGGCATCGTCAGAGAATATCCCTATGGGACGGCCAGCCGCGGCGACCTGGGATTCTTCTTGTCCGCGGACTACACCGGCATCCGGCATCTTGATATCCTGGGCGGGGCGCGATACGACCTGCTGCGCATGAGGGCCACACCCTCTCCGGACGAGATCTCCATTCCCGAGGTCCTCCCGATCGTGACCAGCGACCGTCAGCCGACGGGTTTTCTGGCCGTCTCCTATCGGCTGGCCGGGGAGATGAGGGCCTTCGTCAACGTTTCCCGGGCCTACCGGCTGGCCAGCATCAACGAGAAATACTACACCGGCATCAGCGGCCGCGGTTTCATCGTCGGTCAGCCGGGGCTCAAGCCCGAAAGCAGCTTCAATCTCGACGCCGGGCTCCGGCTTCCCGGCAAGCGCTATTTCTTCGGCGTCTACGCCTTCCGCTATCTCATCGAGGACATGATCGAACGCTTCCGGACCGACCCCACGACCTACACCTACGGCAACATCGAGAGGGGGCTGATGCGCGGCGTCGAGTTCGAAGCCGAGGCCTTCCTTCGGCCGGGCTGGAAGGTCTTCGGCAACCTGGCGGTCATCCGCGGCCGGAGCCTGGCCGCCGGCGACCCGCTGAACGACGTCCCGCCGTTCCGTGTCTTTGCCGGGACCAGGTACTGGAGGGGGAGGTTTTCGGCCGAGCTCAACGCGACCTTCAGCGCGGCCAAGAACGACCCCGGACCGGCGGAGATCGCCGTCGCCTCGTCGGAACTCGTCAATCTGAAGGCCGGCTATCTCTGGCGAGGGGTGGATCTCTTCGCAACCCTATCGAACGTCTTCAACGCGACCTATATCGCCAGGGCTGATCCGGATGCGATGTTCGAGCCGGGCCGGAATCTGCGGGTTGGCTTCGCCTACGCCTTTTAAAACGCGTCGACGAAATGCTCGAGGCGGTGGTCCCCGGGACCCCGCAAGAGGATAGCAATGACGTCGAAGCGGCAGCCGACGCCGGGGGAGGGGTGGTCGACGAGATAGCCCTGGGCGATACGCCGGATCTGCCGCTGCTTGCCCGGCGTCACGGCCTCCTCGGGCCGGCCGTGGGATTCGTCGGTCCGGGCCTTGACCTCCACGAAGACCAGCGTTGCCCCGTCACGGGCGATGATGTCGATCTCGCCGCGGAATAGGCGAAAACCCCGGACGATGATCTCGTAGCCCTTCTTCTCGAGATAGCGGCAGGCGATGTCCTCGCCCGAGTGCCCGACGGCGGCGGTCGGTTGGCGGGGCGGCATGATGGGTCTGGCTCTGAGGCGCGCCAGGCTCAGGCCTTGGGCGGGCCGGCCTTTTTCCAGCGTACCCCGTCCTTGGTGTCCTCGAGGATGAGGCCCATTGCCAGGAGCTCGCGCCGGATCTCGTCGGCCCTCGGGAAGTCTTTGGCCGCCCGAGCCTTCTGGCGGGCGTCGATCAGAGCTTCGACCTCGGCTTCAAGGCGTTTTTCCGCATCGGGCGCCCCGAAGACCTCACCTGACGCGATGGCTCCGGTATTAGCGACAATCCTGCCCGACGCTCGAACGGTCGGGGAGGGCCTTATGGCAAGAACTCCGTCGATCTCGGCAAAATAGGACGTGAGCCTCTCAGCGTCCGTTCGCGAGACCTGGCCCTCAACAAGCAGGGGATTCACGTTCTTGATCAAAGTAAACACGGCCGCCAGGCCCTCCGCAATGTTGAGATCGTCGTCGAGGCCTTCGGCGAAGTCCCTCCTGGCCTCGGTGATGAGAGGTTCGACGGACCTTGTTCCTGCGGTTGCCGCTTGGACGTCTTTGAGGGCGCCGAGAAAATCGCCGATCCTCTGGCGGGCCGTCCGGGCCTGGTCCAGGGTCTCGAAGGTGAAATTGAGCATCTTCCGGTAGTGTGTTGAAAGCAGCAGATAGCGCAGGTCGAGGGCGTCGTAGCCCTTGGCCAGGATGTCGGCGACGCGATAGACGTTGCCCTTGGACTTGGCCATCTTCTGGCCGTCCACGATGAGGTGGTGGCAGTGGAGCCAATAATGGGCCAGAGGGACGCCGCTCGCCGCCTCGGACTGGGCGATCTCGTTCTCGTGGTGGGGGAAGATGTTGTCGACGCCGCCGCAATGGATGTCGAACGGCTGGCCGAGATACTTGGCGCTCATGGCCGAGCACTCGATATGCCAGCCCGGACGCCCCGGGCCGATCGCCGTCTCCCAAAACGGCTCTCCCTCCTTGGGGGCCTTCCAGAGGGCGAAGTCGTGGACGCTCTCCTTCTCATATTCGTCGGCGTCGCCGCGGGCGCCGGGCCGCCGGTCCTCGAGGTTGATCTTGGACAGCCGGCCGTAGGCGGGGAACTTGTCGATGGCGAAATAGATCGAGCTGTCCTTCCTGTAGGCGATGCCCTTCTCGAGGAGGACCTGGATGAGCGCGACCATCTCGGGGACGTGGGCCGTGGCCCGGGGATAGTGGCGGGCGGGCAGGATGCCCAGGGTGTCGCGCTCCCGGCCGAAGGCCTCGATGAACGGCTGGGTATAGGCGTCGAGGCTGATGCCCCGGTCGTGGGCCCCCTTGATCGTCTTGTCATCGACGTCGGTGATGTTCATGACGTGGACGACCTCGAAACCGCGGAAGGTGAGATAGCGCCGCAGGAGGTCCTCGAAGACGTAGGCGCGCCAGTTCCCGATATGGGGAAAATTGTAGACCGTCGGGCCGCAGGTGTAGAGTGTGACCCGGCCCGGCTCGGTCGGGACAAAGTCCTCGACCCGGCCGGCCAGGGTGTTGTGGAACCGGATCATCCCGCCCATCTTAGCCGTTGCCGCCGAGGAGGTCAACCCTTGAACAGGGGAGGGCGGTTGTGACATAATGCCCCCTCATAATTTCCGGGACAGAGGCACTCCAAAAATGAACACCAAGCTCGGAATCCGCAGAGAGGACATCAATAAGTGGGAAAAGCGCGTCCCGCTCATCCCCGCCCACGCCCGGGAGCTTGCCGACCGCTACCCGATCGAGTTCCGGATCCAACCCTCGACGATCCGGATCTTTACCGACGACGATTATCGCCTCAGCGGCATCCCCGTCGAAGAGGGGCTCTCGCCCTGTCCGATCGTCCTGGCGCTTAAGGAGATCCCGATCGAGCTCATCGAGAAGGGCAAGACCTACCTGTTCTTCTCCCATACGGCCAAGGGCCAGCCCCAGAACATGCCCATGCTCAAGAAGATGATGGACCAAGGGTGCACCGTCATCGACTATGAGAAGATGGTCGACGACAAGGGCCGCCGCGTCCTCTACTTCGGGAACTACGCCGGCCACGCCGGCATGATCGACACGCTCTGGGCCCTGGGCCGGCGGCTCGAGGTCGAGGGCCTCGCCAACCCCTTCACGGTCCTCCGGGAAACGCATACCTACAAGAGCCTCGTCGAAGCCAAGGAAGAAGTCGGAAAGCTGGCCTGGAAGCTGGCCAAACAAGGCCCGCCCCGCGAGCTCGGCCCGATCGTCTTCGGCTTCCTCGGCTACGGCCACGTCTCCGAGGGGGCCCAGGAGGTTTTCGACATCCTGCCGGTCGAGACCATCCGCCCGGCCGACATCCCCGCTCTCTTCAAGGACGGGCCAAAGGAACACAAGAACCTCTACAAAGCCGTTTTCCACGAGGAGGACATGGTCCGGCCGGTCGATCCCGGACGGCCCTTTGATCTCCAGGACTTCTATCATCATCCCGAGGCTTACCGCTCCGTCACCGAGGACTTCGTGCCGTACATGACGGCCATCGTCAACGGCATCTATTGGACCCCGAAGTTCCCCAAATACATCACCAAGCCCTTCCTCAAAAAGCTCTACGGCGGGCCGGAGAAGGCGCGTCTCCGCGTCATCGGCGACATCACCTGCGACATCAACGGCTCGATCGAGAGCACGGTCCAGGCCACCGGTTCGGCCGATCCGGTCTATGTCTACGACCCGTTCGAGGACAAGGCCGTGATGGGCTTCAAGGGCCGCGGGCCCGTCGTCCTGGCCGTCTACAATCTCCCGGCCGAGCTGCCGCTCGAGTCGTCGACCTATTTCAGCGGCAAGCTGAAGGACCACATCCCGGCCCTGGTCCAGGCGCGCTTCGACAAGCCTTTTGCGGAGTGCGGCCTGCCCGATGTCCTGCGCCGGGCCGTCATCGTCTATCGAGGCGGGCTCACGCCTGACTACGCGTATCTCGCCGAACACGTCCGCTGACCCGTCGTCCGCGGAGGGAGTCGCCCATGAAGAAAGTACTCGTTTTGGGGGCCGGCTTGGTGGCCAAGCCGCTCGTCAACTACCTTCTCGAACAGCCGGATTTCCATGTTACGGTCGCCGACGTCGAAGCCGGCCGCTCCGCGAGGATCGTCGGCGGCCACCCGCGCGGCGAGGCCGCGGTCCTCGATATCGCCGACCGGGCCGCCCTGGGCGCGGCCATCGCCCGGGCCGACCTTGTGGTCAGCATGGTCCCCTACACGTTCCACCCGGTCGTCGCCGAACTGGCCGTCGAGAGGGGCGTGTCTGTGGTTACCGCGTCCTACGTCAAGCCGGCGATGCAGGCGCTCGATGCGCGGGCCAAGGCAAAAGGGGTGACCCTGCTCAACGAGGTCGGCCTCGATCCTGGCATCGACCACATGGAGGCCATGCGGGTCATCCACGAGGTCCACGATGCCGGCGGCCAGATCCTGGCCTTCACGTCCTGGTGCGGCGGCTTGCCGGCGCCCGAGGCCAACACCAATCCCTTCGGCTATAAATTCTCCTGGAGCCCCCGCGGAGTGTTGCTGGCCTCCAAGAACTCGGCCCAGTTCCTCAAGGACGGCCGGATCGTGACCATCCCCGAAGCGGACCTTTTTGCCCGGCCGGAGACGATCGGCATCCCCGGATTGGGACTCTTCGAGGGATATCCCAACCGGGATTCGGTCATGTATCGCGAGGCCTACGGCATCCCCGAGGCCCGGACGGTCTTCCGCGGAACGCTCCGCTATCCGGGCTGGTGCGAGACCCTGCGGGGGATGGTCGAGCTGGGGCTGCTCGACGAAGCGGCCAAGGACCGGACCGGTGAAACCTGGAGCGGGCTCATGAGACAATTCGCTCAGGCCGCCCCAGGCGCCGATCTCAAGGCCGGGGTCGCCGCGCGGCTCGGGCTTCCGGCGGGATCGGCCATCCTGTCCCGGCTGGAGTGGCTGGGACTCTTCGAGAACAGGCCGCTCCCGGCGCCAAAGGCCTCAGCGATCGACAACCTGACCGCCCTGATGATCGACCGGATGAGCTACGCGCCGGGCGAGCGGGACATGGTCGTCCTTCAGCACGAGTTCCTGGCCCGGACCGGCGGCCGGACCGAGCGCATCGTCTCGACGCTCATCGATTACGGCGTCCCGCATGGCGACAGTTCGATGTCGCGGACCGTCGGCCTGCCGGCGGCGATCGGGGCCCGTCTGATCCTCGAGGGCCGGATCGGCCTGAAAGGCGTCCAGGTCCCCGTCCAGCCCGAGATCTATGGGCCCATCCTCGAGGAGCTCGAAAAGCTCGGCGTCCGGTTCGAAGAGAAGCGGCAGATCCTCTAGGCCCGATTGACATCGGCCGGCCCCGCGCCTATGTTGAAAGCGGGAGATCCCGGCGGGGGATCCCGTGAGCCGGCGCACGCCGGCTGGAGGTGGCGGCCATGACTCGCAAACCCTCGGTGGCGGGGCAGTTCTATCCTTCGGGCCGCGACCGGCTGCGGGAAACGATCCAGTCCCTCGTCGATCCGAAGTCGTCCCCTCAAAAGGCCGTCGCCGTGGTCGCCCCCCACGCCGGCTACGTCTATTCGGGTCCGGTGGCCGGGGCGGTCTTTTCCTCGGTCCTGATCCCCGGGACCTGTGTCCTCCTCGGCCCGTCGCACCGCGGCATCGAACCCCTGTTCGCCATCCAGGCCCGGGGGAGCTGGCTGACGCCGCTCGGCGAGAGCCCGGTCGACGAGAGGCTGGCGGCCCGGATCGCCGCCGGAAGCCCGCTCGTCGAGGAGGACGAGGCGGCCCACCTGGCGGAGCATTCGCTCGAGGTTGAGCTGCCGTTCATTCAGTACTTCCGTCCCGACGCCGCCATCGTGCCCATCGCCGTCTCGCACCTGGCGGAATTCGCCGACCTGGAGAAGCTGGGGCAGGCCCTGGCGCAGGCGATCCGCGACGACGGCAGGGGGATCCTCATCGTTGCCAGCTCCGATATGAGCCACTATGTCAGCCAGAAGACCGCCGAAAAGAAGGACATGGCGGCCATCCGCAACGTGCTCGAACTCGACCCGCAGGGGCTCTTTGATACGGTCGTCGCGGAGCGGATCTCGATGTGCGGCTTCCAGCCGACGGCCGCCGCGCTCGTCGCTGCCTGCGGCCTCGGCGCCGCGAAAGCCGATCTCATCCGCTACCAAACATCCGGAGATGCGTCCGGCGATTATTCGCAAGTCGTTGGATATGCGGGAATTAGAATCTCCTGACACGCAGGTCTCTGACTCACAGTCATTTGACACCCGGGCCTGTTGATGCTATAAAAAATCTTCTGGAGAGCTATGGTTAAGTCTGTGCTGCGCGACAAGGACCGGAAGGTCCTGAACCTGATCGTCGAGAGCTTCGTGCGCCACGGCCGGCCCGTGAGCTCGGGGGCGATCTGCCAGACCCGGCGCGTCGCCGCTTCGCCGGCCACCCTGCGCAACATCATGGTCAAGCTCGAGGCCCTCGGCTACCTGTCGCAGCCGCACACTTCCGCCGGGCGGGTCCCGACCGATAAGGGCCTCCGCCACTATGTCGGCCGCGTCGTGGTCGAGAAGGCCCTGCCGGAGGAGGGCCCGCCGCTCATCCAGGAGGAGTTCCCTCACCGCACGGCCGACTTCGACTCCCTGCTGCTCCAGGCGTGCCGCATCCTGGCCGATTCCTCCGACGCCCTCGGCTTTGTCATCTCGCCGCGCCTTTTCCGCCTGCCGTTCGAGCACCTGCGCTTCATCAAGATCTCGGACCGCCGCATCCTCATCATCCTGGTGACGCCCTTCCACATGGTGTTGACGGAGACCCTCGAATCCGCGGTGCCGCTGACCCAGGCGGATCTCGACCGGGCCTCACAGTATGTCAACCAGAGTTTTCGCGGCAAGACCATCCTCGCCGCCCAGGAGGCCCTTGTCCGCGAGCTGCCCAAGTATCGGGCGAAATACGAGGATACGCTCGACAACCTCCTGACTCTCCTGAAAGCGGCGGTCGACAAGGTAGGGGAGGAGCGCATCTTCCTTGAGGGCACGTCGCGCCTACTGGGCAAGGGCGGGCTCTCGGACCTCGACAAGCTCCGCCTGCTTTTCCGGAGCTTCGAGGAGAAGGCCGCCCTGGTCAGGCTGCTCTCGGATTTCGTCAGCCTCGACCGGGTCAAGGTCCTCATCGGCTCGGAGGCCAACCTCCCGAACGTCGAGGACTGCTCCCTCGTCCTCTCCCATTACGGCTATAGCAACCAGGTGCTGGGCACGCTGGGCGTCATCGGACCCAAGCGCATCCCCTATGAGAAGATCATCCCGCTCGTCGACCGCATGGCCAAGCGCGTCAGCCTGGCGATCACGGTCTTCGGCAGAGAGGTCACCCTATGACGGACGAAAAAGACAAGGCCGACGAGATCGAGTTCATCCCCGAGGATCAGGCCGAAGCGCCCGGCGGGGCGCCGGAGCGGCCCACCCCCGAAAAAAAAGAGAAGGAGGCCGAGGACAAGGCCGCCGAGAACAGCCGGCACGTCAAAGAGAAGCTCAAGAAAAAGGACGCCGAGATCAAGAGCCTCAAGAAGGAGCTCGATGACCTCAAGGACGCCCACCTCCGCCGCCTGGCGGACATGGAGAACCTGCGCAAGCGATTCGAGCGGGAGAAGGCCGAGTTCCAGCAATACGCTCTGAGCGGCCTCCTGAGCGAGCTCCTTGACGTCGGCGACAACTTCGAGCGGGCGCTGCAGAGCGCTCCGGCCGAGACCGACGGCAAGACGTTCCGCGAGGGCGTCGAGCTCATCCTGCGGATGTTCCAGAGCCTTCTCGCCCGCCACGGCGTCCGGGCGATCGAGCTCAAAGATAAGGCCTTCGATCCCAATTTCCAGCACGCCATGTCCGTCGCCGAATCCGACGAGGTCCGGGAGCCGATCGTCTCCGAGGAGCTCCAGAAGGGCTACATGCTCCATGACAGGCTCCTCCGCCCGACGCTGGTCAGGGTCCTCGTCCCGAAGAAAGGGCAGTAGCCATGGGACGCGTGATCGGCATCGACCTCGGCACGACCAACTCCTGCGTCGCCTATCTCGAGGGGGGGCGGCCGGTCGTCATCCCCAACCTCGAAGGCCTGCCGACGACCCCGTCCGTCGTGTCCTTCACGGGATCGGGGGAGCGCCTGGTCGGCACCTTGGCCCTCCGCCAGGCCGTCACCAATCCGGCCAACACCTTCTACGCCGTCAAGCGCCTCATCGGCCAGAAGCTGGATTCGGCTCAGGTCCAGGAAGCCATGACCCGGCTGCCGTACAAGCTGACGGAAGCGGCCAACGGCGACGTCGCCGTCGCCCTCGGGGACAAGACCCTCAGCCCGCCCGAGATCTCGGCCATGGTCCTCGGCTACCTCAAGTCCTGCGCCGAGTCGTTCTTCGGCGAGCCCGTGACCCAGGCCGTCATCACCGTGCCGGCCCACTTCAACGACGCCCAGAGGCAGGCGACTAAGGACGCCGCCGCGATCTGCAGCCTCGAGGTCCTGCGGGTCATCAACGAGCCGACGGCCGCCGGCCTGGCCTACGGCCTCAACGCCAAGACGAACGGCCTGGCGGCCGTGTATGATCTCGGCGGCGGCACGTTCGACATCACCATCCTGGAAGCGCACGACGGCGTCTTCAACGTCCTGGCCACGAACGGCGATTCCTACCTCGGCGGCGAGGACTTCGACAACCGCATCCTGGAGTGGCTCGTGACGAGCTTCCGGGCCGAGGCCGGGACCGACCTCAGCGCCGACAAACTCGCCCTTCAGCGTCTGAAAGAGGCCGCCGAGAAGGCCAAGCGGGAGCTCTCTTTCACCGGAGAGACGGAGATCAACCTGCCGTTCATCGTCTCCGACACGTCGCGTTCGAGCCACATCCGCCGGACGCTCAGCCGGCCGACGTTCGAGGCCATGACCGCCGACCTCGTCGAGCGGACGCTGCCGCACATCGAGCAAGCCCTGACGGACGCCAAGCTGACGGCCGACGGGATCGACCATGTTATCCTCGTCGGCGGCCAGACCCGGATGCCCCTGGTCAAGGAGCGGGTGACCAAGTTCTTTGGTCGCGCCCCGGAGGAGAAGGTCGATCCCGACCAGGTCGTGGCCATGGGCGCGGCCATCCAATCGGGGATCATCGAAGGCCAGGTACGCGACCTGGTCCTCCTGCTCGACGTCACGCCGTTCGCCCTCGGCATCGAGACCGAGAACGATGGCTACGAGATGATCATCGAGAAGAACACGACGATTCCGACGCGGAAGGTCAAGGCCTTCACGACCGTCGAGCACAACCAGCGGCGGGTCCGCATCCACGTCCTCCAGGGCGAAGGGTTCCTGGCGTCCATGAACAAGTCCCTGGCCGTCTTCGAGCTGGTCGGCATCGAGCCGGCCCCCGCCGGCGTGCCGCAGATCGACGTGACCTTCGAGATCGACGCCGACGGCCTGGTCCGGGTTTCGGCCAAGGACAAGGAGACGGGCCTGGGGCAGAGGATCGAGGTCCGGCCCTCGTCGGGACTTTCGGCGGCGGAGGTCGCGGCCTTGAAGCGCCGGGAGGCGGCCAAGGCGTCACGGAAAGGCGCCGATGCCTGACAAGGATTATTATCGCATCCTCGGCGTGGCCCGCGACGCGCCGCCCGAGGAGATCAAGAAGGCCTACCGGCAGCTGGCCCTCAAGCACCATCCCGACCGCAACCCCGGGAACAAGGACGCCGAGGAGAAGTTCAAGGAGGCAGCCGAGGCCTACAGCGTCCTGAGCGACGCAGAGAAACGGTCCGTCTACGACCGCTTCGGCGCGGACGGGCTGCGAGGCCAGGGCTTTTCCGGCTTCGATCCGTCGGTCTTCGAGGACTTCGAGGACATCCTCGGGAACTTCTTCGGCTTCGGTTTCGGCGATCTCTTCGGGGGCCGCGAGCGCAGCCGGGGGTCCCGCCGCAGCCGGGGCCGCGACCTCGCGCTCGAGGTCGAGATCAGCCTCGAAGAGGCGGCCCGCGGCGTCGAAAAAGAGATCAAGCTCACGCGGGCCGAGAAATGTCCGGTCTGCGGCGGCACCCGGCGAAAGCCCGGCACGCAGACCGCGGCCTGCCCCACCTGCGGCGGCCACGGCCAGGTCCGCTTTCAGCAGGGGTTCTTCACCATGGCCCGGACCTGCCCCCGCTGCCAGGGCGAGGGCGAGATCAACCCGTCGCCTTGCGAGGACTGCCAGGGCAAGGGGCATGTGCGGGAGAAACGGGCCCTCAAGGTCCGCATCCCGGCCGGCGTCGAAGACGGATCGCGGCTGAGGCTGGTGGGGGAGGGGGAGGCCGGCGACGAAGGCATGCCCCCGGGCGACCTTTATGTCATGACCCGCGTCCGCAAGCACTCTTTCTTCGAGCGGGAGGGGAACGACCTTGCCTGCGGGATCACCATTTCCTTCACCCAGGCCGCCCTGGGGGCCCGGATCGAGATCCCGACGCTCGAAGGGGCCGAGGTCCTCAAGATCGCGGCCGGGACCCAGCCGGGCGAGATCCTGCGGATCAAAGGCCAGGGCATCCAGGACGTGTCCGGCCGCCGCAAGGGCGATCTTTTCGTCAAGGTGCTCGTGCGCACGCCCGACAGCCTGTCCAAGGAGCAAAGGGCCCTGTTGGCGAAGCTCGCCGAGCTCCGCGGCGAGGATATCGAGTCGGTCGACAAGTCGGTCGTACACAAGTTTAAGAACATCTTCCAGTGAGGCGTCGAGAAGCGTGACCGCCAACCAGTTTTTTGTCCCCCAAATCCCGGAGGGCGCCGCCCGGATCGTTCTCCGGGGCAGGGAGCATCGTCATCTGGCCAAGACGGCGCGCGTCCGGGAGGGCGAAGAGATCTGGGTGTTCGTCGGCCGCGGCCGCCGCTCACGGGCCCGCGTCGAGAAGGTCGGGCCGGGGTCGACCGAGGTCGCCGTGCTCGCGGTCGAGGCCCCGGAGCGTCCCCGGACGACGATCGTCCTGGCCCCGGGCCTCGTCGAGGCGAAAACGCTCGAGATCGTGATCGAGAAGGCGGCCGAGCTCGGCTGCTCCGAGATCCGGCCGATCGTCAGCGCGAGGTCGTGCAAAGCGGCCGGCGAGCGGACCGACCGCAAGCTTGAGCGCTGGCGGCGGATCGTCCGCGAGGCGGCCAAGCAATGCAAGGCATCGTTCCTGACCGAGGTCCTCCCGCCGCGGCCGCTCAAGGAGCTCCTGGGCGAGTCCGGCCCGGCCCGGCGGCTCTTTTTGAGCGAGCACGGCGGGCGCCCTTTGAAGGACGTCCTCTGCGAGGGGCCGGGGAGCGGGGCCGGGACGCCCGCGCGCGTGATCCTGCTTGTCGGTCCCAAAGGCGGATGGACCGCAGGCGAAGAAGAGACGATCCGCCGGGCCGGGTTCGAAGCCGTGTCCCTCGGCGACCGCATCCTGCGGGCCGAGACGGCGGCCCTGGCCGGAGCGGCCATGATCGCCCATTTCTGGAACGACTGACATGTTCCTTCAAGGGCAGAAGGTCGGGAAATACGAGATCATCCGCTCTCTGGGCAGCGGCGGCTTCGGCTCGGTCTACCTGGCCAAGGACACGTGGCTCGACATCCGGGTGGCGATCAAGGTGCCGCACAAGCAGTCGGCCGAGCTCTACAAGCTGCTCAAAGAGCCTCGCCTCCAGGCGGCCCTGAGCCATCCGAACATCGTCCGGATGCTGGCCGCCGAGAAGGAGAAGAACGTCTTCTTCATGGTCATGGAATACGTCAAAGGCCCGACCTTGGAGAAGATCCTGGAGAAGGAGCGCATCCTCGGCATCGAGCAGGCCATCGACTTCATCAAACAGGTCTCGTACGGCGTCGATCACGCCCACAAGGCCAAGATCATCCATCGCGACCTCCGGCCGTCGAACATCATCGTCTCGGAGGACGGCACGGCCAAGATCACCGATTTCGGGACATCGGCCTGGCTCAACGCCGTGCCCTACGCCTCGACGCGGATCGGCTCGCCGCCCTACATGGCCCCCGAGCAGTTCATGGGCAAGGCCTCCTACGCGGCCGATCTCTATTCCCTCGGCTGCATCTTCTACGAGATGATCATCGGCCGGCCGCCGATCTTCGACCCGGACCCGTTCAAGATCCTGGAGCGGGCCCAACAGGGCAAGATCACGCCGCCGCGGATCAAGAACGGCCGCGTCCCGCGCGAGATCGACGCCATCATCATGAAGGCCCTGGCGCCGAAGGTCGAGGAGCGCTACCAGAGCGCTTCCGAGATCATCCGTGACTTGTCGCTCTACAAAGGCCATACGCCCAAGACCTCAGAGATCGACGACATCATGCTCCGGATCAAGGCCCGGGAGCAGAAGACGACGGCCCTCTGCTGGAACTGCCGCCGGCCCCTCCCGCCCCGGTCGCGGGCCTGTCCCTACTGCGGCGAAACCGTCTGACCCTCGCCATGTAACCTGGGCTGTACACGAGTCGAGGCGGCTGCAGATGCGAGGCGCCAAAGGCGAGCTGTACTCGGAGTACTGAGAGCCTTTGCAACGAAGCAGATGCGGCCGGATCGGCTTGCCCGAAGGGTAGAAACGCCGTATCTTGGCTTTTTTTAAGAAAGTTCGAGAAACCCGGCGTTTCTATGGACAGCCCAGGTTTCCCCCCTGGAGGCGATTGACTTAACCGCGGCCGATGATATACGATGGGGCCTCGAGAACCAACCCTGCGAGAACGATCAAGGAGCGGTGCATGAGCCCATTTTCGGAAACGAGCGTCGTCTGGAAGAACGGCCAGCTGATCCCGTGGAAGGACGCCACGATCCACCTGGCGTCCCACGTCATCCACTACGGGAGCTCGCTCTTCGAAGGCCTGAGGGCCTACGACACCCCCAAGGGCACGGCGATCTTCCGGCTCCCGGACCACACCAAGCGGCTCTACAACTCCTGCAAGATCTACCGCATGGAGGTCCCGTACACCCAGGCGGAGTTCAACCAGGGCATCGTCGACTGCGTCCGGGCCAACAAGCTCAAGGCCTGCTACATCCGCCCGATCATCTACCGCGGCTACAATACCCTCGGCGTGAACCCGTTCCCCAACCCCGTCGATTGCGCGGTCATGGTCTGGGAATGGGGGAAATATCTCGGCCCGGAGGCCATGGAGGCCGGCGTCGACGTCAAAGTCTCGACCTGGCAGCGCATGGCCCCGAACACCTTCCCGGCTCTGGCCAAGGCCGGGGCCAACTACATGAACTCCCAGCTCATCAAGATGGAGGCCCTCCTCGACGGCTACGAGGAGGGCATCGCCCTGAACATCCGGGGCCACATTAGCGAAGGCAGCGGCGAGAACCTGTTCCTGGTCCTCAACGGCACGGTCCTGACGCCGCCGCTGTCGTCCTCGGTCCTGCCGGGCATCACCCGCGACTCGGTCATGACCCTGTTCCGCGACATGGGCTTCCGCGTCGTCGAGGAGACCATCCCCCGGGAGATGCTGTATATCGCCGACGAGGTCTTTTTCACGGGCTCAGCGGCCGAGGTCACGCCCATCCGGTCCATCGACAAGATCACCATCGGCAACGGCAAGCGCGGCCCTCTGACCGAGAAGGTCCAAACGGCCTACTTCGACGTCGTCGAAGGCCGCGGCAAGGACGAACACGGCTGGCTGACGTTCGTCTGAGACGGAGCGCGAGGAGGTTCTCATGGTCATCGATGAATTCCTGAAGATCGCGATCGAGCGGGACGCGTCGGACCTGCACTTCAAGGCCGGCAACAACCCCATGATCCGGGTCCATGGGACCCTGACGCCGCTCACCGGCTACCCCCGGCTCTCGCCGCCGGACTGCGAGGAGCTGGCCAACCAGATGATGACCGATTTCCAGCGGAAGTGCCTGGCCGAGGACCTCGATCTCGACCTGGCCTACAGCCTGCCCGGCTTCGGCCGCTTCCGCGGCAGCATCTACCATCAGCGCGGCTCGCTGGCCATCGCCCTGCGCATCATCCCCCTCGAGATCAAGAGCATCCGGCAGCTGCTCCTGCCCGAGGTCCTGGAGAAGGTCGCCTTCTATCAGCGCGGCCTCGTCCTCGTCACCGGCACGACGGGCAGCGGCAAGACGACGAGCCTGGCGGCCATGGTCGATTACATCAACACCTTCCGCCGCGAGAACATCATCACCATCGAGGACCCGATCGAATACCTCCACAAGGACAAGAAAAGCACCATCAGCCAGCGCGAGGTCGGCATGGATGTCACGAGCTTCTCGCGAGGCCTGCGCGGCTGCCTCCGCGAGGACCCCGACGTCATCCTCGTCGGCGAGATGCGCGACCTCGACACGATCGACACGGCCCTGCTGGCCGCCGAGACGGGGCACCTCGTCCTGAGCACCCTCCACACCCTCGACGCGCCGGAGAGCATCAACCGCATCATCTCCGTCTTCCCGCCGCACCACCAGCGCCAGGTCCGGCTGCAGCTGGCCTCGATCCTCAAGGCCATCATCTCCATGCGCCTCATCCCCCGGATGGACGGCCAGGGCCGCGTCCCGGCCGTCGAGGTCATGGTCGCCACCCCGTACATCCAGGAGTGCATCGCCGAGAAGGACAAGACGGGCCTCATCCGCGACGCCATCACGGCCGGCGTCTCGCAGTACGGGATGCAGACCTTCGACCAGTCCATCTACCAGCTCTACCGGGACGGCTACATCTCCTTCGAGCAGGGGATGAAGTATTCGTCCAACCCCGACAATTTCAAGCTCCGCATCATGGGCATCCAGTCCACCCTCGACATCGCCACCGAGGAGATGGAGAAGGGCATGAGCAAGGTCGAACGGGCCGAAGGGGAGACGCCGGAAGAAGAGAAGTGATGACGGCCCAGCGCGTCCGCGAGACCTTCCTCGCCTTCTTCGCCGAGCGCGGCCACCGAGTCGTCCGGAGCTCGTCGCTCCTGCCCAAGGACGACCCGACCATCCTGTTCAACAACGCCGGGATGAACCAGTTCAAGAACGTCTTCCTGGGCCTCGAGAAGCGCGGCTACAACCGGGCGGCCACGGTCCAGAAGTGCATGCGCGTCAGCGGCAAGCACAACGATCTCGAGACCGTCGGCCGTACGGCCAAGCACCACACCTTCTTCGAGATGCTCGGCAACTTCTCGTTCGGGGACTACTTCAAGCGCGAGGCCGTGGCCTACGCCTGGGATCTCGTCACCCGCGTCTTCGCCCTTCCGAAGGACCGCCTTTACGCGACGGTCTACCTGGATGACGATGAGGCTTTCCGCATCTGGGCCGAGGACATCGGCGTTCCCCGGGACCGGATCTTCCGCTACGGCAAGAAGGACAACTTCTGGGCCATGGGCGACACCGGGCCCTGCGGCCCGTGCTCCGAGATCCACTACGACCTTGGCGCCGATATCGAGGACGGCGAGCCGTTCCTGCTGATTGAAAAGGGCAGCAACCGCTTCGTCGAGCTCTGGAACCTCGTCTTCATGGAGTTCGAGCAGGGCGCCGACGGTGTCCTGAGGCCGTTGCCCTCGCCGTCGATCGACACGGGCATGGGCCTCGAGCGCATCGCCGCCGTCGTCCAGGGGAAACGGAGCAACTTCGAGACCGACCTCTTCGCGCCCCTGATCGAGAGCGCGGCCGAAACGGCCAAGCGGGAATACCCGTCGGGCGACGACGGAGACATCGCCATCCGGGTCATCGCCGACCATGTTCGGGCCGTGACCTTCCTCATCGGTGACGGCATCTCGCCGGCGAACGACGGCCGGGGCTATGTCCTGCGGCGGATCATCCGGCGCGCCTGCCGCCAGGGCAACCTCATCGGCATCGACCGGCCGTTCCTCTATGAGCTCGTCGGCCGCGTCGTCGACGTCATGAAGGACGCCTACCCCGAGCTGCTCGGCTCGGCCGAGTACATCTCCAAGGTCTGCCTGGCCGAGGAGGAGCGGTTCGCCCACACCCTGGCCTCGGGCCTCCGTTTCTTCGATCAAGCCGTCGAGGAGACGCGCGCCGGGGGCGAGACGGTGCTCGCCGGCGAAAAGGCCTTCCGGCTCTACGACACGTTCGGCTTCCCGCTCGACCTGTCGCAGGAGCTGGCCCGGGAGAGGTCGCTCACGGTCGACGAGGCCGGCTTCCGCCGCGAGCTCGAGGAGCAGAAGCGGCGGGCCCGTCTGTCGTGGAAAGGCGAGGCCAAGCGCCGCGAGAAGCAGGTCTACGATGTGTTCCGCGGATCCAAGGTACGGGCCTGCGTCCACGAGATGACCGAGATCCCGGACGTCCGGGTGATCGGCGTGCTCAAGGACGGCCGGCGCGTGGACGCGCTGCGGGCTGGCGACGCCGGAGAGGTCATCCTCGAGGAGACGCCCTTCTACGCCGAGGCCGGCGGCCAGGTCGGTGACACGGGCACGCTGCAAAGCGCCGTGGCCGCGGCCGTGGTCGAGAACGTCTTCTTCGCGACCCCGGAGATCATCGCCCACGCCGTCAAGATGCTCTCGGGCGGGCTCAGGGAGGGTGACCGCGTCGACACCCGGCCCGACCTCGTCCGCCGCCAGTCGATCTCGAACAACCACACGGCCACCCATCTTCTGCATGCGGCCCTGCGCCAGGTCCTAGGGGACCATGTCAAGCAGGCCGGGTCGCTCGTCTCGCCCGACCGGCTGCGGTTCGATTTCACCCACTTCACCGCCCTCACCCCCGAGGAGGTCCGGCGGGTCGAGGAGATCGTCAACGACCGGATCCGGGACGACACCGCCCTCGAAACGCGGGTCACGTCGCTCGAGGAAGGGCTGCGCGCGGGGGCCATGGCCATTTTCGAGGAGAAGTACGGCGAATCGGTCCGGATCGTCGGCATCGGCGACTTCAGCAAGGAGCTCTGCGGCGGCGTCCATGTCCGGGCCACGGGCCAGATCGGGCTGTTCAAGATCGTCTCGGAGTCGAGCGTGGCGGCGGGTATGCGGCGCATCGAGGCCGTGACCGGAGAGGCGGCCGCCCTCTACGTCCGGGAGCTCGAGGAGACCCTCGCCGGCATGGAGCGAAGCCTCGGCGTCGGGCGCAAGGACCTGCCGGCCCGGCTGGAGAAGCTCCAGGCCCGGGCCGAGGAGCTGGAAAAAGAGAACAAGGACCTTCGAAGAGAAAAACTGGGCGGCTTGAAAGCCGAAGCCACGGTCATGAAGTCCGTCAAGGGGATCCTCGTCGAGATCAGACGTTTTGACGGCCTGGGCATGGCTGAGCTCAGAGAAAAGTCGGACGACCTCAAGAGCAAACTCAAAAGTGGGATCGTTGTGCTCGGCGCCGTCACCGGCGGCAAGGCCTTCATCGTCGCCTCGGTGACCAAGGACCTCACCGGCCGCATCCAGGCCGGGGCCCTGATCAAGGAGCTGGCTCCGGCGATCGGCGGCGGGGGAGGGGGACGGCCCGATTTCGCCCAGTCGGGCGGTTCGAAGACGGGCGAGCTCGACACGGCGCTGGAGCTTGTCCCGGGTCTGGTCGAGCGGCTGGCCGGCTGACCCCTCGATTCACCCCCGGCGGGGATTGCCAATCCGGGTCCTTTTTGCCAATATAGGTCCGAGCAACCGGCGATGAAGACCGTCCAGCGAACCCTTGCGGCCCTGGCCCTCCTGGCCTTGATGACGAGCCTGTTCGGCGCCGGAGAGGCCGACCTGCGCAAGCTCTACGGCCCGATCGTCAAGAAAGTGGCCGGCAAGCACGGCATCGACCCCGAGCTCGTCCACCTCGTCATCCGGGCCGAATCCAATTATGACGCCTTTGCCATCTCGTCGGCGGGAGCCATGGGGCTGATGCAGCTCATGCCGGCGACGGCCGCGCAGTATGGCGTTCAGAACGTCTTCGACCCGGCCCAAAACATCGAGGGCGGGGTTAAGTACCTCAAGGAGCTCGTGAGGCTCTACGGCAAGACGTCGCTGGTGCTGGCGGCCTACAACGCCGGCCAGGAAGCGGTGCGGAAATACAAAGGCGTCCCGCCCTATCCCGAAACGAAGGCCTATATCGCCGGCATCATGCGGACCTATAAAAAGCCGACGGTGACATCCAAGAACCCGACCTTCATGGTCAAGGACGAGAACGGGAAGACGATATTGGTGAATGATCCGGACTCAGTAAGAAAAAAGTAAACACCCTATCCGGATATTTCCCATCAGCGGGCCGGCTGAAGGAAGCCCCGGATGAGCAGATCGCGGGGAAAGATCTCGAACGTCGCCGGAAGCCGGCCGACGAGATCGCCGTCGAGCTCGAGGAGCACGTCCTCGCCCTCCGCGGGCCAGGCCTCGACCCGGCGGCCGCGCGCGACGCGGACCTTGGGATGCGTGACGTGGCTGCCGTTCATGAGCTTCCAGCCGTGGCGGCAGAACTCCGCGAAGCGGAAGCCCCGCACGAGGACGCTGTCGAAGAGGCCGTCATCCAGGCGGGCGTCCGGGGCGATCTTCATGCCCTTGCCGAAGATCTTGCCGTTGGCGATGGCGCCGATCAGGTACTCTCCGTCCGGCAGGTCCTCGCGGTCGACACGGATGCGGACCCGCTTGTTCTTGTAGCGGATCATGGTCGTGACCAGGCAGCGGACGTAGGACGAGGCTTTCCTCCGCAGGCGGCGCTCGTTGACGGCCTGCACGACCTCGCCGCCTAAGCCGAAGTCGGCGACGTTGAGGAAATAACGCTCCTCGAGCCCGCCGCCCTCCAGCCGGTAGCTGACCTTGCCCACGTCCATGCGAACGCCCGGAGCGTCGGTCAGGACCTTGAGGGCGCCCTTGAGCTCGACCGGGATGCTCAGGCTCTTGATCAGGTCGCAGCCCGTTCCGGCGGGCACGACGCCCAGCGCCGCGTCGGGATTGATGATGCGGCGGTCCTCGTAAAATCCGTTGGCGATCTCGTTGAGCGTCCCGTCGCCGCCGACGCCGATGACGAGCTCGGTGCCGTCCTTGAGGGCCTCGCGGGCCAGGTCGGTGGCGTGAAGAGGCTGCTCGGTGAACTCGTATTTGAACTCGCGGATGAAATGCCTCAGACCCTCGCGGATCTCGCCCCAGCGCTTGCGGGTCCGGCCCTTATTAGAAGCCGGATTGACGATGACCCTGGTCTTAAGCCGCATGTGTCGGTCCTGCCGGGGGAGGGGGCGCGGCCGGGCCTGGCGGCATGGCCCCCGGCGGCTGGGCTTTCTTGGCGAACAGGGAGATCCCGATGATCCCGCCCAGGGCGCCGACGGCGGCGAAGATCCCGGCCGAGACAAAAAGTCCGAGGAGGAACCAGCCCGGCGAAAGGACGCCCCCGCTCTGGTTGAGGATGTCATTGAGCCCGGAGGGCATCGGACCGCCCATCTCCGCGGCTTTGTCCAGGATGCTCCGCGCCAGGCCCAGGTTGAAGGAGCGGAGCGGGATGCCGATGAGGGCGTCGGCGACAGCGGCGACGATGCCGGTCAGGGCGCCGACGACCGCGCCATCGCCCGCCTTGAGCGGGCCCGGCGTCGCGGCGGCGAGCATCTTGGCGGCGACCGCCGCCCCGCCGACGATCCAGAGGCAGCAGAGGCAGTTCCCGGCGCCGACGAACGGCAACCCGGACAGGATCCCGGCGACGGCCCCGGCGATCAGGGCGGGCCGGAAATATTCGGGTCTCTGGGCGTTCATGGGTCCTCCACTTGGCGGCCGGGGCTTATTCTATGTTCTCGGGGCCTGGATTTCAAGTGCGCGGGCCCGCCGGCGTTCGGCGCGGATGCGGAGGAAATCGGCCGCCCCCGGGACGAAATAGTAGGGGAGGAGCATCCCCCAGACCAGGCCCGTCGCGAAGCGGAGGCCGATGGGGCTCCTCCACAATCCCAGGATGCCGCCGATGGCGTCGACGGCCATGGGGAGGGACATGGCCGCGAACAGGGCGGGCCGCGGGAGAGAGAGCCTGCGGAATCCCAGAAAGAGGGGGTAAAAGACGAGGCCCGCGGCGAAACCGGCGTAAATGCCCAGGCAACGGCCGCAGACCGCGAGCGGGCGGCCGTACAAGGCAAAGCAGCGGTCCGGGATCTGATGGCAGGTCGGGGAGAAAACGCCGTAGATGAACCGGGCCGCGCCCGGCGCGCCCCGGGCGAGGAGCCAGGGAGCGGCGAAAATGGCCGTCAGCCAGACGGCGATGCCGGCCAGCGTCAGGAGCCAGACCCGGCGGACGGTCCGGGGGCCGAACGGCGTCGACATAGGCCTATTCTAGCAACTTCCGCTTTTCGTTGACAGAAGGCGAGGACCTCCGGTAAATTAGGTAGGGCGCTCTGTGTGCGCACCGCATTCCCCTCTGAGAAGGAGGAATCGAAGATGAGATTCCGCAAAGCTTGTATGGGCCTGATAGGCTTCCTCGTTCTTGCCGCTCCCTGGGTGGCCGCCCAAACCGAGGAGGCGAACGCTGTCATCGGCAAGGCCGGGTCGAGCGTGCTCGCTCTGGTCAGCTACGGCTCGGACAAGGCCGAGATCCTGAAAGGGTCGGGATTCGCCTTCGGCGAGGACGTCGTTGTCACGAACTACCACGTCATTTCCCAGGCTTTTGACGTCGAGGGCATGACCATCAAGGGCAAGAAAGCCAAGTTCGACGGCCTTCTCGGCGTCGACAAGGGCCACGACATCGCCCTCCTCAAGCTCAAGGGCAAGCTCGCGGCCCTGCCTGTCGGTGCGATCGAGAACCTGACCGCTGGCGCGCGCCTGTTCGGCCTGGGCTCGAACGAGGCGGGCCAGGTCGTCATCTCCGAGGGCACCTTCCGCAAGGTCGTGGATCTCGGCCCCTTGGGGAAGGTCCTCGAGCTCAGCATGCCCTGTCCGGACCAGTTCCGAGGCGGCCCGCTCGTTGACGTTAACGGCCAGCTCGTCGGGATGATGTTCGTCGGCGACCGGGGCCTCAAGTTCGGCCTGCCTGTCGCCGAGATCGCCAGCGTGGCCCGGTCGGGCAAGGTCGATCCCTTCAAGGGGCAGACCCCGGAGAACTTCCTCGAGTCGGTCGAAGGCAATAACTTCGCCGGCCGGGCCGCCTTGGGCCTGGACGAGCAGATGACGGCCCGCCTCCACCTCGAAAAGGCCGTCAAGCTCAATCCGTCCGACCTCGCGACGCAGCTGCTGCTGGCCGACATCTACACCCGGCAAAGGGACTACACCGAGGCCGTGGCCGCCTTTCAGAAGGCGACCGAGATCGATCCGAACCGGGCCGACGCCTTCTACGGCCTTGGCACCATCCTCTACAAGCAGACCAAATACAAGGAGGCCGCGGACGCCCTGGAAAAGGCGGTCGCCATGGGCTACTCCGGAAAAGAGGCCCTGTTCGACCTCGCCAGCGCTTACGAGGCCATCCCCGATTTTCCCAAGGCGGCCGCCTCTTATGAAAAGTATATCGCGTCCGGGCCGGCCGAGGTCTGGAACGCCCAGTTCCGGCTCGGCATCTGCCGGACCGGCACCGGCGAATACGATGCGGCCATCGCCGCCCTCCTCGAGGCCCAGAAAGGCCAGCCCAAGGACATCAAGGTCCGCGACGCCCTGGCCGCCGCTTACGCCAAGGCCGGCAAGCTCGAGGATGCCGAGGCCGTTTACAACGCCATGGCCGGCCTGAACCCGAACGAGGCCAAGACCTACTACCGCCAGGCCTACCAGATGTATGACGGGGCCGGCAAGTTCGGCAAGGCCGTCGGGCCGCTCAAGAAGATCATCGAGCTCGATCCCAAGAACGAGACCAACTTCTATTATCTCGGCCTGGCTTATTTCAAGGTGCCGGACTATGACAACGCCGTGGCCGCCTTCCAGCAGGCCCTGGCCGTCAAGCCCGACTTCCCGCACGCCTGGTACCAGATCGGCTCGTCGTATTTCAACGCCAAGAAATTCAAGGAAGCCGCCGAGGCCTACAAGAAGTATGCCGAGCTGACCCCCGAGGACGCCTCCGGGCCGTTGAACGTCGGGGTGGCCTACATCCAGGCCAAGAACTACGAAGCCGCCCTGGAGCCCCTGAAGAAGGCCGTCGAGCTCAAGCCAGACAGCAGCGTGGCCCTGGCCAACCTGGCGATCGTCTATATCAATTTGAAGGATATGTATAGCGCCAAGGAGATCTACAACAAGCTGGTGGCCGTCGATCCGGCCATGGCCGAGAAGATCAAAAAGCACATCCGTTGACGGGCGGCGCCGGCCCGGCCGTCCCGCGCGAAAGGGCAGATGGCGGAATTGGCAGACGCGCTAGGCTTAGGACCTAGTTCCTGATGAAGGAGTGCGGGTTCGAGTCCCGCTCTGCCTACTGATGTCCCGGGTCGCCCGGACGGCCCCCGGCCCATGAAAGAGATAGAACCATGACCTCCTCATCGACCCGACAGAGCAAGCTGACCGATCTCAGCCCGAGCCGCAAGGAGATCGAGCTCGAGATCCCGGACTCCGAATTTGCCGCGGAATACGAGCGCGTCCTCGGCGAGTACACGGCCAAAGCCAAGCTCGACGGCTTCCGCAAAGGCCACGCCCCCCGCGAGCGGGTGAAGGCCCTCTTCGACCACGAGATCCGCCACGACGTCTACGACGCGCTCATCCCGCGCGTCCTGGAAGAGGAGTTGCGGGGCCTCCATCTGAAGCCGGTCAACGTGCCCGAGCTCAAGGACCTGAAGCACGAGGACGGCCAGCCCCTTCGGGCCACGGCCTCTTTCGAGGTCCTGCCCGATTTCGAGTTGCCTGATTACCGGTCGGTCCAGGTCCGGAAGAAGTCCGCGGTCGTGGCCGACGCCGACCTCGAAAAGGCGCTCGAGGACCTCCGCGCCCGGGCCGCCGAATACGTCCCGGTCGAGGGCCGGGGCGTCGCCGACGGCGACTACGCCGTCGTCGAGATGCAGGGCCGGGACGCCAGAACCAAGCGCCTCCTGCCCGTCGAGAAGGCCGTCGTTCTCGCCGGGCACGCCGAGAACGAGCCGGCCTTGAACGAGAAGATCCAGGGCATGACGCCGGGGGAGGAAAGGGCCTTCGAGGTCGCTTATCCCAAGGAGCACGGGAACAAGCGAGTCGCCGGTAAGACGATCGCCTACAGCCTCAAGCTCAAGGAACTCAAGGAAAAGAAGCTGCCGGAGCTCGATGACGAGTTCGCCAAGAGCCTCGGCGCGAAGGAAGGCCTCCAGGCCCTCAAGGACGGGGTCCGCCAGGAGCTCCTGGCCGCCCGGGAGCGGGCCAGCCAGAACGAGGCCGCCTCCGAGGTCCTCAAGGCCATCGCCGACAAGATCACCCTGGAGCTCCCCAAATCGGCCGTCGAGGAGGAATCCCTGGCCATCCTGCGCCGGCTCCTTTCGGCCTACCGGGACCATGGGGTGGCCCCCGAAGCCCTGGAAGTCCTCCGGACCGAGGCCCGGCGCCAGGCCGTTGACCACCTGAAGAACCACCTCATCCTGGAGAAGATCGCCGACAAGGAGGGCTTCAAGGTGGCCGAGGCGGAGATCCAGGCCGAGATTCGTAACTTGGCCCAGGCGAATAACATCCAGGAAGCCGCCCTGGCCGATCTGATCCGCCGGGAGGAGTCCCGCCGGGAGGAAATGGTCGAAAACCTGCTCTTCCGTAAGACAGTTGACTTTCTGATGAAAAACGCTATAATGAGTTGACCTAGGCTTCCAAACCCCACAGCTCGTCTGATGAGCGTGCCATATCGAGGATAAATCGGCCCTTCAGAAAGCAACGGAGCCGCATGCCTGAGCCGGCCATGGCCCCCGGGAGCCTGGAGCATAATTGATGCAGGATTCCAACGAACACACCGAGGTCCTCAGAAACATCCCGCTGATCCCTCTGAGGGACCTCGTCGTGTTCCCAGCGACCCTCGTGCCCTTCATCGTCGGCCGGTCCTCGTCCATCCAGGCCCTGGAAAAGGCGGCCGAGAAGGACAAGATGATCTTCCTGGCGGCCCAGATGGACGCCTCGATCGACAACCCGGCCCCCAAGGACATCTACTCGGTCGGGGTCACGGCCAAGATCATCCGGACGATCAAGAGCGACGACCGGAACATGAAGGTCATCGTCGAGGGCAAGGGCCGGGCCCGCATCGTCGAGTACCTGAGCACCTACCCCTTCTACCAGATCCTGGCCAAGGGCATCAAAGAGGTCGACGACCACCTGCCCGAGTCCCGGGAGCTCCTCAAGCGGGTCCTGGCCCTGTTCGAGGATTACCTCAAGCTCAACCAGAACACCAACCTCGATTCGATCATCCCCGCCCTCCGGGAGAACACGCCGGAGCGGATCACCGACATCATCGCCTCCCACGTCTACATGCCCCTCGAGGAAAAGCAGAACCTCCTCGAGACGGTCAACAGCTTCGAGCGCCTGAGGCGGCTCAACTACGTCCTCGAGAACGAGATCCTGAAGATCCATTCGGCCTATCAGAAGGACCCCAACCGGGCCGCGGCCCGGCGGCGGGGCGCCTTCAAGGACCAGCCGGTCGGGGCGGGCCAGAAGCCCTTTCCGCCGGGCGCCCCGGGCGGCCGCAAGGACGACCAGCCCAACGAGATCGAGGAGCTGCGCCAGAAGGTGGCCAAGGCCAAGATGCAGCCCGACGCCGAGGAGAAGGCCTACAAGGAGATCGAGCGCCTCGAGTCCATGCCGCCCATGTCGGCCGAGGCCACGGTCAGCCGGAACTACCTCGACTGGCTCATCTCCCTGCCGTGGATCAAGAAGACCCGCGAGAAACGGGACCTCAAGGAAGCGGAGCGCATCCTCAACGAAGACCATCACGGCCTGGACAAGGTCAAGGAGCGCATCCTCGAGTACCTGTCCATCCGCCAGCTCGTCAAGAACCCGCGAGGCGTCATCCTCGGGCTGATCGGGCCGCCGGGCGTGGGCAAGAGCTCGCTCGGCAAGTCCATCGCCCGGGCCACGGGGCGCAAATTCGTCCGCCTATCGCTCGGCGGCGTCCGCGACGAAGCCGAGGTCCGCGGCCACCGGCGGACCTACATCGGCGCCTACCCTGGCCGCATCATCCAGATGATCAAGAGGGGCGGGACCAAGAACCCGGTCTTCCTGCTCGACGAAGTCGACAAGATGAGCATGGACTTCCGGGGCGACCCGGCCTCGGCCCTGATGGAGGTCCTGGACCCCGAGCAGAACGGCACCTTCCTCGACCACTATATCGACACCGATTTCGACCTCTCGCAGGTCATGTTCATCGTCACGGCCAACATGCTCGATCCCATCCCCAAGCCGCTCATCGACCGGATGGAGATCATCCGCATCCCGGGCTACACGGAGGACGAGAAGCTCGAGATCGCCAAGCGCTTCCTCCTGCCCAAGCAG
>CAZIQR010000013.1:0-28897 GCA_964541055.1 uncultured Eubacteriales bacterium
AGTTTACGATGGCCTTCCTCCTATGCCAAATTGCAAACATCACCATACATCAGCGTCACTCGCCACCCGTCGTGGGGCGTCTTCTTGCCCGAGGGGAGCGCCGGAAGACCCGGCCTCCCCTGCCTCCACTCCCCTTGCTATTTTCTAGTAACTTTTCCATAATCCACACTGAAAGGAGCCAATAATGAAAAGATGTCTTGCGGCAATTGCTTTGCTCGCACTGGTATCCGGCCTGGTGATGGCTCAGGAAGGCCCGGCTATCACATTCAACAAGGGCCTGGCGGAATGCTCCTATTCCAATCCGCTGGATAAAGTATGGTCTGCAGCTGTCAAAACATTCATGACCCAGAAGCCGGGAAAGGGCGGTAGTTGGCAGGGATCCCCGGTAAGGCCCGATAAAACGTCCAATACGATGTCCGGAACCTGGGTCGTAGGGAAGGGGCTGACTCAATGGGCCGCGGAGCTTCAATTGTTGTTCGAGGAAGACGGAGCGAGCACCAAGATCTATTGCACCGTGGCGGTCCCTGGCATCGGAAAGAAGAACCGCGAGAAAGTCCAGACTCAATTTCTCGCGGCGCTTTTCGAGATGCTCAAGTGAAGTTCGTCGTCCGCACCGATTCCCCAGCTCTTCTAGGCCATTGACCCCTCTGCCCACGGCAGATACCATCCTGCCATAGGAGGAACCAATGCTGCAGATACTTGTCTGGGTTGGTTGCGTTCTGATCATAGGCGTTGGATATTGCGCTATGCATCTAGCCATGCTTACGGCAAACGCCTTGGGCAAGAAGAGCCATCGAGGCGACCTTGTGTTTGTGCTAATGACGATAGCGGCAATCGTGCTATTCATCGTTTCGCTATTCCAGGGCAAGAGTCTGCGTGACTTGTTAAGCTCGCTCTCCTGACCCGGCAACGGATACATCAGATCACCCGTTCCGTTATTGCCCATTGTCCTCTACCAAAGGATCAGTCGTTCGCCCTTCCTTGGCCCGCTCAAGGCCGTTCTCCGGGGCGTCCTGGCCGGCCTGAGCCTCGGCCTCGTCGTGTTCGGCGATAATGTCAGCGATCGTCGGCACGTTCGCCGGCCTCTGCTGGGCATCGAGCTCCTTGAGGGCCAGGATGGCCTGGCGGGTGACGTTCGCATAGCCGATCCAGTTCCGGCTCAGGATAGGACTCAGCTCGAGGCGCCCGCGCTTAGCGGCCTGGCCGTCGATCACCCCATACTTGCGAACGTAGAGACCGAGGAGCTTCTGGACGCCCAGGGCCTCGATGGCCGAGTCAACCATGATGGCCGCGTCCGGCGTGATATCCTCCCCGCCGTGGGCATCGATCAGCTCGCCCCTCATCTTGGACAGCTCGGCCCGGATCTTCTGGAAGGCTCGGCCCTGGGGGATTTTCTTGGAGCTCACCCAGCTATAAAGGCCGTGTTTCAGGCCCGTTTTGGGGGGCGCCGGCAGGGTCGATTTGTGCTTTTCAGGCATGGTCAGTCCGTTCTTGTGCTAAGTTGCTGAAAACATAGGCATATTGCCTCATCTTGCGGCCCTCGAGGCCCCAAAAGGGTGTGACAAATGCGGGACAAAATCGCGCCGGCGAGTCGATTCTCCCCATATAGAAGACCGGGGCAGAGTGATGGCGAGTCAGATGGTCCGGCGAAAACCGGGCCACAACCATGAGCCTGGCCGGAGGGTGAATTCATCGGGCCGCTCCTCCCCCACTCCCGCGTCATCATTGGCGTTGTTAGCGCTGTTAGCAGTGATCCGTGAGAGAGAGCGCTAACGCCTCTCTCTTCACTCCACACACACACCACACCCACACACACGCTAACACTGCTAACAGACCCCTGTTTTCCCCATATAAGTTTGTTAGCACTTGGCACTGCTAACAAAGTCTCTGTTAGCGCTAACATGGTGCTTTTCGCGTCGTGGCTGTTCGCGCTGTCGGGCGTGTTAGCAACCTTGTTAGCGGAGTCCAGTGCTAACATGCCTTGCTCCGATAGGTCTCACCGGGCTTCTGTTTTCCGTTCGTCGGCGGGGTTGGCTGAAGCTCGATTTTCTCAAGCTCGAGGAGCCTCGAGATGGCCGCCCTGACCCTCCCTGCCGCGGTGTGGCTGTGCTGGAGGATGGTCCGATAAGGGACCCAGAGCCGCCCGCCTTGGTCGTGCTTCTTAATGAAGGCCAGGACCCAGGTGGCCAGTTTGTCTTCAAGGTCCGGCCGCATCTTCTCGCCGTAGAAGTCGGGGAGGTATTGTTTGATGTAATCGACGAGGGTCATGGCATCGTAGAGGGCGGCGGGGCTTATCTCCTGGCTCGTGGGATTGTCGGCGAGCTCACAAAGGGCGGCGATCTTCACAAGGATCCACTCGAGCCGGGCGTAGCCGGCCGCAAGGTTGGAGTTCCCGAGGTCCGCGGCTTCTTTGTAGAGCTGGGCGGCGTATTGCTCGCGCGCCTCGTTAACGCGCGAATATTTCATCTCCCCGCCGGGCTGGCTGTGGATCTCCTCGAGCCGGGCCAGGACGCCCTCGTCGAGCAGGAACTTGCCGGGCGAGACGTAGAGGCCGGCCGGGCGGGGGCGGAGCTGGACGAGGGTGACGCGGGGCCAGAATCCCGATATCAGGTCCATCTCCTTGAGCCGGGCGATGAGATACTCATCGACGCCGGCCCCCAAGATGGAAACGACAGGGTCGTTGATGACCTTGAAGCCGCCTTTCTGGGTCTGCCGCGTGAGGGCGTGGGCGTGGTCGTAGAGATTGCCCAGCGACGAGGCCAGGCCCTTGTTGTAGTCGGGCCCGAGCATCTGGTCGAGCCAAGCGTTGAGCTCGCGGGAAAAGACCATGCCGTGGGACCTGTCGGCCAGGCACGTGAAGAAGCTCTCGGCCGTGAACTCGTTCGGGAGGATGAGCCCCTCATCGACCTTGGCGACATAGTCCCGGACGATGTCGATCATGGTCGTTTTGCGGTGGGTCGAGGACTTGCCGAGGATGAAGAGATAGAGGTTAAGGTAGGTCTCCCGCGGCGAGTAGAAGAAGAACCTGTGGCAGAGGCAGCTCAGTAGGCCCACGCCGGCGAAGAGGACAAGCGGGGCGGTGGCATCCGTCGAGCGGGCTATGGATTCCTGCCACAGGTTGAGGAACCTGTTCCCGACCTTGAGCTCGTCGGAGGTGGGCCCGGCCGCGGTATCATCCGGGACCTCGGCGATCTCGGGCGGGACGTAGAGCTCGCTCATTTGAGGAGCTCCCGGACGAGCGTGATCCGCTGCCGCCGCTGCACCTCTCCGGAGGGCACCTGGGCGAGGTAGTCGGTGACGTCGAACTCGTGGGGCCGCTTCTCTTCGTTCGGGAAGTGGCAGATGCGGATCTCGCGCGCCGTGCCGTATAGGGTCGCGGCGATCTTCTCCGGCCAGCCCCCGCCGTTGTGGTCCACATCATAGAGGATGAAGACGAGCATGTCCTTGAAGCAGGGTGTGAGTTCGGCCGGCCAGTTCGCATGGCCAAAGGGGCTCGTGGTGGTGGAGTAGCCGAGGGCCGCCACGTTGTCGGCGTCCTTTTCACCCTCGCACAGGATGACCGAGGAGCGGCCGGCGAAGCGGGCCAGGCGGTAGGGCACGATGCGGACGCCCTCGAGGATCCGCTCCTCCGGGGTCCGCTTGCCGCGCCAGTGATCGACCTCCCACCGCTCGAAGTAGTAATACTTGGGCTGGGCCGGGTCCTTGGTGGTGCATTTGACCTTGCGGAAAAGATTGGTGCCGGCCTCGTCAGTATAGACCCAGGACGCGGCGAAGGCGCCGGTGACGCCCGCCCTCCGCTCGTATCTCTTGAAGTCGCTCATAGGGGTGTTCTCTCGTTGGGATTGCGGGCCCCCACCGGGCACGAGGCGCGATGGGGGCCCTGGTTCGTCATCTCAAAAGGGCTCCTCGTTCCGCTTGCGGACTTCCTCGCGGACAAAGAGCCGGGTGTTCTCATCGAGTAGCGACCGGATGATCTTCTCGATGTTCGAAAGGCCGTCGATGAACTCAAAGCAGTAATGCTTGTCGGCATCGCGCCCACTATGGGCCCAGTTCTGGACCATGTCGCGATGGCGCCTGACCTCGGCCATAAGCCAGCCGGAGACCTCGAGGATCTCCGCGCTGGTGATGAGTGAGGGGACCTTCTCGTTCTCAGGCATGGTCCGCCTCTTGGAGAGCGGCCTTGGCGGGCGCCTCGGCCTTGATCTCCTTGCTGCACTTGGCGCAGCGCGTTTGACAGCTCCACCCCTTCCACTTCTTGAGCTCGCGGTCTGTGACCTTGTCGGGGAAGTCCCCGTATTTCTTGTCGAGGCCGAGCTCTTTGGCGCAGGGGATGCAGAGGATCCGATGTTCCCGGACCGCCACATAGTTCTTTTTCATGGCGGCCATCCTAGAAGGGAGTCTCAACATCCTCACCCTCGGCGGGCGGGACGGGCTTCGAGCCTTTGCGGGTCTCGGGCCAGACCTCGAGGACCGAGTTGATCGTCTTGGTCTTCTCCTTGTTCATCTGCTCGCCGATCTTGATCGTGAAGGTCCGGCCCTCGTATTCGTCAGGCGGGTGGACCTTGCCCGAGGCCGTGGCCACGCCGCCGATCAGCTCGAGGAACTTGATATAGACCGGCGACTTGGGTCCGAAGGCCCAGGTGAAGTCGAATTCCTCGCCGCTTGCGCTGTGGAGCTTGAGCGGGAGGGTGTAGTAGTGCCGGGAGGAGTCGAACTTCGACGTCTGCTCCGACACTTCGCCCACGATGGTGGCGGTGTAGAGACCGCCTGGGACGATGGTGGGCTCACCGATGGGAAGAGCTGAAGATGTCATTTTTTACCTCTCATAAGTTTGATTTGATGGGTTTGGGTTGAAAGAGTTGTCAGACAGGGTCCTTGTGACGCTAGCCCATTGGAGTTCTCCTTTCTTTTCATGGCTCAGTCCTTCTTCGCCGTCAGAACGTCCTGGATCGTCTGGCTGGCGTCCGCGCTCGCCGCGTCTCTCGCCGGCCCGGCCGGCTGGTTGGCCAGCACGGCGAGCGAGTCGGCGGCCATGAGGCCAATGTCATCCAGGCTCGTCGGGCCGCCCGGAGTGGCCGTGCCGATGATCCGGGCAATGTCCGGCGGGCGGAACTTCGACTCCGGCGGCACGGCGGCTTTCTCAGTCTTCGAGTTGCTCATCAGTTCTCTCCTTTCATCCTTTCGATCTCTTCCGGGAAGTTCTCCCGGAGTAATTCAAGGTGAGCCTTCTTAATGTTCCTGATGGCCTGGTGCACCAGCCCGAGGGTAGATTTGGGAAGCTTTGAGAGATAGTTCTGGCCATAGAGGCGGGTTAGGTTTCTTGTGATGAGCAAGGCTGTGATGCCAGTGCTCATACCGCTCTTGAGCCGGCAGCTCCGCTCCTTCGCTTCTGAATCGACGAAACGAAACCTATTCATGTAGGCTCGATAGCCTTCGGCCTCGGCCAGGATTCGATCGATCTTGGCCAACGCCTCCGGATCCGGCCCTTGAATCCAAGGGAATTCCGCAATCCTCTTTTCTTGCATCACTTCATCCTCCTATAAGAGAGATTGCGGGAGCGGGCAGCGCGTGGAATGCCGCCCGCTCCCTCCTTGCCTTGCCGCTCCAAGCCGCGCCCATCCGCGCCCTGCCGCGCCGGTCCACGCCGAGCAGCGATTTATTTTCTGAGATCCGAGACTTGTTCATGGCCGCCCCTCTGCCTCCGAGTGCCAATCGCGCGGCAGCACCGCGCGGCGGCTCAGCCAGCGATCGAGGAGGCGAGCGTCGAAGATGCAGCGGCGCCCCATCTTGATGAAGGGGATTTTTCTCCGACAGCAGAGCTTCTGAAGGTGAGAGACCGATAGGCGGCAATAGGCGCTTGCGCCCTTGATATCCAAATAGCGCTGGCCGTCCATCTAGTCCTCCTCCCCGTCATCGTCGGGCTCCGGGAAGAGGAGCTCCGAATCTACGCCGAGGACCTTAGCGATCGCTATCACCTGAGGGCGGCTGGGGACGATATCGCCGCGTTCGACGCCGGCCACCCAGGACCTCGAGAGCCCCAGGGCCTTGGCCAGGTCGGCCTGGCTCATGCGCGTCACCATCCGGGCCAGGGCCAGCTTGGAGCTGGGGCGGGTTGTCATTGAGTCATTGGATGCCGAAGAGGAACGCGCTTTCATGGTGGCCTTCATGGGGTTATGCCGAGGGCTTGGCCTTCTTGGAGAGAAGGGCGTCGAGCTCGAGACGATCTAGGCGGATGCCGATCCCCTTCACCTTGGCATAGGGGATCTTGCCAGTGGCACAGGCGCGGCGAAGGGAGCGGGGGTGGCAGCCGATGTATTCAGCCCCCTCCTTGACCCTGAGCCAGCGTCTTTCTTGCGTCATCTTCTGGTCCTTTGTGTAAAAGGTGATGACAAGATAGGGTCAGAGGTGGCTATTCGGAAAGGTAAGAATTAAAGGCCGGAAGATTGAACACCCCGGCCTGGAGGGCGCTATTTCTGCTGATCCAGCGCGTTTATCAGTTCAATTCGTGGTGTTAGGCGATTTATATAAAGGGAAATGCGTTTTATCCCTAATCGAGCCTTGGTCTTGATGTCATCGATATCCTCATGGACGGCCTTGTTCTTCTGCCACAGCCAGGCAATCCTGCTATAGCTATACCGATAGCGCATCTTAAGATCATACCAGCAGAGAGCTTCTCCAAAGTTCCATTTATCTTGGTCAGAGAAGCCAAAAACAGCTTTTTTTAGTTCTTCGATCCGTCCCCACGAAGAACTTATATCTCGCGCATTCGTCCACGGATCGACCCTTATCAATAAATAGAAAGGGTCTTGGCCATCATCTGGGAAAGGCGCCGTATCCTCAAAATCGACTCTGGGCTTCTCAACAAGAATTGGGTGATAAATCAGGTCCGGCGAAGTCTTGACGAACTCAGCAAGCGAGGCCCGGTGCCCATCCCATTTGCGAGAGATTCTCCAGCGATCACAAAAGCGTTTGAACTTGAAATAGTTGTTAAGCGCCGCCACCTCTTCGCTGTAATCGAGCTCGTGTGCCTTGTGCGGATCATATGCCCTAATCGCCTTCTGATAGGCCAGTTCAGTCATGACATTTTCGGGGTCGATTTGGCGGAGTTCCTTCGCGAAAGAAGGATTCCTCCATAGGAGTTCAGCTCGTTGCTCTTGCCGGGTATAGTGCTTATCACTTTCTTTGATTCGAGCGAGAATAAGCTTTTGATATCCCGGGTAGATCTCAAGCCAGATACGCTCTTTCATCTCTGCCTCCCATTAGCAGATACCCTGGTGAGAAGATCCGGGCCAGGCGGGCAGGGATTTCCCGCTCTTCGATGATCGGCCTAGGCCCGGCAAAACTCATCTTGTTCTCTCTTTACTTGTCATCCTTATTATCTTTGCCTTGAAGGATGGGCTTGCCACCTTTCGTGTTACCAGCAAGCACTACTACCCCTGCGATGCAAAGCATCAATCCGACATAAAGCAGAGGACTCTTGACGAAGTCCTTAAAACCGCCGCCAATTTCATATCCGCGCCAATTATAGACAGTCTGATTGCTTATAAACGCGCCGGCTACCATCATAAATCCGAGAAAAACGAGACCCCAACCAATAATTCTAGTTTGAGTTTTGTTCATTACGTTCTCCTCCCTAGTGCTGGGATGCCCCTAAGATCTGTAATATGAATCCAAGGGCGAGAAGCGCGATGCCAGAATAAAACAATCGCGGGGCGAAAACTGCGGCGTATTCCCGTTTTTTTGAGGAATCCTTCCACATATACACTTTTCCCTTTCTGATGCTAAACGCTAGCATTATGGTTCCTACCAAGCTGATTGTTATTCCGGCAATTGAAACGCTCATATTACTCGTCCATTCATATGCGAACTGCCTCAACCCGGATTGACTCAGGCTTTCTTATCTAATTGCGCTCCAAATGACCTTTTCATTTGAGTCGAATAGAATTATCGAAGACTCCGGATATATCTGTTCGACTCCACTGGACGCCTGAGTGCTGGTGCAACCTGCAACAAATCTTGTTTTGTTTTTTGCATCGTAAAGCTCAAAGCTAGGGCCAGACTCATACCATGCCATTTGAGCACGTGGCATAAAAGACGATTGATAGAGTCCTGCTGTTATGCCAGCGCTGGTGGCTGATGTTTCAAAAGAGCGCAAATCGGATAAGGATGTCATTCGAGCCACCGAGAGGTTCGCCCCGGCCTTGTTTACTTTTATTATTGTGCTGAACTTATTTGTCGGTTCAGACAACACGAGACGAGACTCATCGCCTTCTGTTGTCAGAAATGCCGCAGGTAGGCCATTCTTGTCATTGATACGAACTTCGGGACCGAGTTTGCCAATTGATATTATGATCCGCATATTGCCCTCTTCATCCAAAAGAAAAAGAGAAGGTCCGTTCTCGCTCACCACTAAAGCGGCGCGCCCTTTCTGCTTGTTGTCATAGAGAGCAAGAAAAGGACCCGATTCATTGGCGGTAAGAACGGCACTGAGGTTGCCTTTGCCATCATCCAAGCTGAACTTTCTGGCTGCGATCTCCTTGAGAACTCCAGGTGCCTGAGCGCCAGCTCGAGAAGCGGTAACTCCCAAGATCAGAGGGAAGGTAGCAATAAGCGAAACTAGAATGATGCCTCCGAGAAGTGCTCGGTTGTGTTTCCTCAGTTGCTTCAACTGAGATTCCATGTTCGCCAGACGTTCTTCAATCGTCATGACCTTCTCCTTCCGTGTTTAATATGACGTGCCTGGACTTTGGTTTTGCGATCATGCCATTAGCCTAAATCGGGACGGGTTTCAAATCAAATAGAGAAATATTCGGCCCCGACTATTCCGATAGACGCCCTTTAAGTTTGTCCCACATTTGTAACACATTGGAGGGAAAATAGGGGTGTTTTGGGGCAACTCAGGGCAAAGGTGACGGACCCCTGAAACGGGGCCTAAGTCATTGATTTGTGGGGTTATATGGGGGAAAAGAAGAGCGCGCCCGGGGTGACTCGAACACCCGACCTGCTGATTCGTAGTCAGACGCTCTATCCAACTGAGCTACGGGCGCGCAGGGCGGAAAAGCGGGGATAATATAGCGTAATTGGCCCGAGTTTGCAACGTGAGAAAGCGCGAAAATCGGTGACACGATCCCGATTCAAGAGAATTGGGTCATGTCCCCGATTTTCAGGACGGCGGCCCCATCGATGCGGCCGGCCTTGAGATCGGCCAGGGCCTCGTTGGCGGCCTCGAGCGGATAGCTCCTGACCGTCGTGCGGATCGGGATCTCGGCCGCCACCTTCAGGAGCTCCTCCCCGTCCCGGCGGGTCGCATTGGCCACGCTCAGCATCTTGCGCTCGTGATAGAGGCATGTATCGTAGTCCATCTCCGGGATGGGCGACATGTGGATGCCGGCGGAGGCAACCGTCCCGCCCCGGTCCATGACCCGGAGGGCGTCGAGATAAAGGCTGCCGACCGGCGCGAACAGGATCGCATTCGTTAGCTTGGCCGGCGGCATGTCTTTCGCAGTGCCGACCCAGTCCGCGCCGAGCCCGCGGGCCAGCTGCTGGTGCTTCGGGCTCCGCGTAAAGACGAAAACCCGGATGCCCCGGTGCTTGGCGATCTGAATGGCGATGTGGGCCGATCCGCCGAAGCCGTAGAGACCGAGGACGCCGCCCGGCTTGGCTTCGCTCAGGACCAGGGCCCGATAGCCGACGATGCCGGCGCACATGAGCGGGGCCGCCTCGGCATCGCCGAATCGGTCCGGGACCGCGTAAGCGAACTTCTCATGGAGGATTATGAATTCCGCGTAACCGCCGTTCGCGTGATAGCCGTTGAAGCGGGCCGATTCGCAGAGGTTCTCGCGGCCCGTGGCGCAGAACCGGCATGTCTCGTCCGTCGACCTCAACCAGGCCGCGCCGACGCGGTCGCCGACCCTGAATCGGCCGGCCGTCTCCCCCGCTTTCGCCACGACTCCGATGACCTCGTGGCCCGGGATGAGCGGCAGGCGGGCCTCTGCGAGCTCGTGTTCGACAATATGAAGGTCGGTGTGGCAGACGCCGCAGCAATGGACTTTGATCAGGATCTCGCCGGGTCCGGCCTCGGGGACCGGGACGTCCCTCAATTCGAGCGGGCCTTCCCCCGGGTCCCCGAATCGGGCAAGGACCATGGCTTTCATTGCCCCCCCCTATTTTTTCTCTTTGGGCACTTTGCCCTTGAGCCGGGCAATGCGCTTCTCGAAGTCCTTTTCGGCCTCGTGGTTCTTGCCTTTCGACAGCGCCAAGCCTTCGGTCGCGACCCGGATGGCTTCGACATAATCCTTGGCCGTATGTTCGAAATACATCGAAAGCTCTTTGAAGCAATCGAGCTCCTCGCTCGCGGCCATCTCCTGCCAGAACGGCAGGGCCCGGTCCCAATCCTTGGTCTTTTTGAAGTGATGGGAGAGCTTCTTGCGGGCATGATGAGAGGCTTCGGCGGAGAGCCCCCGCCCTCCGGACAGGGCCTTTTCGAACAGGGCCGCCGAGGTCGTTGCGTCTCCGGCCCGCTCGAACAGCTTGGCCACCCCGAAGGCGTCCGTGGGATCGCCGTCCGCGGCAGCGCCGGACGTTCCGCGGTGCCGCTCGACGAGGATGGCCCCGGCCACGACGACGCCGAGGAGCGACAGCAAGTCCTCCTGGTTATGGTAAAGGATGGGCTCGATGAGCGAGAAATCGCCGCTCCGGATGTACTCGAAGTAGCGCCGCGGGATGTCCTCGCCCGGGATGTCCTCGGACCGCTCGGCCTGGACGATCTGCTGGGCCAGGTCGAAGAGGCGGCAGCTCTCGGTCTTGTGCTTCCAGAGGCTCCGGGCCGAGAACAGGAAATCGAGGTGCGGCATCCCGCACAGAGGGCAGGGCGTCCGGTGCAGGGCGAAGCGCGTCTCGACGAGGGGCAGGTCAAAGGCCTTGCCGTTGTAGGTGACGATCGACTTGAAGCCCATCTCGCGGACGAACTGGGCGAGCTCGCCGATGAGCCGGTCCTCTTCGGCCATCTCGTTGAGGAAGAACTGGGTGACCTTGAAGCGGTCATCCCGGTAATAGGCCAGGCCGACGAGGAACGGCACCGTCCCCGTGCCACCCGAGAGGCCCGTCGTTTCGAGGTCGAGAAAGAGGGCCGTGGAGAGGTCGAGCCCCTCGAAGGCCGCGTCGCGGCTGAGGAAGCCGATGATATCGGCCGGGATCTGCAGCCCCATCGCGATCGGGATCTGCCCGTAGCGCGTCCCGAGGACGTAGGCGTTCTCGAAGACTTGGACCGGCTCGGCGCGCATCTTCGAGGCCGGCCGCGCTTCGGTCAGCGGCCCCAGGCCGCGGCCCTTGTCGGTGAGGGCGATCAGGCGTTCGAGCTTCTGCTTCACGCTGAGGCCTGGATCCTCGCCGATCTTCTCCCAGGTCGTCTCGACGCTTCGGGCGCGCGACCGGGCGTCGCGTTCGCGCCTCAGCTGTTTGAGCTTATCCTCGAGTGGCACAGGAACCTCGGTGGGGATGATCGTTTATACGCCATATATTTTATCACGAAAACCGGGGACGCGGTCCCTTTTCATGAAATCTTGAAAAGGGCGCGCGTTCCGCATATAAGAGGGGTCTCGGAGGGAATTCATGGCGCACACGAACGACGCCTCTCATCATCTCGCCTTCGATCTCGGCGCCGAAAGCGGCCGGGCCGTGCTCGGCACGCTCGAGGGCGGGAGGCTCGCCGTTCACGAGGTGCGGCGCTTCCCCAACGCGCCGCTCCCGCTCGCCGGCCACATCCATTGGAACGTCTATGCCCTCTTCGACGAGATGAAAGGGGCCATGAGGGACGCCGCGGCGGCGATCGGCCGGCGGCCGGCCAGCCTGGCCGTCGATACCTGGGGCGTCGATTTCGGCCTGGTTTCGAGGGACGGCAGCCTCCTCGGGCTTCCGTTCTGCTACCGCGACCACCGCAATGCCGGGGCCATGGAGGACTACCTCAAGATCGTGCCGCGGACCGCGCTCTACGAGGCGACAGGCATCCAGTTCATGCCCTTCAACTCGCTTTTCCAGGTCTACGCCATGGTCCGCGACCGCTCGCCCCTCCTCGACGCCGCGACGGACCTGCTGTTCATGCCGGACCTGTTCAATTTCCTCCTGACCGGACGGAAGGCCGCCGAAGCGACGATCGCGTCGACGTCTCAGCTCTTGGATCCCCGGACCCGGGCCTGGATCCCGGGCCTCTTTCAGGCCATGGGTTTGTCGAAGACGATCCTCCAGGAGATCGTCCCGCCCGGCACGGCCCTCGCCGATGTCGCCGAGGACGTCGCTGTTTCGACCGGATTCCGCCACGTGCCGGTCGTCGCCACGGCCAGCCACGACACCGCCGCGGCCGTGGCCGCCGTCCCCGCCGAGGGCGCCGGCTGGGCCTACATCTCCTCCGGCACCTGGTCGCTCGTCGGGGTCGAAAAGACGGCCCCCCTCATCTCCGAAGGCTCCCTCGACGCCAACTTCACGAACGAAGGAGGGGTCGGGGGGACGACCCGCTTCCTCAAGAACGTCTCCGGGCTCTGGCTCGTCCAGGGCTGCCGCAAGTCCTGGTCGGCCGCGTCGCCGGTCACTTACGAGGAGCTCGCCCGCGCCGCCGCCGAGGCCACGCCGTTCACCGCCCTCGTCGACCCCGACGACCCGGCCTTCCTGAATCCCCCGGACATGCCCAGGGCCATCGAAGATTACTGCCGGCGGACGGGCCAGAAGCCGCCCGCGACCCGCGGCGCGGTGGTCCGGTCGCTCCTCGAGAGCCTGGCGCTCAAGTACCGCCAGGTGATCGACCAGCTCGAGCTCGTCCTCGGGCATCCGATCGGGAAGATCCACGTCATCGGCGGCGGTTCCCGCAACGACGTCCTCTGCCAACTTACGGCCGACGCGACCGGCCGCCCCGTCGTCGCCGGGCCGGCCGAGGCGACGGCCATCGGCAACATCCTCGTCCAGGCCTTGGCCCTGGGCCGGATCTCCTCTCTCGCGGAGATCCGTTCGGTCATTCGTGAATCCTTCGAGATCAAGACCTACGTCCCGTCCGGGCCCACGGAGGCCTGGGAAAGGGCCGGGGACCGTTTCCGAGAGCTCCGGCCCGCTTGACACTTCTTGCCAGGAGGCATATAACGATGACGTTCCTTCGGGGAGGGTTGAGGATGGATCCGGCGAGTATCGAAAAGACCTACCTTGCGGCCCGGGACCGCTATGCCGAACGCGGCATCGACACCGAAAAGGCCCTGGCCCGGCTGCAGGGCATCTCGCTCTCGCTCCACTGTTGGCAGGGCGACGACGTCGCCGGTTTCGAGCGCCAGGCCGGCTCCCTGGCCGGCAGCGGCCTCCAGGTGACCGGAGCCTACCCGGGCCGGGCCCGCACCGTCGACGAGCTGCGGGCCGACCTCGAGCAGGCCTTCGCCCTCATCCCCGGCCGGCACCGGGTCAATCTCCACGCCATGTACGGCGAGTTCGGCGACCGGCCCGTCGACCGGGACGCCATCGAGCCCGGCCACTTCCGGGGCTGGTCGGAATGGGCCCGTCATCACAACCTGAAGGTCGATTTCAACGCCACCTGTTTCGCCCACCCCAAGGCGGCATCGGGGGCCACCCTCAGCAGCCGGGAGAACGGCACCCGTAAATTCTGGGTCGACCACGTCAAGTGCTGCCGGAAGATCGCCGCCTCGATCGGCCGCGAGCAACAGTCCGTCTGCCTCCATAATCTCTGGATCCCGGACGGGTCCAAGGACGTCCCGACCGACCGCTGGGGCGCCCGGGCCGCCCTCCTCAAGTCGCTCGACGAGATCTTCGAGGTCGAATACAGCCCGCAGCAGATCAAGGACTCCCTCGAAAGCAAGCTCTTCGGCATCGGCAGCGAGTCCTTCGTCGTCGGCTCGCACGAGTTCTACATGGGCTACGCCCTGACCCACGGCAAGATCATCTGCCTCGACCTCGGTCACTTCCACCCGACCGAGTCCGTCGCCGACAAGATCTCGGCCATCCTCCCCTTCTCCGGCGAGCTGCTGCTCCACATCAGCCGGGGCGTGCGCTGGGACAGCGACCACATCGTCCTGCTCAACGACGAGGTCCGGGATCTCGCCGCCGAGATCATCCGCAGCCAGGCCCTCGACCGCATCCACTTGGCCCTCGATTACTTCGACGCCAGCCTGAACCGCATCGGGGCCTGGGTGCTCGGCGCCCGGTCTGTTCTCAAGGGCTTGCTCATCGCCCTGCTCGAGCCGCCGGACAAGCTCCGCGAGCTCGACCCGCCTGCCAAGGCCCTTCAGCGGCTGTCCCTCCTCGAGGAGATCAAGACGCTGCCTTTCGGCACCGTCTGGGACGCCTACTGCCTCCGGAACGCCGTCCCTCCTGGTGAGGACTGGCTCCGCGAGGTCGAGGCCTACGAACGGCGGGTCCTTAGCCGGCGCTGAGCCGAGGCTCCGAAAAGCCCCCGCGGCCTCCCCCTCCGGAGGATTTCCGGTCTTTCATCAAGCCCCCGGTTGACGAACGCCTCGATTTGATTAAACTGATGGAGACGGAGCCCGGCAGGCCGCCGGGCCCTCTAAGATGCCCCGAGCTCCTAACGCGCCGCCAATCTCTCCCGCGTCGGCCGACGGGTTCGACGCCGCGCGTCTCGAACGGGCTAAGGACGTTCTCCACGCCCTGGCGAATACCGTCTCGGCGATGAAGATCTTTCCCGTCGAGCACGCGACGGTCCGGAACTTCGTCGATCTGCTCACCGAGAAGTTTACGGCTTACCTCGGCGCGTATAACCGTCTCCAGGTCGGCGTCGAGGAATTTTCCTTCACCTGCAGCGGCGAGCCCGTCTATACGGACGAGATCGCCATCAAGAGCCTTCCCTTCTTCTTCTATAAAGACGGCCTGCAGATCCTCTACTTTTACCAAGGCCTCGACCGGGCCGAGATCATGGACCTGCTGGAGCTCATCAGGGACGAGGCCACGAAAAGCGCCGAGGACAGCGATATCGTGGTCGCCCTCTGGGAGCGCGATTTCGCCAACGTCCAATACTACGCCCCGGACGAGTTCCTGGAGAACCGCATCCTCAGCGAGAGCCAGGCGGCCTTCCAGGGCATGCCGGACCTGCCCGACGAGCTGGCCCATGAGCGGATCGAGGTCCGTGTTGAGACCTCCAAGTTCAGCCAGGGCCGGATCGAACTCGACGGCGAGGACCGGGGCCAGGTGGAGATGGCCGCGGCCCGGGCCAACGACGGGGCCGGCTCAGAGGTCCCTGAAGATGCCGCGAAGCCGGCCGAGCCGGAGACCCCCGCCGACGAGCGCGGCCAGGCCAGCCCGGCGGCCGCCATGGACCCGACCCTGACCGGGCCGGAGCTCCTGGCCCTCGAAGGCATGGTCCGGGCCAACCGGACGATCTCGCCCGAGGATGAATACGTCAATCTCATGGTCGAGATCCTCTACCTCGAGGAAAAGCCGGCCGCCATCCGGGCCACCTTGGACACGCTGCTGGAATACCACTTCGACCAGCTTCAGCGGGGCCATTTCCATGTCGCCCTCCATGTCATCCGGAGGGTCCACGAGCTCGAACGGCAACTGGCGGGACAGGACGATAAGACCGCCGCGCTTGAGGGCTTCCTCAAGAGCACGATCAGCCCCAAGACGACGGAGGCCGTCAAGACGCTTCTCGCGAAGAAGAAAGGCCTGGACTGGGAGTCGCTTTTGGCCTTCTTCGAGCTCCTCGGCCCCTCCTCCCTGGGGCTCGCGGCCGATCTCTTCGACATCGCGCCCGACGGCGAGGCCCGGCACCGGATCGTCGCCTTCATCGAAAAGACCGGAGGGGCCAGCCCGGGGGTCGTCGCCAGCCTGGCCGACAGCGGCCGCCCTGAACTGGCCCGCGAGATCGTCGGCATCCTCTCCCGCCTGCCGGGCCGGCGCGGTATCCCACACCTCTCCGCTTTGGTCAATTTCCCGAGCAAAGACATCAAGGCCGAGGTCATCCAGGTCCTGAGCCGAACGCGGGACGAGATCGGCAATCGCATCCTGTCGGGGTTCCTCAACGATCCGGATGAGGAGATCCGGATCCAGGCGACCTTATCGCTCGACCCGGCCCAGGGCGGGGCCAGGGTCCAGCAGGTCTTGCGGGAGGCCTCGGGACGCGAGTTCCAGGGGAAGAGCCCAAAGGAAAAAGAGGCCCTCCTGACGTTTCTCGGCCGGACGCGGTCGGAGGAGGCTCTGGCCTTTCTCCGCAGGGCCCTCCTCCGGGCCCCGCTCTTCGGCCCGAAGCGGCGCCTCGAGCTTCGCCTGGCCGCGGCCGCGGGCCTGGCGGCCATGGGGACGGAGGGCGCCCGCGAGGCCCTACAAAAGGGCGTCTTGGCCCGGACGAAAAAGGTCCGCGAAGCCTGCCGGGCCGCCCTCGAGCGCCTGCCCTCCGCCGGAGGGTCCGGAGGCGGGTTGCCATGACGGACGGGAAGATCCTGGCTCGGGCCGCCTCCCCCGCGGGCCCGCCGCCGCGCCCGGCCTCGTCGGCCGTATCCAAGGCCTTTCAAAAGACCGGCGTCGAGCTCTTGATGAGCTTCCACGTCGTCGACAAGGTCGCCAAGATCTACGACACAAAGAACACGGCCTTCCAGGAACGGGGCCAGCGCCTGTTCGAGAGCCTGTCCTCCGTTCTGGCGAGCGAAGGCGAGGCCTGCCTCCGCACCCGCCACGGTTCGTTCTTCCTGAACGGCGTCCGGCTGAAGTTCGGCGTTGGCACGTATGCCATGTTCAAGTCCATGATGGAGGAGTTCCGGACGCGGTCCGTCGGGGCCGTCACCTTCCTGCCGGGCCTCACCCGGGACGAGCTTCTCGTGTTCCTTTCGATCTTCTCCAGGCGCGAGAAAAGGGGCCAGAGCCAGGACGAGGAGGCGCACCTGCGCCTCGTCGCCGACTTGGAGGCCGCCGGGGCGGTCCATATCGAGCTCGAAAAGAGATCGGCCGAGGACGCCCCGCAGAACCTCCACCAGAGCTCCGCGCGGCTCTTCTTCCTGAGCATCGTCCACCTCAAGGAATCATTCGCCCGCGACCGTCGCAACGAGCCCATCAAGATCAGCACGACCCGCCGCCTCATGCAGTCGATCTATAATCACATCGTCGAGGACGAGGGCTTCGTCTATGGCCTGACCAACATCAAGAACCACGACGAATACACCCTGAACCACTCCGTCAACGTCTGCCTCCTGGCGACGGCCCTGGGCCGGCGGCTCGGGCTCAGCCGGGCCGAGCTCGTCGACCTGGGCATGGCCGCCTTCTTCCACGACCTCGGCAAAACCGAGACGCCGCTCGAGATCCTGAACAAGCCCGGACGGCTGACCGACGACGAGCGGGGCGTCATGGAGCAGCATCCCTTCCACGGCGCCGAGAAGCTGGCCCTCCTCAAGGAGTTCCGGCGGCTGCCGCTGCGGGCCATCCACGTCGCCCTGGAGCATCACATCAAGGAGGACCTCTCCGGCTATCCGCGCTATTTCAAGAAGGACGACGTCAACCTGTTCAGCAAGATCGTCAAGGTCGTCGACGTCTTCGACGCCATCACCACGAAGCGCGTCTACCGCAGCAAGGACTTCACCCGGGCCGAGGCCCTGAGCCTGATGCTCGAGCAGAGCGGCAAGGAATTCAACCCGGTCATCCTCAAGGCCTTTGTCAACATGATGGGCATTTTCCCCATCGGCACGCTCGTGGCCTTGACGACGGGCGAGCTGGCCATCGTCCAGGACCTCAACCCGGACGCCAAGCTCGTTCTCCGGCCCTGGGTCAAGCTCATCACCGACACAGACGGCCACAAGATCGACGGCGAGACGGTCGACCTGGCCGAGCGGGACGAGACCACGGGCCGGTTCCGCCGGACGATCGCGACCGCGCTCGACCCGGCGAAATACGGCATCGAGGTCGCCGATTACTTCCTGGCCGAGGCCGCGGCCTCGGCCGCGCCCGCCGAGCCCTCTTGACGCGCCCCGGGAATTCTCTAAACTGAGGATGGGGACCTTGAAGGGACAGCCCGTGTGATGCCGACCAAGAACGACCGTTTCGCGCCGACGGAGCCGCTGGACGACGACCTCGCCGACCGCGACCCGGCGACGGGGCGCTATCTCCGGACGATCTCGGGGAGCATCGATCCCCAGGTCTACGGCATCGAAGTCGCCAACTATTTCCTGGCCGAGGCGCAATGACCGCGGCCCCCCCGGCGCCCGTCCGTCTGTGCTGCGAGCATCTCGTCGACCCGGTCGGCGTCGACTCGCCCGCGCCGCGCCTGAGCTGGCTCGTCGAAAGCCCCGAACGCGGCGAGCGGCCCTCCGCCTATCACGTGCTGGTCGCGTCTTCGCCAGGAACCTTGGCCCTCGATCAGGGCGACCTTTGGGACACGGGCAAGACCGGCGCGACGGGCCTGCCGGCGGTCGAATACGCGGGACGGCCTCTGCCGAGCTGCGCCCGGATCTTCTGGAAAGTCCGGTGGTGGGACCGGGAGGGACGGGCCGGCGACTGGAGCCGTCCGGCCACGTTCGTGACCGGGCTCATGAAGCCCGATGGATGGAACGCGGACTGGATCGCTCCGCGCCGAGGCGCAGAGTTCCGGTCGAAGGGCTCGGTCCTCCTCGGCCATGCCGGCCCGGACGAGACCCAAGCCTGCGCCGCCTATCTCCGCGCCGAGTTCGAGCTCAAGCGCCGGGCGACCCTGGCCCTGATCTTCGTTTCCGGCTTGGGCCATTACGAGCTCCGCCTGAACGGTGACAAGGTCGGGACGAGCGTCCTCGATCCCGGCTGGACCGATTACCGGAAAAAGGCCCTTTACGCCGCCTATGACGTGACGCCCTTCGTCGGCGAGCGGAACGCCGTCGGCGTGATCCTCGGCAACGGCCGCCACATCAAGGCCTTTGGCTACGACGGACCGAAGCTCGCCTGCCGTGTCGAGATCCTCTATGCGGATGGAGAGCGGGAGGCCGTTGCCGCCGACGGGCATTGGCGGTCGTCATCCGGCCCGTTGCAGGAGAACGGGCTCTACTTCGGAGAGCGTTATGATGCGCGCGTCGTGATCGACGGCTGGGACCGTCCGGGTTACGACGATAGCGGATGGGATCCGGTCCGTGCCGTTCCCGGGCCGCCGCTCGCCTCCCAGATGATGCCGCCGATCCGGGTCGCGGAAACGCTCCGGCCGGTGTCCGTCAGGCCGCTGGGGCCGGGCCGCCGGATCTACGACTTCGGCCAGAATTTCTCGGGGTGGACGAGGCTCAATGTCGAAGGACAGGCGGGAACCGAGATCCGTCTCCGCCACGCCGAGCTCCTGGACGACGGCGGCGCGCTCAACCTGGGCCCCAACGAGAACGCCGAAGCCACGGACGTTTACATCCTCCGCGGCGGAGGTCCCGAGGCTTACGAGCCCCGCTTCACCTATCACGGCTTCCGCTACGTCGAGATGACCGGCTACCCAGGCGAGCCCGGGCCTGAGGCGCTCGCCGGCCGGTTCGTCCACTCCGACGTCAGGCCCATGGGAGAGCTCCGGACCTCGAACGACCTCGTCAACCGCATCCACCGGAACGTCCTCTGGGGCCAGCTCTCGAACCTCATGAGCATCCCGACCGACTGCCCCCAGCGAGACGAGCGGCACGGCTGGCTCGGTGACGCCCACCTCTCGGCCGAGGAAGCCATCTTCAATTTCGACATGGCCGCCTTCTACGCCAAGTTTCTCGAAGACATCCGCCTCGCCCAGCGCGAGGACGGGAGCCTGCCCGACGTCGCCCCGGCTTATCTGCCGCGCCTCTATCCGGCCGATCCGGCCTGGAGCGCCGCCTACGCGGTCCTTGTCGAGCTCCTCTGGCTCCACTACGGCGACCGCCGCATCGTCGAGACCCATTACCAGAACCTGGCCCGCTACATCGACTTCCTGACCCGGAACGCCGAAGGCGGCCTCATCCGCTCGCTCGGCAAATACGGAGACTGGTGCCCGCCGGGAGGGATCGTGCCCAAGAAGACCCCGGTCGAGATGACCTCGACCTGGTATTATTGTCACGATGCCCTCATCCTGTCGCGGTTGGCCGCGGTCCTGGGCCGGGCCGAAGACGCCGAGCGTTACGGCCGGCTGGCGGCGGCCATCAAGGCGGCTTTCAACCGGGCCTATCTCGGCGAAACCCAATACGCGGCGATCCGCGTCAGCCCTGTGGACACCTATCCGAACCAGACCTCCCAGGTCCTGCCGCTCTTTCTCGATATGGTCCCGGAGGAGAAGAAGGAGGCCGTTGTATCCAGTCTGGTCCGGAGCGTCGTCCTCCAGCAGGACGGCCACGTGGACACGGGGATCCTCGGCACGCGCTACCTGCTTGACGTTTTGACGGAGAACGGACATGCGGAGACGGCCTGGCGCGTTGCCACTCAAAAGAGCTATCCCGGCTGGGGCTATATGCTGGCGGAGGGCGCGACGACGCTTTGGGAGCGTTGGGAGAAGCTCACCGGGCCGGCCATGAACTCGCAGAACCACATCATGCTCGGCAGCATCGACGCCTGGTTCTACCGCGTGCTGGCCGGCCTCTCCCCACTCGAGCCCGGCTGGCGGAAGGTGCGGGTCCGGCCTTATCCGCTCGGCGATCTCTCCTTTGTCGAGGCCCGCGTGGAGACCGCGAGCGGCCGGGTCGCAGCGGCGTGGCGGAGGGCGGACGGTTCGTTCACGCTGGACGTCGAAATCCCGGTCTGCGCGAGAGGAGAGATCCATATCCCGCTCCTCTTCCCTGGCGCGGTCGCGGAGTCCGGACAGACCGTGTGGACGGCCGGCGGAGCGTCCGGACGAGTGCCGGGGATCCTCTCAAGCCGGGCCGAAGGAGACCGTGCGGTCTTTGAGGTCGGCAGCGGAGCTTACCGGTTCGAGCTCAGTCAATCGCTTTAATTCAAATATTTAGCAAAGAGTCGCGCCGCTTCAGCATAGGCCTCGAGAGTCGCATCGATCTCCCGAGGTCCGTGGGCGGCCGAAACGGCCCCGCCGCCGTGCACGACGTTGACACCGTTGATGAGGAGCGCGAGCTTGAGCAGGTCCTCGCGAATGCTCAGGTTCGACCGCCGCGGATCGTGGATGTCCTCGGGCCGGTCGTAGGCGATCTTCGGGTCGCGCGGGAAATTGACCATGAAGAGCGAGCTCCCGGGAACAACGTCGTTCCCCCCGCCCGTCGTGCGGGCGGGCACACCCGCCTCGGCGAAGACTTGCTCGATCCCCTGCCGCAGCCGGGCCCCCAGCTTGGCGATCTTCGGATAGACCGTGGCGCCGTGCGAGGCGAGATATCCCAGCATGGCCAGGCCGGCCTGCATGTATTCGCTGTGGGCCGAGAACGTGCCGCCCTCGAAATAGACCCTGTCTCCGCCGGCCCGGCCGCGCTCGCACTCCTCCATGATCTCGCGCGGGCCGACGACGGCCGCGACGGCGTGCCCGCCGCCGATGATCTTCCCCAGGGTCGTCAAGTCCGGCCGGACACCATAAAGGGTCTGGACGCCGCCCGGGCAGAAGCGGAAGCCCGAGATGATCTCGTCGAAGATAAGCAGGATGCCGTGCTGGGTCGTGAGCCGGCGGGCCGTCTCCAGATATTCACGGGTCGCGGGGAGGAAACCGCCGACACCAAGGAAGGGCTCGACGATGAAGCCGGCGATGCGGTCGCCGTGCTCGTCGATGACCCGTTCGAGGTCGGCGACGTCGTTGAACCGGGTGATCAGGGTCCTCCGGACGATCTCGTCCAGGAGCCCGGCCGATTCCTTCCCCTCGAAACCGGCCTCGGCGTGGAACTTGACGCCCTTGAGAAGGTACGGCGACGCGCCGTGCCAGCCGCCGCCGATCTTCAGGATATGGTCCCGGCCGGTCAGCCCCTGGGCCATCATGACCGTGTACATCGTCGCCAGCGTGCCCGAGGTCGTGAACCGGACCTTGGCCTGGCGCCCGCCGAGGGCCTTCACCAACTTCTCGGCCAGATCGATCTGGTGACTGGCCTCGAATCCCGTGTGCAGGGCGCCCCGGCCGAGGCAAGACGCCATGCGCCGGCGGATCGCCCGCGGGTTGTGGCCCAGGACGTTGGCGTAGTGGCCCTGCCAGTAGTCGATGTAGGTGTTGCCGTCGATGTCCCGGACCCGGGGGCCCTCGGCCGAAGCGGCGAAAAAGGGATAGGGGCGCCACAGCCGGATGGTGTGGCTGCCGCCGGCCACCATGACCTTCTCGGCCCGGCGGAAGACGTGGCGGCTCGCGGCTGTCTTTTTTTCATAGGCCCGGACGAGGTGCGCCCGGAGCGTGTCGAATCCTGTCATGGGTCCTCTCTGCAAGCCCCTTTTTTATCAATTCCCAGGGGAGAAAGTCAAACGAATCCGGTTGACCGGACCCGTAACTTGAGGTAAAATAGGCATTTCCGGAAGGAAAAGAACTGATCGTGGCCGCTCCTAATCGTCGGAAGACCAATCGGGCCTGCGTCATCGGCCTCGACGGCGTGCCCTACGGCATGATCGTCGAGCTGGCCCGCCGCGGCATCATGTCGACCATGGCCCGTCTCATGGACATCGGCAAGATCCACCGCATGGAGGCCAGCCTGCCCGAGATCTCGGCCGTGTCGTGGACGGACTTCATGACCGGCACGAACTCCGGCACCCACGGCATCTTCGGCTTCACCGATTTCAAGCCCAAGTCCTACGCCGTCCGCTACCCCAACTTCCTCGACGTCAAGGCGCCGACGATCTGGGACCGGCTCGGGGCCAAGGGGAAAAAGAGCATCGTCATCAATCAGCCCGCGACCTACCCGGCCCGCAAGATCGAGGGGGCGATGATCTCCGGATTCGTCGCCTTGGAGCTGGCCAAGGCCGTCTGGCCCATGAGCTACCGGGCCGCCCTGGAGCAGATGGGTTACCAGATCGACGTCGACATCCTCAAGTGCCGCGAGAGCCCCGAAATCCTGTGGCAGGAGCTGGCCAAGACCATGGCCGGCGGCCAGAAGGCCCTCAACTACTTCTGGGAAGAAAGCTGGGACTATTTTGAGTACGTCGTCACCGGGACGGACCGGCTGCACCATTTCCTCTGGCGGGCCTACGAGGACCCGTCCCACCCGTCGCACCAGAGCTTCCTCGACTTCTACCGGCAGATCGACCGGCTCATCGGCAAGATCGTGGCCGCCTATCACAAGCTGACGAACACCTACGCCGGCTTCTACATCCTCTCCGACCACGGCTTTTGCGGCATCCAGCAGGAGGTCTACCTCAACGCCTGGCTGGAGCAGAACGGCTACCTGCGGTTCATCAAGCCCGAGCCGGAGTCGCTCGAGGACATTCACGGCCGATCCCGGGCCTTCGCCCTCGATCCCAACCGGATCTACCTCAACTTCAAGAACAAGTTTCCTAAGGGCACGGTCGAGCGCACCGCCCGCCGGGCCCTAAAGGAAGAGATCGCGGCCAAGCTGGCCAAGCTCGAATGCAACGGCCGCCGGGTCGTCAAACGCGTGTTCATGGCCGAGACCGTCTATTCGGGACCGCACGCGGGCAAGGGCCCCGACCTTCTCGTCGTCGGCGAGCCGGGCTTCGACATGAAGGGCTCCGCCCGCAAGAAGGAGGTCTTCGGCCGGTCCGGGCTCCAGGGCATGCACACCTGGGACGACGCCTTCTTCTGGGCCACTGAAGATCTCGGCGACGACCTGAAGATCTCCGACGTGGCCCCGGTCATTTTAAAAAATTATTGATCTTGATGAAGAGATACGCCCCTCTTGCCGCGGCGATGGTCCTCCTCTTCGCCGCGCCCGCGGCCGCCTATATCGGACCGGGCGCCGGTTTCGCATTTTTGTCTTCGTTCCTGGTCTTCTTCCTGACCTTCCTTCTGGCCCTCTTCTCGATCCTGTCTTGGCCCTTCCGCTTCGTCTGGCGGGCCGTCCGCGGCCAGCGGGCGTATAGGAAGGGCCCGATCGACCGCGTCATTATCCTCGGCCTCGACGGCCTGGAGCCGTCGCTCGCGGAGAAGTTCATGGCCGAGGGAAAGCTCCCGAACCTCACCCGGCTGAAAAAGGAAGGGGCCTTCGCCCGCCTGCGGACGACGACGCCGGCCATCTCCCCCGTCGCCTGGTCGTCTTTCATGACGGGTTCGGAGCCCTCCAAGCACAACATCTTTGACTTCCTCAGCCGCGACCCCCGGACCTACCTGCCGGACCTATCCTCGGCCCGGATCGGCAGGCCGGCGCGGACCCTTCGCCTCGGCAAATATCTCCTGCCGCTCTCCAAGCCCGAGATCCGGGGGCTGCGCAAGAGCGTCCCCTTCTGGAAGATCCTCGGCGAGTCCGGCATCGCCTCGACGGTCCTGCGCGTGCCCATCACCTTCCCGCCGGAGAAGTTCAAGGGCCACCTGCTTTCAGGCATGTGCGCCCCCGACCTCAAGGGCAGCCAGGGGACGTTCGCCTTCTTCACGGAGGACGCCGACAAGGTCCGGAAGCGAGAGGGCGGCGTCGCGGTCCTGGTCAAGCGGGAGGGTGACATCATCCGGGCCGAGCTCGCCGGGCCCGAGAATACGCTGCTCCGGGAGCCGGTCGAGATCCGCCTGACCCTGACCATCCGGCTCGATCGCCAGGCCGGCGGGGCCTGGATCGGCCTCAAAGGCGAGCAGCCGTTCTTCCTCAAGGAAAAGACGTTCAGCCCGTGGACGCCGGTGACATTCAAGCCCGGCCTGGGCATGAAGGTCCGCGGCACATGCCGCTTCCGCATCGCCTCGCTCGACCCCGTCTTCGAAATGTATGTGACCCCCCTCAACATCGACCCGGAGAAGCCGGCCCTGCCGATCTCGCACCCGTTGATCTATGCCGCCTATCTCTCGAAGCTCCTGGGCCGCTTCATCACTCTCGGCGAGGCCAACGACACCTGGGCCCTCAACGAAGGGGCGCTCGACGAAGCCTCTTTTCTCGAGCTGACCTACGCCAACCACGCCGAGTGGGAGGCCATGCTGATGAACGCGCTGGCCAAGACGCCGCGTGGCGTCGTCGCCATCGTCTTCGAGACGACCGACAGCATCCAGCACATGTTCTTCCGCTACCTCGACAAATCGCACCCGGCCCTCAAGGCCGGGCCGTCGCGGATGAGCGCGGCCGTAATCGAGGATCTCTATAAGAGGATGGACGGCCTCGTCGGCCGCGTCGCGGCCGGCCTCGGCCCGAAAGGCGCGCTCTTCGTCATGTCCGACCACGGCTTCAAGCCGTTCCGACGGGGCGTCAATCTCAACGCCTGGCTTCATCAGAACGGCTACCTCGCCCTGGCTCCGGGCAAGACGGCAAGCGGCGAGTGGTTCAAGGGCGTCGACTGGACCAAGACCCGTGCCTACGGGCTCGGCCTGGGCGGCATCTACCTCAACCTGGCCGGCCGGGAGGCGCAGGGGGTCGTCAAGCCGGGCGCCGAGGCCGCCGCCCTCAAGGCCGAGATCAGCCGCAAGCTGCTGGCCCTGAAGGACGGCCCGAACGGCCCGGCCGCGATCACCCACGTCTATGACCGGGAGGCTATCTACGCCGGTCCCTACCGCGAGAACGCCCCCGACCTTATCATCGGCTACAACGAGGGCTACCGGGCCTCATGGGACGGCGTCACCGGCGTCGTCAACGGCACCGTCCTCGAGGACAACGTCAAGTGCTGGAGCGGCGACCACTGCATCGATCCGGTCCATGTCCCCGGGGTCTTTTTTTCGAGCCTCAAGCTCAAGCGGGGCGATCCCTCCATCATGGACGTCGCCCCGACCGTCCTCGAGATCTTCGGCCTCAAGCCCCCGGCCCACATGGACGGCCACGGCCTCGTCGACGTCGCCGCCCTGGCGCCGGCCGACCGGAGAGAGAGTCATGAGTCCTAAAGAACGCGCGGCCATCAGCCGCAGGGAATTCCTCAAGGCCGGGCTGGCCGCGTCGGCCGTCGTGAGCGCCGGCGGCACGGCCCGTTTCGTGCCGAAGGTCTACGGAAAAGCCCGGACCGCGAAGAAGATAATCGTCCTCGGCCTCGACGGCCTCGATCCCAACCTGACGCGGCGCTGGATCGACGAAGGCCGCCTGCCGGCCTTCCGCCGGCTTCTCGAAGGCGGCGACTTCCGCCCTCTCGGAACCAGCCTGCCGCCCCAGACGCCGGTCGCCTGGTCGAACTTCATCACCGGCATGGACCCCGGCGGCCACGGCATCTTCGATTTCTTCAGCCGCGACCCGAAGACCTATGTGCCGGTCTTCTCCGCGACGGAGACCTCGTCGGCGGCCAAGACCATCCGTCTCGGCCAGACCGTCATCCCCCTGTCGAGCGGCCAGATCCGCAACCTTCGCCGAGGGCGGGCCTTCTGGCAGATCCTCGAGGAGCGGGGCGTCCCGGCGACCGTCGTCAAGATGCCCTCAAACTATCCGCCCGTCCCGTCGAAGCAGCGCACGCTCGCCGGCATGAACACGCCCGACCTCAAGGGCTCCTACGGCATCTTCAGCTATTACACGAACGAGTCCGCGACCATCACCCAGGAGGTCGGCGGCGGCGGCCGGAGCTATGACGTCTTTGTCGTCGGCAACCGGGTCGAGGCCCGGCTCACCGGCCCGGCGAACACGTTCAAGGTCGGCGCGCCGGAAGCGGCCATCCCCTTCCAGGTCTTCATCGATCCCGCCCAAGCGGCCGCCAAGATCGTCATCCAGGACAACGAATTCGTCCTGAAGCAGGGCGAGTGGAGCGGCTGGAAGCGCGTCCGCTTCAGCCTCATTCCGACCCAGAGCGTCCACGGCATATGCCTGTTTTATCTGAAAGAGGTCCGGCCCAAGTTCAAGCTCTACGTCTCGCCGATCCACATGGACCCGGCCCATCCGGCCCTGCCGATCTCGACACCGGAGGCCTACGCCCGGGAGCTCGAGCGCCGCTTCGGCCCCTACTTCACCAAGGGCCTGCCGGCGGATACGAGCGCCCTCCAGAACGGCGTCCTCGACGAGGAGGAGTTCCTGGCCCTGGACGCCATGATCTACGACGAGAGCATGGCCATGCTCGAATACGAGCTCGGCCGCTTCGACGAGGGCCTGCTCTTCTACTATTTCTCGAACGCGGACCAGCGCCAGCACATGTTCTGGCGGCTCGTCGATCCCTCCCATCCGGCCTACGACGCCAAGCTCGCGGCCCGCTTCGGCGATGTCATCGCCCGGACCTACGGCGAGATGGACCGGGCCCTCGACGCGGCCCTGAAAAAGGCGGACAAGGACACGGTCGTCCTGGTCATGTCCGATCATGGCTTCAACGCCTTCCGGCGCGGCTTCAATCTCAACACCTGGCTCCTTCAGCAGGGCTATCACCGCCTCAAACGGCCGTGGAAGCAGGAGGAGTCGGCCCTGTTCGACAACACCGACTGGTCCAAGACCCGGGCTTACGGCATGGGCCTCAACAGCCTGTTCCTCAACGAAAAGGGCCGCGAGGGCGAAGGCATCGTCGCGCCCGGGGCCGACAAGGACAACCTCCTGCATGAGATCGCCGCCAAGCTCGAAGCGGTGACCGACCCCCTCACGGGCGAGCACCCCGTGCTTCGGGCCTTCATCGCCAAGGACACCTATCGCGGGAGGGCGGCCCTCGGCCACGCCCCGGACATCGTCCTCGGCTTCAACCGGGGCTACCGCATCTCCTGGCAGTCGCCGCTCGGCGGCTTCCCCCGGGAGGTCCTCGAGAACAACACCCAGAAGTGGAGCGGCGATCACATGTCCGCGCCGGACGTCCTGCCGGGCATCGCCTTCACCAACCGCAAGTTCACGGCCGAGGCCCCGGCCCTGCACGACCTGACGGCCTCGGTCCTGGCCGTCTTCGGCATCGAGGCGCCGGAGGACATGATCGGCCGCAACGTCCTCGAAAAGATCGGTTAGATCAAAGGAGAACGCATGGCCACCGCGAAGATCAAGATCGACTCGGCCCTCCTCGCCAAGATCAAGAAGTATGCCGAGATGTCGGGCTACTCCTCGGTCGACGAGTTCATCACCCACTGCCTCGAGAAAGAGATCGCCAAGATCGAGGACGCGGACTCCGAGGAAGAGATCAAGAAGCGGCTCAAGGGGCTCGGCTACATCGGTTAAGGCCCATGCACGTCGTCAACGTCGTCTTCGGCGGGATCGTCGGGGCCCTGCTGTGGCCCTTCCGGGGCCTTTCGCCCTGGGTCGGGATGATCGCCGTCTCGCTGGCCACGGCCGTGCTCATGCTCGAGGTCTACAAGCTGACTTCGAACCAAGCCGCCATCCGCCGGGCGAAGGATCGGATCAAGGCCCACCTGCTCGAGATGCGGCTCTATAAGGACAATATGCGGGTGACCCTGGCCGCCCAGGGGGCGATCGTCCGGGCCAACCTCGCCTACATGGCCGCCAACCTCAAGCCCCTGGCGGTCATGATCGTGCCGCTCGTCCTCATCCTGGCCCAGCTCAGCGTCTGGTTCGACCGGGCCCCGCTCCGGCCGGGCGACGAGACGCTGGTCAAGGCCCGGCTCGTCGGATCCGCCGACCCCGTCACGGCCGGTCTGGAGCTCGAAGTGCCGCCCGGACTCGAGATCACGGCTCCGCCGGTCCGCATCCCGGACCTCCACGAGGTCGTTTGGCGGATCAAGGCCAAGGCCGCCGGCGATGGTACGATCGTCTTGAGGAGCGGCGGCACGGTCCTCGAGAAATCCGTCGCCATCGGCGGGCGGCCTCTAAGCCGGGTCTCGGCGCTGGCCTCGCGGGGCTCGTTCCTGAAGCGGGTCCTCTACCCGGGCGAGCCGCCGCTGCCGCCGGGTTCCCCCGTGCGCTCGGTCGAGATCCTCTATCCGGGCCGGATCCTCTCGGTTTTCGGCCTGAGCATCCATTGGCTTGTCGCCTACCTCGTCCTGTCTATCGTCTTCGGCTTCGCTTTCAAAGGCCTGTTCAAGGTCGAGATCTGATCCTCACGGAGGGTTCGCGATGCACATCGACGT
>CAZIQR010000014.1:0-28843 GCA_964541055.1 uncultured Eubacteriales bacterium
AGCGAGGTCCACGCCAACTGGCCCCCCGAAAAGGACCGTCCGGCCGGGGCCGTCCGCCACGTCAAGATCCAGAACGTCATCGCCCGCGGCACCGGCTCGAGCATCTGCAACGGCCATCCGGATTCCTGGCTCGACGACGTGTCGTTCGAGAACGTCCGGCTGACCGTCGCCCACGATGCCAACGCGGCCTACGACAAGGCCGTGCACGCCCTGGTCTTCAAACAGGCCCGGAACCTCCGGCTGAAGGACGTCGAGATCGCCTGGGAGGGCGAGCCCTACCAGGCCTGGCAAAGCGCTTTGGCCCTCGACGAGGTCGAGAATGTCGTCCTCGACGGCGTCACGGCGGCCCAGGCTCCAAACGCGGAAAAGGCCCCGGCCATCCTCATGAACCTCGTCGATTTCGGGGTCGTCCGCAACTGTCGTGCGGCCGAAGGGACGGGGACCTTCCTCCGTTTGACCGGCAAGGGAACAAAAGACATCCTGCTCGAGCGGAACGATCTCCGCAGGGCCCGCCTCCCCTACTCGGTCGGGGACGGAGCCAAGCCGGCGGCCCTCAAGCTCGGGTATTGAAAGATCAGCGGCGGCCCAGGAAAAAGAGAACGGCCGTCACGACCAGGATGAGCAGGAACATATAGAAGGCTCGGCGCCGGCGGGCGGCGACGAACTCCTCGGCGGCGGAAAGGTCAATATAGAAGGTCTCCGGCGCCCGGCCGGGCCGGAAGACGTCCCTGTCCTCCAACCGCTGGAAAACCCAACCGCCCCGGAGGCCGAGATCCTCCAGCCTCTTCGCCCGCGACGGGTCGGTCGCGCCGGCCTGGCGGAAAGCCCTCATGTAGCGGTTCTGCTTGATAATCACGGCCGCGCTGCTCATCGGATCGACCTTTCTTCCGTCGTCTTCGCGCCCCTATTATAACCGGGCCGGGGCAACTGTGTTAGAATGCCGCCCATGAAATCCCTCAAGCCTATTCTACGGATCACGCTGGCTTCCGTTCTGCTGACCGTTGCGGCCGTTCGTCCGGCCCTGGCCAAGCTCCGGATCGCCGCAGGCGGGCATCCCGCCGTCCGGGTCGTCGTGGCCGCCGACGCGACAGAAACCGAACGGTTCGCCGCGGACGAGCTGGCCCTCTTCCTCCATCTCGTGACCGGCGCCCGATTTCAGGTCAGCGAAGATCCGGGCCGGCCCGGCGGGCGCCTGCTCGTCGGTCCGAGTGCGGCGGCGACGCTCGGCGCCGGCCTCGACCTTGCGCAGTTGGCCTCTGAGGAGATCCTGGTTCGCTCGGTGGGAGGCGATCTCGTCCTTGCGGGAGGCAGCCCCCGCGGCACGCTCTACGCGGTCTATGCGTTCCTCGAGGATGTCGTCGGCTGCCGTTTCTGGACGGCGACGGCCAGCCATATTCCTTGGAAACCGTCCCTGACGATCACCGACCTCGCCATACGCTTCAAGCCGCCCCTCGAATACCGCGAGCCCTATTGGTTCGTGACCTTCGACGAGGCCTGGGCGGCCCGCAACATGGCCAACGGCACGCGGGCCGGCGGCGACGCCCTCCGCGGCGGGCGGCAGGTCTACGAAGGCTTCGTCCATACCTTCTATTCCCTCATCCCGCCCGAGAAATATTTCGCCGCTCACCCTGAGTGGTTCAGCGAGATCGACGGGAAGCGCACTACCGCAGACGCCCAGCTCTGCCTGACGAACGAAGAGATGCGGCGGGAGCTCGTCCAGAACCTGAAGGAGCGGCTGCGGGCCCATCCCGAAGCGACGATCGCCTCGGTCTCCCAGAACGATTGTTTCCATCCCTGTGCCTGCGAGAAGTGCCAGGCGGTCGACGAGGAGGAAGGGGGCCCGGCCGGCACGCTCCTGCGCTTCGTCAACGCCGTGGCCGACGATCTCAAGGACGAGTTCCCCCATGTGGCCATCGATACGCTGGCCTATCAGTACACCCGGCATCCGCCCAAGCTCGTCCGCCCCCGGCCCAACGTCATCGTCCGGCTGTGCAGCATCGAATGCGGTTTCGGCAAGCCCCTCGACGATCCGGCCAACAAGGCCTTCTTCGACGACCTCGAGAACTGGTCGAGGATCGCCGGCCGGCTCTATGTCTGGGACTACACGACCAATTTCTCGCACTACGTCCAGCCCCACCCGAACTACAGCGTCCTCGCCCCCAACATCAGGCTTTTCGTCGGCCACAACGTCCGCGGCATCTTCGAGCAGGGCGCCTACCAGTCTTGGGGCTCGGAGATGGCCGAGCTCAGGGCCTGGCTCCTGGCCCGGCTTCTTTGGAACCCGTCGCTCGACGTGGAGAGGCTCCGCGAAGAATTTCTGGCCGGTTACTACGGCCCGGCCGCCGGGGCCATGGACGACTATCTCGAGGGCCTCGAATCGGCCTTGGCCAAGTCCGGCGACGCTTTGGGGTGCTACTCGCCGTCGGACGCGAAGTTCCTGTCGTTCGAGACGTTGGCCCGCTCGTGGCGGACCCTCGGTGTAGCCCGAAAGAAGGTCGGCCGGTCCGTCGAATACGGAAGGCGCGTCCTCAGGGCGACCCTGCCAGCTGCCTATGCCGTCCTGGCGCGATGGGACGACTTCAAGGCCGAGGCCGAACGGAAGGGAAGGACCTGGCCCTGGCTTGCGACGCGGGAGGCCTTCCTGGATTGGTTCGTGGACGCCGCCAGGGCGGAGGGGATCACCATGATCTCCGAATGGCAGCCCTTCGCCGATTGGGTCGCCAAGGGCGGCCGGCAGAAATAGTCCCGGACCCCAGACCTAGCGGCCGAAGACGTAGGCCGGGACGGGCGTTTTCGGGAACCCCGGCCCGCTCCACAGGAGATCGAGGCCCATATCGCCGTCGCGCTGGAAGTAGACGAGCTCAACGGTGTGCCAGCCGGCGGCCAACGCGATCTCGCCCTTCTCCACCGACAGGCCGTGATTGCCGTCGTTGTCGATGAGCTCTTTCCCGTCGATCGCCAGGCGGCTGCCGTCATCCGAGGCTAAAGAGAAGACGTAGACCCCGGTCTGCGGCGCGCGGACGTAGCCCCGGAAGCGCAGGGCGAACCTCTCCTTGAGCTTGGCCGCCGAGGCGTCCGGGCGGGCCGACGCTCCCGACTTCTCGGGCTTCAGGGCCGCGAAGTCAGGCAGCTTGTCGAAGTCGCCCCCGTAGAGGTCCCAGGAAAGGCCGCGGGTCGCCGGAGAAGACGCCGAGGCCGCGAGAGCTTCGGCCGGCTTGAGCCTCCGTGTCTCGACCGGGCTGGCCACTCCGTCCGGCCAGAAGGCCCTGGCCTTGACCGTCGTCTCGCCGGTGATGACGATGGGCTTGTCGTAGAGAGCCGATTCCGGACCGGGGTCCGAGCCGTCCAGGCTGTAACGGATGGTACCGCCCGGCCGGACGGCCAGCTCGACCTGGAACCAGGGACCCACGAAAAAGGTCTGGTCGGACACGAACTGCGGCGGCAGGAAGCCGCGGTTGACGGGCGAGAACGCGTCCGGATCGAGCTTGACGACGGCCCGGTCATAGGTCATGAGGCCGTTGACCTCGACCTCGCAGTCCGAGGTCTGGGTGTAGACGGCGGCGGCCAGGCCCTTGTCCACGAGCGGATAGAGATTCCGCAGGAGCTCGAGGTAGCGGGCCTCGTAGGCCTTCGTGTCGCCGAAGTTCCGGTAGCCCCAGTTCCCTTCCTCTTTCCAGAGATGGCCGGCGAGCGGCAGGCCGAGGCCGCCGAACTCGCCCAGGATGGCGGCGCGCTTCTCCTCGATCGGCGGCATGTCGGGCCCCGGGTAGCTGTGGATGTCGCTGACATCGCCCACGTGGTGATCGGTCCAGCCGCTGGCGTTGTTCACCAGACGCGAAGGGTCGTGGGCCTTGGTCCAGGCCGCGATCCGTTCCGTGTCGTATTGGCCCCAGCCTTCGTTGAACGGCACCCACATGACGATCGAGGGATGGCTCATGCGGGCATCCATGAGGGCCTGCCATTCCGCCTCGAACTGCTTGTCGCGCTCGGCCAGGGCGTCCGCGGCGACCTTTTCGCGCTCGAAGAGGGCGCTCGGCATGTCCTGCCAGACGAGAAGGCCGAGCTTGTCGCACCAATAATAGAGCCGCTCGGGCTCGACCTTGACGTGCTTGCGGAGCATGTTCATGCCCAGGGCCTTGATCATCTCGACGTCGTAGCGGAGGGCCGCGTCGGTCGGCGCCGTATAGAGCCCGTCGGGCCACCAGCCCTGATCGAGGGGCCCGATCTCGAACAAGGGCAGGTTGTTGAGGAAGAGCCGGTTGAAGCCCCGGCCGTCCTTCCCCAAGGTGATCTTGCGCATCCCGGCGTAGCTCGCCACCTTGTCGACCGGCCGGCCGTCCTTGTTCAGAACGACCTCGAGGTCATAGAGGGCCGGATCGGCCGGCGACCAGAGGGCCGGCTGGGGGATGTCGAGGGCGATCGGCCCACCCGGCGCCGCTTCCGCCTCGGCGACGGCCTGCCCTGCGCGCTTGACCATGACCGCGATCCGGATCCCGTCCGCCGGTCCCTTGATCGCGGGCTCGACCGTCAGAACGGCCCGGTCGATGTCCGGCGTGGTCCGCAACGCAGCGATGGAAGTTACGGGCACGGGCTCGAGCCAGACCGTCTGCCAGATCCCCGTCACCGCAGTATAGAAGATGCCGTGCGGCTTCATGACCTGTTTGCCCCGGGCGATACCGCTGTTGTCTTCGTTCGTGGGGTCCCAGACCCGGACGAGGATCTCCTGCTTGGCCCCGCCCTTCAAGGCCTCGCGGATGTCATAGGTGAAGGGATCATAGCCGCCGCGATGCGTCCCCATCTCGCGGCCGTTGACCCAGACCGTGCATTCCCAATCCACGGCGCCGAAATGGAGGAGGGTCCGGCCGTCGCGCCAGGCGCGGGGGACTTTGATCGTCCGTCTGTACCAGAGGGCCTTCGCCGTCCCGACGGGCTTCCCCACCCCGGAGAGGGCCGATTCGACGGCGAACGGGACCAGGATCTGCCCGTCCCATCGCTCGGGCTTGGCCGCCGCCTTGTCGGTGATGGCATAGCTCCAGAGGCCGTTGAGGTTGAGCCAGGCCTCCCGGACCATTTGGGGCCTGGGGTATTCGGGCAGGGCCAGGTCCGGCCGGATCTCGGCCGCCCAACGGGTCATGATGTGCCCCTGGACCGGAGCCCACACCGTCTTGGGCTCGGACTTGCACGAGACGATCGTACCGAGGGAGGACACGATCAGGATCAAAGCGGCGGCGTTTCTCTTCATGGCGTCTCCTATCGCGGCATTAGTAAATCAACCCGAGCCAGCCTGTCAACATTTAAAGCACTCAAGCGCGACCTATTGGGTTGAATTGGACGCGGGCTTTGGATTAAGGTGAACCCATGAACGACCAAACCGCAGCGCAGGCCCTCGAGGCCCTGAATCCCCGGGTCCGGGCCCGCTTCCCGATGATCGACCGCGATTCGCTCGGCCATCCCCGCGTCTATCTGAACACGGGCGCCGGCAGCCTGACCGTGGACGCGGCCGCCGAGGCCGCACGCAGTGCCCAGGGACACCTCAATCCGATGCCCGGCGCCGTCGTCCCCGGCGAGGCCGCGACAGCCGCTCTTCACAAGACGACGCGTGATCTCGTCGCCGGTTTCCTGAACGCCCGCTCGGGACGGGAGATCAGCTTTCACCTTTCGGCCACGGCGGCCCTGTTCGATCTGGTCTTCGGCCTCCGCGACGCCATCCGGTCTCCGAAAAACCTCGTGGTCACCGATCTCGATCACATGGCCAACGTCTCGCCCTGGGAAACGGTCTTCGGCCAGGGCCTCGGCTTGGAGATCCGGCGGGCCCGCCTGACGGGCGAAGGCACTCTGGACGTCCCGCATCTCCTTTCGCTCGTCGAGCCGCGAACGGCGCTCGTCGCCGTGACCTCGGCCTCGAACGGCAACGGCTCGCTCGTGCCCATGAGAAACCTCGTCGCCGCCGTCAGGGACCGGGCCCCGGCCTGTTTGATCGCCGTCGACGCGGTCCATCATGCGCCGCACGGGAGTCTCGATGTCCGGGCGAGCGGCATCGATTTCCTCGTCTTTTCCGGCTACAAGGTCTTCGGGCCGATGCTCGGCGTCCTCTGGGGCCGCGAAGAGGCGCTGGAGAAGCTCAAGCCCTACAGGGTCGAGACGAACAAGGACGTCCTGCCGGGCAAGCTCGAGATGGGCATGGTCAACAACGCCTCCGTGGCCGCCCTCGGCGCGGGCCTCGAATACCTCCTCTGGCTCTCCGATCTCCTGCCTCAACCGGCAAGCCCGATCCCGGATCGCGCCGCCAGGTTCCGCTTCGTCCTCGGCGCCATCGCCGCCTACGAACGGACCATCAGCCGGCGCGTCCTGGAGGGGTGCAGGGACCGGGGGCTTCCCGGGTTCCGCCTGTTCGGATTGGCCGATCCCGAGCGCGCCGGCGAGCGCGTGCCGACCTTTGCCTTCGACATCGCGGGGCTCAGCGCGACCGAGATCAAGCGCCGTCTTTGGGAGCGCGCGGCGATCCAGATCGCCGACGGCAACCACTATTCGGCCGCCGTCTACCGGCATCTCGGCCGGCCGGAGGGCATCGCCCGGGCCAGCTTCGCCCACTACGATAACGCCCGGACGGTGGACATGTTCCTCGACGCGCTGGCCGGTCTCGAGGGCCGATAGGGCACGGTTCCCATGAAACGCCTTTGCGCGGCCGCTCTGGCCCTTCTCGTCCTTGTCCCGCTCGTTGTCCAGGCCCAGCCCGCCGAGCTCATGAACAGGCCGCGCCATTTCGAGCGCAGCCGCGACTACGATGCCCTCCACTACCGGCTCGCGTTCGTCTTCGACGACGCGGCGAGCTCGTACACGGCCGAGAACACGGTGACCCTGGCGTCCCTCAAGGACGGCCTCGCATCCTGCGCTCTCGACGCCGAGGGCCTCGACGTGACCGCGGTCATCGATGCCGCCGATGATCCCCTCGCCTACTCCCTGACGGCCGGTCAACTCCTCGTAACGCTATCGACGCCGCTCGCTTACGGCGAGAAAACCTCTTTTACGATCCGCTTCTCGCAGAGCCGGCCGAAGTCCGGCCTGAAGTTCATCGCCGGGACCGCAGACCACCCGCCCCAGATCAACACCTATTCGTGGCCTGAGCTCTCACGGCACTGGTTCCCGTGTTTCGACTCGCCCAACGACAAGGCCTCGAGCGAGGTCATCGCCACGGTCCGGTCCGGTTGGAAGGTCCTCTCCAACGGCAAGCTCATGGAGGTCCAAGAGAACCCGGCGGCCCGAACCTCGACCTGGCATTGGCTCCAAAGCGAGCCCCACCCGACCTACGGCATCATGCTCGCGGCCGGGCCCTTCGAGATCGTCCGCGATTCCCTCGGGACGTTGCCCGTCGATTATTGGGTCTACCCCAAGGATGTTCCGGCCGCCTCCCGTTCGTTCCGGAAGACCCCGAGGATGATCGAGTTCTACGAGAAGACCTTCGCCGTCCCCTACCCCTGGGCCAAATACGACCAGGTCTGCGTCGCCGGGTCCGGCGGCGGCATGGAAGCCACGACGGCCACGATCCTGGGCCAGTCGACCATCCATGACGAGCGCGCCGATCAGGATTTCTCGAGCGACGGCCTCGTCGCCCATGAACTGGCCCATATGTGGTGGGGCGACTTCGTCACCGAGAGGGCCTGGGCCGACGTCTGGCTGAGCGAGAGCTTCGCCACTTATGCGGAATACCTCTGGACCAGGCACGACCGCGGCGAGGACGAGGGCGCCCTCAACCTCGACGCGAAGAAGTCGAGTTACCTCGAAGAAGCCCGGACGAGCTACATCCGGCCGATCGTCTTCGACCGTTTCAACGATCCCTGGGACATCATGGACGGCCACTCCTACCCCAAGGGCGCGGCCGTCCTCCACATGCTTCGCTTCGTCCTCGGCGACGAGCCGTTCTTCCGCTCGCTCGCCGCCTTCCTCAAGAAGTTCGCCTACGCCTCGGCCGACACGCACGATTTCACGACGGTCGTCAAGGACACGACCGGCCAGAACCTCGACTGGTTCTTCGACGAATGGCTCCTGAAGCCGGGGCACCCGGTCTTCCAGGTCGCCTGGGCCTGGGACGAGGCCACTCGGAAAGTCCAGCTCGGGGTCCATCAGGTTCAGGACGCATCGAAGAACATCCCCATCTTCATGATGCCCGTTTCGATCGGCCTCTATGGCCCCGACGGGCTCGACGTCCGGACGGTACGGGTCGAGAAACGAGACGAGACGTTCGAGCTGGCTGCGGCCCGCAAGCCCGCCGCCGTCGAGTTCGACCGCGGCCACAACCTCCTCATGGAGCTCCGCTTCGACCGGAGGCCGGAGGAGCTGCTCTTCGGCCTCGAGCGCTTCGACGCGGTCGGACGCATCGACGCCGCCCGCGAGCTTGGCCGCCGCACCGAGCTTCCCGGGGTCCGCGCGGCGCTTGAAACGGCCGCCAAGGCCGATCCGTTCTGGGCCGTCCGGGCGGCGGCCGTCGATAGCCTGGCCGCGGCGGCGGCCTCCGAGGAGTCGAAGTTCCTGACGGCCCGGCTCTCGGACCCGAGCTCCCGCGTTCGAGCCGCCGCCGTCCGGGCCCTGGGGCGCCGCGGTGGCCGGGGTCTCAGCGCCGCTCTCAAGCGCCGCTTCCCAAAGGAAACGAGCTACCTTGTCCAGGCCGAGATCCTCGCCGCCTTCGGTCTTTGCGGCGGCCCTGGCGACCGCCCCTTCTTGGAATCAGCGGCCCGCTTGAGTTCGCCTTACGGCCTGCTCAAGCGGAGCGCCGAGGCCGCGCTCATAAAGATTGAAGAAAAGCCCGGGAAAAAATAGAATACACCTTCCGTTATGTCGCGCTCACGGATCCTAAGGAGAGACGTCATGAGAAAGAACCGCCTGTTCGCCGCCCTCTTCAGCCTGATCGTCGTTGTGCTCATGGCCGGCCAAGCCTGGCCGCAGCAGCCGCCTCCACCCGCCTCCCAGCAGCAAATCCAACCCCAGCCGCTCATCGGCAAGGCCCTCTATGAGAAGCTCCAGCGCGAGGGCCGCCGGATGATGGGCGGTCCCGGAGGATTCGGCGGCGGCGTCCAATGGACCCCCGACGGCAAGGGCACCTACGCCTTCGAGGACGGGACGTTCAAGCGGACCGACATCCTGAGCGGAGAAAAAACGCCCCTCTTCGACGACGCCAAGCTCATCGCCGCGTTCAACGCCATGACCGGCCGGCAGGAGGTCAAGCTCTTCTTCAACCGCTTCCAGTATCTCAACGACGCGAAGATGATCCAGTTCCAGGCGGTGAACAAGGTCTTCCTCTACGACCTCGCGACCGCGAAGCTCCTGTGCTACGAGCCCGAGCGGGCCGTCAGCGGCGTCCGCGGCCGGTCCTACGGCGACGTCCTCTCCCCCGACCTCAAATACCGGGCCTTCACTCGGAACTACAACCTCTCTATCAAGGACATGGACGGCGCCGAAACGGCCCTGACCGCGAACGGGACCGAAGACCTCCGCAACGGTTATCCCGACTGGGTCTATCCCGAGGAGCTCGCCCAATACGAAGCCTTCTGGTGGTCGCCGGACTCGAAGAAGATCGCCTTCATGCAGTTCGACGAAAGCCCCGTCTACAAGTATCCGATCGTTCACGCCGTCTCCGCGGAGCCGCGCTACGAGCTCCAGAGCTATCCCGTGCCCGGCGCGAACAACCCGATCGTCCGGCTGTTCATCGCCGACATCGCCACCAAAAAGCTCGTCCGCCTCGAAACGGGCGACGACCTCGACGTCTATCTCTATCGCGGCAAGTGGACGAACGACGGCAAGGAGTTCACCTACCACCGCCTCAACCGGCTCCAGAACAAGGTCGAGCTCTTCGCCGCCGACCCGGCCACGGGCAAGACCCGGCTTTTCCTGACCGATACCGATCCCTGCTACATCGACGAGACGACCGACCTCGTCTTCCTCTCGGACAACCAGCGCTTCCTCTGGACCTCGGAGCGGAGCGGCTGGCGCGAGATCTACCTTTATGACCTCGCGACCGGCAAGCTCCTCAAGCAACTGACCAACGCCAAGCTGCCCGTCAAGGCCATCCTGGACGTCGACGAAACAAAGGGCGTCGTCTATTTCTCCGGCGCAGAAGCCAACGGCACCGAGAGCCACGCCTACAAGGTCAAGCTCGACGGCACCGGTTTCGCCCGCCTGACCAAGGAGCCAGGCAGCCATATGGTCAGCCTGTCGCCGACGTTCGAATACTACGCGGATTCCTTCTCGAGCTGGGACCAGCCCCAGAAGTCGACCCTCTGCCAGGCCGACGGCAAGGTCATCCGGGTCCTCAGCCCCGGCACCGTCAGCAAGGAGTTCCAGGACCTCAAGCTCATCAAGCCCGAGCACTTGGTGTTCAAGTCGGCCGACGGCCAATATGACCTCGACGGCCTCCTCTACTTCCCGGCCCACTTCAACCCCTCCGAGAAATACCCGCTCATCCTCTCGATCTACGGCGGCCCCGGCTCAAAGGGCGTCTCGAACCGGTATCTGATGGCCGACGGCAACCAGGCCTTGGCCCAGCTCGGCTTTCTCGTCGCCGTCTGCGACTACCGCGGCGTCTCGGACCGGGGCAAGGCCTTCCAGAACCTGCACTACATGAAGCTCGGCCAGGTCGAGATCGACGACCACGTCGCCTTCGTCAAGGCCCTCGGCCAGCGGCCTTATATCGACACGGCCCGGGTCGGCGTCACGGGGCACTCCTACGGCGGCTATTTCACCTGCCTGGCCCTGCTCCGCTACCCCGACGTCTTCCAGGTCGGCGTCGCCGGCGCCCCGGTCACAGACTGGCGGAATTACGACTCGATCTACACCGAGCGCTACATGCGCCGGCCTCAGGACAATCCGGAGGGATACGACAAGGGCTCCTGCCTGACCTACGCCAAGGCCCTCAAGGGGCATCTCTTCATCCACCACGGCACGGTCGACGACAACGTCCACCCCTGCAACACCATCGAGCTCGTCCAGGCCCTGCTCAAGGAGAACAAGACGTTCGATCTCATGATGTATCCCGAGAACCAGCACGGCATCTCCTACCCCCGCTACCCGGCGTCGCGGGTGGAGTATTTCATCGAATACCTGAAGCCGGTCGTCAAGTAGGCCGGCGGACCGCGATCAAGGAGGACTGCGATGGCCAAGTTCGAAGGCGTGAAATGGGCCCCCCGGCAGATGCGCTATCTTCTGCCGACGAAAGAGGTCGAGCTCCGCGGCTCCGACGACCGGATCTTTGCCGTGTCCCGTTCGGCGTTCTATGCCGCCTTTCTCTGTTTCGAGGGCATCCGCTTCTTCTGCCGCAAGGGCGCGGCCGGAGCGCTCGAGGTCCACTTCCTCAACTGGCACAAGAACCTGGAGCGGCTGCGGCGCGGCATGGCCTTCAACCTGAGCCGGGCCCAGGCCGCAATGATCCCGTCGGTCGACGAGCTCGAGAGCCTCTTCATCCACCAGTATTTCAAGGACCCGGCGACCCGGCCCTTTCTCGAGGACATGGCGGCGAAAGGGCTACAGGGCTACCTCCGGCCGTTCACGGTCGACGAGGAACAGTCGATGGGGGTCACCTTCCCCGGGCAGCCCGCCCTCCGGGCCATCTTCTGCAGCTATGACAACTACCTCGGCGAGCCCTTCACCGGGGTCGTCATCCCCCATCTCGTCCGGGCCGTGGCCCTGAACAAGACGGGCTGGCTCAAGCTCGGCATCAACTACCTCGTCAGCCTCAAGGCCCTCGAGGCGGCCAAAGACGTGGATCCCCAAGCCGCGGCCGCCCTCTTCCTGGACGACCAGACCCACCTGCCGCTCAGCGAGCGCCGCATCACCGAGTGGGACTCGTCCTGCTGCCTTTTCGGCCTGAGGAACGGGACCGTCATCAAGATCCCGGAGAGCGAGCTCATCCTGCCTTCGGTGACGATCCAAGGCATGGTCGCCATCCTGCGCGACATGGGCGTCAAGATCGAAGAGCGGCACGTGACCTACGGCGAGCTCGTGGAGCGCGTTCGCGCCAAGGAGCTCATCGTCGCCGCCAGCATCGGCACGGCCGGCATCGTGAACCGCTGCCAGCGGCTCCTCTGCGTCGACGAGACGAACACCGTCGCCGCCATCCATATGCCCGACACGGCCCACCCGCTCTGGACGAAGCTGGCCGAGGCCAAGGCGGTTTACTGGGATATCTACAAGGAAAAGGCCAAGCTCCCGGCCGGCATGAAGCTCTACAAATACGCGCTATAGGCCCATGGCGACGAGCATCCAGAACTTGTCGCCGAGCTCCAGATACTTCTGAACGGCCGCCCGGGCAGTGTCGTTGGTGTACTTGGTCAGATAGCTCTCGACCGTGAACGGCTCCTTGTCCGGGGTCTTGCTGGCCAGGATCTCCTGGACCCGCTTTTCCAGCATCGGCAAATCGGCGAAGGCCCGGTTCTCGAACTCGGCCACCGTGTCGTCGATCGATTTGTGGGTCGCGCCCCACTTCAGGGTCGCCAGGCGGTTGGCCCGCCGGAAGGCCCACGCCGCGGAATCCAGGCGGAACTGATGCTGGGCGCAGATCTCGAAGCTCGGCGGCAGCTCCGTCGTCCCCGCGAAGATCGGGATGCGGGCGCTCATGGCCGGATTGTCGAAGCTGAACCAGCAGACGGCGCCGACGGCCGGCGGCAGCCAGCCCCGGATCTGGAGGACAGTGGCATAGGCGCAGCCGGAGATGGGGATGGTCCTCACGGGCATGACCGTGCCCGGCTTCAGGGCGTTGGCCAGCCTGGTGACGTCATTGGGCATCCAGGCGCTGGCGATCGGGCTCGGGACCATCTGCGGCGGCGCCTGCGGGGCGGCCGGCGTTTCACCCTGTCTCTGCCGGTTCACGAAGCGCGGCACGAGCAGGTTCTTGGTCATGTCCATGTCCGTCCCCTCATAGGGGTTACGGTAGATGGCCAGGATGTCGCGGACCGAGACCTTCTTCTCGGGCTTGACCGAGAAGGGCAGCTCGTCCATGTCCAGGCTCAGCTTGAGTCCGGGGGCCAGCGTGCTGAGTACGAAGAACTCGCGGGTCGAGAACGGCTTGCCGCGCCCGCCGCCGTAGGCCTCCCAGAACTTGAACGGCTTGCCGCTCTTGGGGTCCCACCAGCCCATGTCCTGGGCGACCTGGAAGACATTGTCGGAGGCCATGTAGCGGTCCGGGTTCTTGGGGTCGATCTCCGGGATGCGGGGGATGTTGGCCGAGATGCCGACCTGATCGTCGGGGATGCGGACGGCGGCCCAGACGGCCCCCTTCTCGAGCGGTCCGGCGCCCATGATCTCGAAGTGCCAGACCTCCTTGCCGTCGGCGAGGGTGATGCACTCGCCGAAATCGCCGTAGCCGTATTCCTTGACCAGGGCCCCGACGAGCTTGATGGCCTCACGGGCGGTCCGGCAGCGCTCGAGGGCGATGCGCTCGAGCTCCTCGATCATGAACATGCCCTCGTTGTTGACGAGCTCGCGGCGGCCGCCGATCGTCGTCTCGCCGATCGCCAGGCCGGCCTCGTTGAGGGCGGGATAGGCCGTGTTCAGGAAGCGGAAGGTCTCGGGGACCTGCGGGATCTCCCCGGTCTGGACGATGCCGCGCAGATCGGTCGGCGTCTCGGTGTGCATCTTGCCGGAATAGATCTTCGTGGTGGACTTGTCGGGCCATTTTTGATGGGGCACGATGTTGACCCACTGCCGGTACGGCCCGTCGCAGGTATGGCAGGTGATGACCGAGCCGTCGACCGTGGCCAGGCGGCCGACCTCGATCGAGGTGCAGCTGTCGAACTCCCCGGTCCAGGGCTGGCCGGCCCGGTTGGTCACGGGGCCGTTCGGGCGAGCGGCAAAAACGGTCAGAGCGGCGGCGATCGCGAGAATAAAAACGAACGCGGCGCCGATCTTGGTCGGGCGGAAGCGGGTCATGACGTCCTCCTCATTGAATCTTAGACGGAAAATGTATGTTTCGCCGTCGCGCCTGTCAACCGATTTCTTGGACCGGCGCCAAGATCGTCGGCCGGATCAGCGCTCGGCGCGGACGATCACGAAGTCCCAGGGCGGAAGCGTCACACGGCTCCTCGCGCCCACCGCGGCTCCCGACAAAAGGTCCTGGCCGCTCTCGCGGTCATAAACGAAGGTCCGCGCGGCGGGCGAAAAATTGAAGTAGCCGTGCACGGCCGCGCCGTCAACCAGGACGCCGTGCTTGGCCTTGACGCCCGGCGGCAGGCCGGCGTCGGGAGTGGGGATCCCGGCTTCGCTCAGACAGTCGGCGACGATCCTGTCCTGGAGCCCGTCCGAGACGACCGTGCCTTCGTAGGTCAGCGTGCCGCGGCCGAACCGGTTCCGCGTGATCGCAGGAAAGGCGCCGAACACCGGGTGGTCATAATAAGCCAGGGCCCGGCATGTCTCGGGAAGGAGGTATTCGGCCCAGACCGAGACGCTGTTCGCCTCCCCGGCGCGGAACGGATCGCCCTTGAGAGCGAGCGGCCCCTTCAGGCTGGTGAACTCCTGATAGGAAAAGCCGCAGGCTTGGCGCAGAGGCCCGGGGGCCCGCACCGCCCGGACGGTCGAATTCTCGTCGCAGAAGCCGCTCTTGAACGTCAGGAGGACATGCCCGCCGGCGGCGACGTAATCCGACGTGCGGCGGAGCAGCCGGTCGTCGGCGATATAAAGGGGCGGGACGACGACCAGGTCATAGCCCTCCAAATGAGGATCGTCCGCATCGATGAAGTCAGCCTCGGCGTTCAGCCGGTAAAGCGAGCGATAGAGCTGGGCAAGCACCGTCATGTAGCCCGTCTTGGCGTCAAAGGGCATGACGTTCAAGGCATGGAGAGAGTCCAGGCTGTAGAGGATGGCCACCCGGTTCTTTTTCGTCAGGTTGGCGAGAACGGGCCCGACGCGACGGAGCTCCCGGGCGATGCGGCTGACCTCGCCGTAAACCCGGCCGGGCTCGAGATCGTGGGCCAGCACGCCTTTCCAATAGGTCTCCTGGCCGTAGTGGAGCGAATGCCAGTGCCAGTAAGCGACGAGATTGGCGCCGCTCAGGACGTGGGCGAAGGCCGCGAGCCGCAACTGCCCGTCGTAAGGCGGGAACTGGGCGGACGAGTCCCAGCCCGTCGTCTGGGCCGTGGTCTCGGTCACGAGGTAATTCGAGCGCTTGAGGGACCTCGCGACGTCGCCGCTGAAGGCGATCTCCTCGCCGGTCATGTCGTCCTGGAGCCCGAAATAGATGTTGACCGCCGGGACGTCCAAGGCCTTGGCGATCTCGAATTGACGGACGTCGGTCGGCAATCCGCCGCAGAAATCGTGGGTGATGAACTGGCCGGGCCGCCGCAGCTCCCCGACGATCCGGGCCTGCCAGCTCAGGAAATCAGTGGCGATGTCCTGTTCGAACCGCTCCCACTCGAGCAGGTAGCCCGGGTTGCGGGCGCCGTCCCGCGGCGGGAGCTCGTCGAACGAGTTGATCCGCTGCCCCCAGTAGTTCAGGCCCCAGGCCTTGTCGAGCGCGGCGGGGGTGACGAACTTCCGGCGGAGCCGCTCACGGAAGGCGGCCTGAACGTGCGCGTCGGCCGTTCCCGAAGGGTGGGTCTCGTTGTCGAGCTGGTAGCCGATGACGGCCGGATGGTCCCGGAAGCGCTCGACCATCTTGCGGATGATCCGCTCGGCGTAGCGCCTGTAAACGGGGTGGGTCAGGTCGGACATCTGCCGCAGGCCATAGGTGTAGCGGGGTCCGTTGACGGGCTTGACCTGGATCTCCGGGTGCTTTTTGAAGAGCCAGGCCGGGATGGAATAGGTCGGCGTCCCGAGGATGACCTTGATCCCCGCTTTCCGCGCCCGGTCGAGGACACGGCCGAGCCAATCGAGATCGAACCGGCCGTCGCTCGGCTCGAGAACGCCCCAGGTCGACTCGCCGACCCGGATGACGCTCGTCCCGGCCTTTTCCATGAGCGCGAAATCCTTTTCGAGCCGCTCGGTGGGCATGTATTCCCAGTAGTAGGATGCGCCGTAGAGGATGGTCTCGAAGCGGGGCGGAGCCGTTTGGGCCCCGAGCCCGGAGTGCCAAAAAGAGAGCAGCGCGATCGCGGCCGCGAACCGGATCCGGATGGTCATGGTCACCTCCCTAGAAGCAGGCCTGGGCCGCCCGGTCGAGCTCGGCGTACATGTCGCCGGCCGTCATGTCGGCCGTCACCCGGATGGCCGTGGCCGGGACGCCGCGATCCCGGTAGTAAGCGAGAAGCGGAACGGTCCTCGCCCGGAAGGTCTCAAGCCGCGTCACCACCGATGCGAGGTCGTCATCGGGCCGGCCGGCCCGGTCGCCGCCCGTGTCCCGGCGGATGCGCTCGAGGATCGTCGGCGCGTCGGCTTCGAGGGACACGACCCGCTCCACGGCGACGATCGCCGACAGAGCCTCGGCCTGATGCCGATGCCGCGGCAAGCCGTTGAGGGCCAGCCGGTCGTCCGGGCCAAGGCTGCGGGTAGCCGCGAAACCGATCAGGATCTTCCGGATCATCGGCAGGTCCTTGTCCTCGAAAAGCGCGCCGGAGCCGAGCGAGGCCCGGACGGCATCCTCTTCCTCGATCGTGAGCCCAAACGCCCCTCCCCGGCTCGAGGCCACGGACCGGAGGGCCCTCCCGAAGTCGAAATGGACGCAACGCCGACCGTCCCATCCTCGCCGTTCGAGCTCGTCCCCGAGCGGCGTCTTTCCCGATCCGGTCGGCCCGACGAGCAGGAGGGACCGCCAGGGTTGCGGCGCGCTCAAACCGGGCCGCCTCCGTGCGGTCCCGAAGGAGCATCGGGCTCGCCGGTCACGAGATAGACGAAGGCCCGGTCGATGTCGCGGTGGCTGGCCACGAGCACCAGCGTGTCCTGTGCCTCGATCCGGAAATCCGCTCCCGGGCTGGTGAACGAATCCGAGCCGCGGACGACGGCGATGACCGTCGCCCCGGTCCTGCCGCGCAGGTCGAGATCGCCCAGGGTCTTCCGGGCCGGCCAGCCGCCCCGGGGCACAAAATAGGTTTCGGCCGTCCCGGCCGCCAGCAGGTCCGCGATCCGCTCGGTCACGGGGCGGACGGCGCTGCAGGCCCCCCTGAGCATGCCGTAGCATTCGCCCCGCAGGACCTTGACCTCCGCGTCGACGACGTTGCGGGGCACGTGATACTTCTCGAGCACCCGGGTAAAGATCTCGATCGAGGTCTCGAACTCCTCCGGGATGACCTCGTCCGCCCCGGCGCGCAGCAGCTCGTCGATCTCCGCCGCATACCGCGTCCGGACAATGACGTGGACATCCGGGTTCATGGCCTTGACCGCCTTGACGCCGCGCCGCGTCACGAGCGGGTCGGAGATGGCGAAGACGATGGCCTTGGCCCGGCGCAGCCCGGCCTCCTCGAGGATCGTCGGCCGGGACACGTCGCCGAAGATGATCGGCTCGCCCGCCGCGGCCGCTTCGCGAACGGTCACGGGATTGAGCTCGAGAATGACATAGGGGATGCCGGACTCGTTGAGGACGTGGGCCAGGTTCCGTCCGTTGAGGCCGTAGCCGGCGATGACGACGTGCCCCTGGAACTCGCACCGGGGCATCCGGCCCTCTTCGCCGGCCCGGCTTTTCCAGGGCAGCCGGCGGGCGCCGAGATCGGCCAGGGCCGGAGAGGCCCTGATCAGGAACGGCGTCGCCACGATGGTCAGGATGGACGAGGCAATGAAGGCCTGGAAGATATCCCCGGCCAGGAAGCCGTTGGCCCGGCCCACGCCCGCCAAGACGAAGGAGAATTCCCCGATCTGGGCCAAGGCCAGGCCCGTCAGGACGGAGATCCGCGGGCCGAAGCCGAGCAGGCCCACGGTCCCGGCCACGGCCAGCGCCTTGAGAACGAGGACGGCGGCGGCCAGGCCCAGGATCAAAGGCCAGTAGGTCCAGACGCCGCGGATATCGAGGAGCATCCCGACTGCGATGAAGAAGAGGCTGTTGAAAACATCCCGGAACGGCAGGATATCGGAGACGACCTGGTGGCTGTAATCGGATTCGGCCAGGATGACCCCGGCCAGGAATGCGCCCAAGGCCAGGGACAGGCCGAGGGCGGACGTCAGGAGCGCCATCCCGAGGCAGAGGAAAAGCGTGGCGATGAGGAAGACCTCGCGGAGGCGCATCCGTACGACGAGGTTCAGGATGAGGGGCATCAGGACCCGCGCCAGGAGGAAGGCTCCCGCCACGAGAACGGCGCTGAGGGCCAGCCGCAGGGCGATGGCCCCGGCCGGAACCCGGCCGGCATTGGCCAGCACGGGAACGAGGGCGATCATCGGCACGATGGCCAAGTCCTGGAAAATGAGGATGCCGAGCGAGAGGCGGCCTTGGGGTGAATCCGTTTCGCCGCGGTCGCCGAGGATCTTGAGGACGACGGCCGTGCTGCTCAGGGACACCAGGAAGCCGTAGAACAGGGCTTCCCGGAAACCCATCTTTGCGAATGCGGTCAGGGCCGCGACGCAGGCGGCCGTGGTCAAGACGACCTGGAGGCTGCCGCCGACAAGGAAGTTGCGCCGGATCCGCTTGAGCCGGGCAGGCTCGAATTCGAGCCCGATCGTGAACAGGAGCATGACGACGCCGATCTCGGCCAGCGTCCGAACGGTCGCGTCGTTCTTGATCAGCGACAGCCCGCCCGGCCCGATCAGGACGCCGGTCAGGAGGAAGCCGACGACCGACGGCAGCTTGAGCCGGTGGAAGAGCGAGATGATAAGGACCGATGCGGCCAGGACGATGACGAGCTCGCGCAGGACGAGAAGGTCCATGCCTAACCCCCTCCTCGCCCCGGCACGGGACCAGAAGCGGGCTCGGGATCGCGATAGAAAGCCCTCAGCCGCGCCAGCTCGCGCTCGAGGTCCCGGCGGACCGCGGCGTAGGCCGGGTCGTCGGCGACGTTGCGGATCTCGAGGGGGTCCTTCTCCAGGTCGTAGAGCTCCCAGGCGTCGAGGCCGTCATAGAAGCGGATCAGCTTGTAGCGGACCGTGCGGACCCCGTAGTGCTTGCGGACCATGTGGTCCGCGGGGAACTCATAATAGTGATAATAGACCGCCTCGGGCCAGCCCGCGACGCACCATCCCAGGAGGAGGGGCCGGAACGAGCGGCCCTGCATCAGCGGCGGCTTTCCCTGGCCGGCCACGTCCAGGAAGGTCGGCGCGAAATCCAGGTTCGAGATCATGTCGGCATTGACCGAGCCCGGCTCGATGCGGCCCGGGAAGCGCATCACCAAAGGCATGCGCAGCGCTTCCTCGTACATGAAGCGCTTGTCGAACCAGCCGTGCTCGCCCAGGAAGAAGCCCTGGTCCGAGGTGTAGACGACCAGCGTGTCGGAGGCGAGTCCGGTCGCGTCGAGAGCGTCCAGGACCCGGCCGACGCTTTCGTCGACAGCGGCGATGCAGGCCAGGTAATCCTGGAGATAACGGCGGTATTTCCAGCGGACGAGCGCCGCCCCCTCCGGCGCCTGTCGCCGGAAGGCCTCCCGCTTCGGTCCGTAGGCCTTCTCCCAGGCCTCGCGCTGCGGCCCGTCCATCCGCTCCGGCGGCGGGCCGAGCTTGAGATCGGACCCCAGGGTCATGTGCTCCCGGATGGTCATCTCCTGCTCGAAGGCGGCCCGCGAGCGCGTCGCGTAATCGTCGAAGAGGGTCGGCGGTTCGGGGAACACGGCATCGTCATAGAGATGGTAATGCCGTTCGGCCGGCTGCCAGTTGCGGTGCGGCGCCTTGTGGTGGACCATCATCAGGAACGGCTTCGCCGCGGTTCGCCGCGCCCCCAGAAAGTCGACGGCCATATCGGTCAGGATGTCGGTGACGTAGCCGTGGCGCCGGCTCCTCTGCCCCATCTCGATGAAGTCGGGGTTATAGTAATCGCCCTGGTCGGGCAGGATCGCCCAACGATCGAAGCCCGTCGGATCGCTCTTGAGATGCCACTTGCCGAACAGGACGGTCTCGTAGCCGGCGGCCCGCAGGATCTTGGGAAAGGTCGGCTGCCCACCGTCGAAGACGTCGGTGTTGTCGCGGACCCCGTTCAGGTGGCTGTGCCGGCCGGTCAGGATGACCGCCCGGCTCGGAGCGCAGATGCCGTTGGTGCAGAAGCAGCGGTCGAACCGCACGCCCTCGCGCGCGATCCGGTCGATCGCCGGGGTGCGGTTAAGGCCGCGGCCGTAGCAGCCGACGGCCTGCGAGGCGTGGTCGTCGGCCATGATGAAGACGATATTCGGACGGCGGCCCGGGCCCAGCGGCATGGACCCGAAGCGGCTGGAAGGCCACGCCAGAGAGGCAAGACCGGCCGTTTTGAAGAAATCGCGTCTTTTCATGGGCCCTCCTCCGGCTTATAGCATGCCGACTCCGGACCGGTCAACCGGGACTTCGCCATCGGGGGTGACCCGGAAGGCCTGAATGTCACCCCCGATAACCTCTAAAACGATGATTGACGGCCAGGCCGCCCGCGCTAATCTGGGAGGGTATTTCAACGGAAGGAGATCGTCATGAAAAAGTCGTTCGTCGTCGTCCTCGCAGCCCTGTGCGTGGCGGCCCTCGTCCCGCAGGCCCTCCAGGCCGGCGTCGGTCTCAAGGGCGGCCTGTCCCTGTCGAAGTTCCAGCTGACCTCGACCGAGCCTCCCGACTTCGCCTTCGGGAATCTCCGCTATTTCGTGGGCGGCCTCTCCCTCGGCCTCAACCTTGGGATCGTGTCCATCCAGCCGGAGGTCCTGTACACCCGGATGGGCGCCCGCTACGCGGTTGATCCGGATTTCCTCGAATACCGTTTCGACTATATCCAGGTCCCGGTGATGCTCCGGATCAACGTCATCCCGGCCGGGCCGGTCCGTCCCTTCATCTGCGGCGGCGGCTACGGGTCCTACCTCATCAAGGCCACCGGCGTCATGGAATCGGGCGGCGTCCGTGACGAACAGGATCTGGCCGACACGTTCCAGAAGTACGACTACGGCGTCGTCGGCGGCGCGGGCCTGGCCTTCCATCTGCCGGGCATCACCCTGACCGCCGAGGGCCGCTATAACCTGGGCCTGATGAACATCCTCAAGGATCCCTCGGTCGGCGAATCCGTCAAGAACCGGTCGATCATGGCCCTGGTGGGCATCGGCTTCTGAGCCGCGCGCCCCGGCCTCAACGAGACCTCCTGTCACGCCTCACCCTCCGCGGGGTGGGGCGCTTTTTTTTGCCTCCAGCCCGGCCGGAGCCCAACGGTTCGATGAGCCCGGTCAGAACCGGAGCCGGGCGATCAAAGCCTCGAGGTAGCGGGACTTCATCTGCCGGCTGGCCAGGGCCTGCTTGAGCGGCGGCAGACGGAGGATGACCCCCAGTACCGCGGCCAGCGCCCGGTGGCTGGCGAAGGCCTGATTGTCGAAGACCAGGTTCTGGAGCTTGCCCCGTTCGATGGCCATGACCACGGCGCGGTGGACCGAGTCGAGGGGGGTGATGACCCGTTCCGGCCGAGAAGCCAAGGAGAGGCTCCTCGCCCGGCAGGCGCCGACGCAGACCCCGCAGCCGAGGCAGATCGAGGCGTCCACCCGGGCCCGCTTCTTCTTGGGAAGGCGCGCATCGTTGGCCGAGACGAGGCCGATCGCTCCGACCGGGCAGGCGGCCACACAGTCCCCACAGCCCGTGCACGAGCGGGCGTCGACGACCGGCAGGAAGTTCGTCGTGTGCACGGGGTGCAGGAGGCCGAAGCGCCGCTGGGCGATCATGGCCTCGCAGCAGCAGCCGCAGCAATTGCAGATGAAGCTCGGGCGGTCGCGGATATTCTCGCCGAACTGGACGAGATTGCGGCCCCGGGCCTCCGCGAGCAGGTCAAGGCCCTCGGCGACATCGACGGCCCGCGCGTAGCCGTGGCGGACGAGCGACGCGGCCGTGGCATTGAAGGTCATGCAGATATCGAGCGGGGCGTCGCACGCGCGGGCCGCGTGGGCCATTTTGTGCCGGCAGTAGCAGAGGCCGACGCCGCGGTGGGAAGCGGTCTTGACGACCTCGCTGGCCCGCTCGTAGTCCAGGACGTGGAGAGCGTTCTCGCTCGTGAGGACCGCCTCGTTGACGAACGTCCGGCCGAGCTGGGTCTCGCCCTGGGTGAAGAGGGCCTTGATGAAATCCTCCTCGACGGTGATGTATTCGTAATAGAGCCGGGCCAGGAGCTTCTGGTCGACGTCGCCCCGGAGCCGCATCATCGAGAACTCGAAGAAGCCGGCCATGGGCGGCGGCAGGACGTACGTTCGGCGTCCGTGCCACTCGGAATCGACGAGGAGGGCCCGGGAGGCAAGCTCGTCCAGTACCTTTCCGGCTTCGGCGGGTTTCATCCGCCAGGCGCGGGCCGCCCGCTCGACCGTGAAGGGCCGGAGCGGTGTTTGAGCGACGAGCGCCGCCTCCTTCTCGTTCATGAGGACCTTGAGGATCTCGAACAAAAGGTCGGACGGCGGGGCGCCCTGAGGGGAGAGGTTCAGGCGCCGGACAAGGTCCTGATACCCCGATCGCGCCGCCAGATGGGCCATGCCTCTCTTTTATCGGATTTCGCCTCGGCTGGCAACTGCAGGCCGGCGCTTTACCTTGGACGGCGGCTTGGTTTATCCTGTCCGAGGCGGAGGTCAACCATGCCAACGATCAAGGTCGGACTCATCGGGACGGGCTACATCGGCCAGGTTCATCTCGAGATGCTGAGACGCCTCGGCGGCGTCGAGGTCGTGGCCATCGCCGACCCCCGCCTCGACTTCGCCCGTGGTGCGGCGGCCAAGTTCGGCATCGGCCGGGTCTATGACAACGCCGACGCCGTCATTTCCGACCGCGAGGTCGAGGTCGTCCATAACTGCGCGCCGAACAACGTTCACTTCGACATCAACGCCAAGGCGATCGAGGCGGGGAAAGAGCTGCTGTCGGAAAAACCGCTGGCCCTCGACTCCACGGAATCCGGCCGGCTGCTCGAGCTGGCCCGCGAGCATAAAACCCTGACGGCCATCGACTTCTGCTATCGCTACTACCCGGTCGTCCAGGAGGCGGCGGCCCGGGCGAGGCGCGGCGACCTCGGCGAGGTCCGGGCCTTCATGGGCCATTTCCTGCAGGACTGGCTCTTCTTCGAGACCGACTACTCGTGGCGGCTCGATCCGTCAGTCGCGGGCCGAGCCAATGTCATCGCCGACCTTGGGAGCCATTGGTTCGACCTCGTCGAATTCATTACCGGCCAGAGGATCGCCGCGGTCATGGCCGAGCTTCACACCTGCCTGCCGAAGCGGCGGCGGCCCAAAGGCGGCGTCCTCTCGTTCGGCGCCGGGGCGGCCGGAGAATCCGAGGACGTGGCCATCGCCCTCGACGATTACGCCTCGGTCTTTCTCAAGCTCGAGAACGGCGCGCGGGGAAATTTCACAACCTGCCAGGCCGCGGCCGGACGCAAGGTCGATCTCGAGATCCAGGTCTTCGGCTCGAAGGAATCCTATGCCTGGAGCCACGTCCATCCGAACGACCTCTGGATCGGGCACCGTGAAAAGGCGAACGAGATCTTCTTTGAATCGTCACAGCTGCAGGCAGAAGACACCCGGAAATACGCCCTTTTGCCGACGGGGCACCCCGTCGGCTACCACGACGCTGTCTTCAACCTCTTCCGCGATTACTATGAGGCCCTGGCGGCCAAGAGGGCCGGGAAGCCCTACCGGGCGGCGTTCCCGGACTTCGGCACGGGCCACGAGATGATGTGCGTGATCGACGCCGCGGTCGAATCCGACCGGACCGGCCGCTGGGTCGATGTGAAAAGGTAGAGGATCAGGCCTCGGGCTTGGCCGGAACGGCGGGAGCGGCCGGCGCTTCCTTCGCCCCTTCGGGCTTCTTCTTGGGCGGCTTGGCCTCGCCCTTGGCGCCCTCAGGCTTTTCCTTCTTCGGCTTGCCTTCCTTTGGCGCGGGCTTCGCCTTGGCCGCCTTGGTCTCTTCTCCCTTCTTGGGGGCGGCGGCCTTCTCGGCCTTGATGCGGGCCATCTCTTCCGTTCTCTTGTCGAGCTCGGCGATACGAGCCAGCCGCTTGGTCGAGGCCTTGATCTCGGCCTTCAGGTTCTTGACGATCGGGTCCCGGTCGGCCTTGCGGTCCTTGATGCCCTTCACCGCCAGCTTGGCCAGGCGGCCCTTCAACTTCTGTTCGAACGACGCCTTCTGCGCGGCGACGATCTCTTTGCGTCTCAAGCTCATGATGTCCTCCGTTCGCGAATCTGGGGCTCTTTTATATCAGGATTCGGGCCAAAAAGCCACCGCCGGCGGACTCGGGCCCCCGGCGCAGAAGCTCAAGGGGCGTCGGGCTTGACGGCGATGACGACCTTGCCCCGGGCATGCCCCTGCTCGAGATAGCGGACAGCCTCCGCGATCTCGCTCAAGGGATAACGCCTGTCGATGACGGGCTTGATCCGTCCGGACAGCCAAAGGGCGCCGAGGAGATCCAGGTCACGGGTCTTGATCCGGGCCAGCATGCTGCCCATTTTTTTGCGTCCGAACCGCGAGATCGCCGGCCCCAGGAGCAGCCCCTGGAGAAGCTGAGGGAAGGCCCCTCCGGCTACGACAAAGATGCCGCAGGGACTCAACGAACGGCGATAGGCGAAGATCGAGCGGGAGCCGTTGACGGCAAGGATCAGATCGTAGCGCTCGCCGTTCCCGGTGAAATCGTCTTTGGTATAATCGATGACGCGGTCCGCTCCGAGAGAACGAACCAGGTCCACATTGGTCGGCCCACAGACGGCCGTGACCGCGGCGCCGAAAGATTTCGCGATCTGGACAGCGAACGTCCCTACGCCGCCCCCGGCTCCGTAGATCAGGACCTTGAGGCCCGGCTGGATCTGCCCTTTGTCGCGCAGGGCCTGGAGCGCCGTCAGGCCGGCCATGGGCATGGCGGCCGCCTCCTCAAAGGTCATGCCGGCGGGCTTCAGAGCCAGCCGATCCTCCCGGACCGAGATGCACTCGGCGAAAGCACCGGGTTGACAGCCGAAGACCTCGTCCCCGGGCTTGAAGCCCCGGGCCTTCCCGCCAACGGCCGCGACACGGCCCGCCAGATCGGCTCCGGCGATCCCGTTTTTTGGCCTGCGTAGCCCGCTCATGAGGCGCATAACAAGCGGCTTGCCCCTCAAGAAGCGCCAGTCATAGGCGTTGAGCGAGGCGGCGTGTACCTCGACCAGGACCTCGTTGTCCTTGGGAACCGGCTTGTCAACCTCTTGGATCTGCAGGACTTCCGGCGGACCGTATTTTGTATAGATCACAGCCTTCATCTTTTCCATGGCCTCACTATACACAATATCGTGGTGTTGGATGAAGAGGAATCTGCAACCCCGTGGGCGCAGCTCATGGAATCCCGGCGGAATTCGGCCGGCGGCGCGTTAAGAGGAAAAGAAGAGCGCGCCCGGGGTGACTCGAACACCCGACCTGCTGATTCGTAGTCGCCGCCTGAGACGCCCTAATTGATTGAATCATTTAGAGTTGCGCCCTGTGTAACAGGTGCTTGTCCCACATTTGTAACGCTGGCCGGAGGCTCCGGCTTCTCTTCGGGCTTGGTGGAGTAGAAGTCCTCGAGGGCCGTGGCCGCGGCCACGCCGCTCTCCATCGTCCGGTTGAGATAACGCGCCGTGGTGGCGCCGCTCTTGTGATCGAGAAGCATCTGGGCCGCGAAGAGGCCCGCCCTTTCGGCGGTCCTCGTGCCGGCGTTGGCCCTCAAATCATGGAAGGTGAAGTCAAGCTCTCCGAGGCCGGCGCCGATCTTGGCCTCGGCCCACCAGCCGGAGATATCGTTCCAGCGAGTCCCGGTGGCGGGGTTGGTGAAGACATAGGGGCCGATCTTCGGGATGGACTCGAGGATGTTGGCCAGGGTGCCCATGATGGGCTGCTCGTGCCAGGTCTGGGTCTTCGAGACGAATGCCCTCAAGATCATCCGCTCAGTGTTGATGTTCTTCCACTCGAGCCGGAGAATATCGTCTTTCCGGAGACCCGTCCTCACGGCGACTTGGATGATCGGCCGGAGGCGCGGGTCCGCAGCCTCGATGAGCCGGCCATACTCGTCCGCGCTGAGGATGTGGTGTTCCCGGAAGGGCTCCGGGAAGAAGTCCACGCCCTGGACCGGATTGTCCCCGCTAAAGCGCTTCTTCTTCCTGGCCAGCGTGAAGACGTTGCGGAGGGTGGCCAGCTCCCGGTTGATGCTCCGCCCCTTCATGGTCCGGCCCTCTCCGGCGAGTTGCTCCCGGAGCTGGGCGATCCGCTTCTCTAGGGCGGCGGCTGTGCGTGGCGCCGGCTTCCGGGAAGCCTTCGCTCTGGCCAACGCCACGCTGGCCGCCGTGAGCTTCTTCTTGAGCTCGGCTGGCTCCATGCCGGCCACTCGCTGCTTGAGCCTTTGGTCCCGATATGCCTCGACCATTTCCGAGTCGATCCGGGAAAGCGGAGTCTCGCCGAAGTAATCGACCATGTGCCGGATGTAGCCCTCAATGCTGCGGACCGACCTCGAGCCGGCCTCAGCCTTGAGCCCGACATAGTCCTTGACGAAGTCGGAGAAGCGGACGATCTGGCGCTTCTCAAAGTGCAGGGCCCCGCGCTCCGCGTCCGTCCTCTTTGCTGCCAGCATCCGGAGGGCCTCGGCCTTGTCGCTCGAGCCGCGCTCCTGCTTTCTTCGGCCGTCCAGCCAATAGTCGAGATACCAAACCGCTCCCCTCTTGTAGATCCGGCCCTGGCCAGGGACCTTTACATAGGTCTCTTCTTTTTTTCGGCGCCGCGGACGATCCTTGCGCCCAGCCGCTTTCGCCTTTCGAGGATTCATGCTCCCCTCCTCGGCTAGGCCGTCAGTTCAGGGTGCCGCGCGGCAACGCGCCGCGAGACGTTGCGGAGGACTCGCGTGGCCTCGTCCTCGGTTATGGAGCGATAGCGCCGGACAGCCTCGGCGGGCGCCGGCCTATCAGAGCCGTGGATAAGCGCGCCGAGGAGTGCCTTCGCATAGCTCTTCTTTCCCCGCGTTGCGTTTAGAAGCCGGTCGATCTGGACAGGGTCCCCACCAGCTAGGACGAAGAACTCATCGGCCAGGAGCGGCCGCGGCTTGTGATAGGTGCCCGTCGAGGGCCGGCGCCATCGCCCGATCGTCTTTGACATGCAGGACCTCCCCTACTTAGAAGATTTCGTCCGCTTGCTGCGGATGAACCTTAACAGGTCCGACTCCCAGACCCGCGTTAGGCGCTTGCCGCCGAGATGGAAAGCCTTGAGCTCACCCTTCGCGATCCAGTCATGGACGGATCGGCGGGCGACTCCGAGCTCCAGGCAAATCTGGTTGATCGTGAACATCTTTTCCATGTCTGCCTCATACTTGCCTATCTGTGCTTATTCTCGCACATTCCAGCGAGCCTTGTCAAGCGTTATTCCCTGGGGAGAATTTTCGGATTATAATGCCGCCATGCCTGCCCCGGAACTTCTTACAAGAGCGGAACTTATGGAATATCTCCGGATCAGCCGTGGCACCCTGGATAAGCTGATAAAGAGCCGCTCCATCCCGTTTATTAAGCTCGCCCAAAAGGTCCTTTTCAGAAGGACGGACGTTGACCGCTGGCTCGAGTCGAAGACGATCAGGCCCGCAAAGAAGGGCTGACCTTCCCCGCGGGCCCTCATCTCTCACCTCCGCTTTTCAGCCGGTCCGGGCTGAAACAGCCGATTAACATGCCAGGCGAAGCGGTTGGCGAAATCGTTCGCCCTCTTCTCCGCGTGAACGACTCCGTCCCGCGTTTTGAGCGAAGCTGGATCGATGACGCCGTCCCGAAAGTCGGCTAAATGGGCGCACTCATGAAGCGCGCTGAAAGCGATTCCCGAGGTGGGCACTTCCGCCGAAAGCTCGATATACGGGGCCTTCCAGCCGCTCGACTTCCCGCCCAGCTTCATGCCGAAAGGGTGGACCTTCCCGCCGATCGACACCTCATCTTCGAAGGTAATGCGATCAGCGCCAGCGAACTTCTTGCAGGCCTTGTCGAGCATGGCCATTAACTCATCTGTGAGCTTGAACCAGCGAACCTCGAGAGCCGGCAGGCTCAGCTCCTTGCGGGCGAGTTTGACCGCCTCGGCCGCTATGTCCCGCTTCACGTCATCGACCTCGTTTGCCTTGACCTTTCGATAGTAGTTCATTTCACCTTATCCCCTCACGCGGGCCAGGATCGACAGCCCACAGCTGGGGCCGTCCTTGTTCCTGGGGTCCGGGCGGACGCGCCTATTCGATGGCGTAGCCATTGGCCTGGCAGGACTCTAGGAATTCCCTAAGCCTTTCAGGGGTTAAGGACTCCTCGATCACGCTCTGGCCCGCGGGCATCAGATTGACGGGCCCGAGGCCGACCTTAGCGGCTTCGCTGTTGACGTCCGCGCGGATCGCCTTGAGCCGCTGGTTCGAATCGAGAAGCGCCTTAAGAGTCGAGTGGAAGGCACGAAGCTCGCAACCATACCACTCGCGCCAGGTCCGGGCCAACTTCTCCTGAGGGGTCATTGTGGGGCTTTCTTGCGGCGTCTCAAAGCTCATAGCCGTTGTCCTTGGCGATTTTCAGGAATTCCTGGACCCGCCCATTCTCAAGGGCGAACTCGAGATCTCCGCGGCCGTTGGGGGCGAGGTTAAGCGGCGCGATACTGTGGCTGATCGCCTCTCGATGGGCTTCGCCCTGGATCGCCCTGAGCCGCGCGGCGGTCTCATCGGCGGCCTTGAGATGCCCGCTGAGCTGGGAGAGAACCTTGGCATACTTGCCGCGCCAGTCCTGGAGGAGCTCCTGAAAGACCGCCCTCGCCACATCCTCCCGGCCCTTCGTGAGGATCGGAAGGTCATGGAAGCGGTAAGCTGAAATCCCAGGGTCACGGTAAATAGGAATCCCAGGGATGC
>CAZIQR010000015.1:0-28165 GCA_964541055.1 uncultured Eubacteriales bacterium
AAGCCGGGCTTATCAACGATACCAAGAATGTATCTTTAACGCCGCAACGGGCATGGTTCGTCATCAGCTGGACTGAAGAATATTTATTATTCTGATTCTAGACGGAACCGGAACCGAAATTCATTCCCTCGGCCGGGCCGGCACGCCGGCTAATCCGCCCGTCCCCAGATGTCCCCGACGGTGAAGCCTTCGGGGAAGGGATCGTCCGGATCCACGCCGTAGGTGGCCCAACCCGTGATCCAAGCCGTGCCCGTGATCGTGGGGACGACGGCCGGGTAGGGCCCGACCCGGGTCTCTTCAATCAGGCGGCCCGTGAAGATCGTCCCGAGAATGCCCTCGTGGCGGAAATCCCGGTGGAGAGGGAGCTCGCCTTTTGCATGGAGAACGGCCATCGTGGCACACGTCCCCGTGCCGCACGGCGAGCGGTCGATGGCGCCGGTCCAGGAAGAGGGATTGTTCCAATCCAAGGTGCCGGTCGACACGACGACGGCGTTTTTCCGGTCGGCGCTCGGCGATGACGGAGGCCCCGAAAGGACGCCGATGGTCACGCCTCGGATCTCGGGATTGTCAGGATAGACGACAGGCAACTGTTCGCGGACCGCGGCCTTGATCATTTCGCCGGCGCGAACGATGTCCCTGCCCTCGTCGGGAGTCAGGTGAAAGCCGAGGGGCGCCGCCTCGGCGATGTAATAGAACATGCCTCCCCATGCCACGTCCACGACCACGGTTCCGAGCTCCGGGACTTCGACGGGGCGGCCGAGATGAACAGCGAAGGCAGGGACGTTCCGAAACAATACGCTCAATACTTTGCCGTTGGCGCAGTGCGCCCTTACTGAAACGAGCCCGGCCGGAGATTCGAGGACCATGTCGGTGTAAGGTTCTTTCATCGGGAGCATGCCGGTCTCGAGGAGGGCGGTGGCCGTGCAGATCGTGTTCGTCCCCGACATGGGGACGTATTCGGTCTGTTCCATAATGATGAACCCCGCCTGGGCGCGGGGGTCGGTCGGTGGCAGGATGAGGTTGCAGTTCGAGGCCGGGTAGCCGCGCGGCTCGCGCAGCATGCGTTTCCTCAGGCCGTCGGCGTGCTGCTCGAAGTACTTCATCTTCTCGAACATCGTCCGGCCGGGGACGTCAAGGACGCCGCCGATGATCACCCGGCCGGGCTCTCCGGCCGCGTGAAGATCCACCGCGGTCATGAGGTTGGTCAGTCTCATGGCACGCCTCCTTCATATGGGCCGATGATACTAAAATCGTGTAGGGGATGCCAACGGAGTGCGGCAGTCGGTTGGCGTGGATGACGTTATTGCGGGCCCGGAGAACAATCAATATATTCGGAATGAATAGGTTAATCCGGTTGATCCCCAACGCCCATCGGGGCAAGATCCGAAAGGCCTGCCGTGTTTTTCCGGAGTATGAAGATCTCTCGAGATATGTAATACTTCAATCATTATTTCTGAGGAGAGTCGTCATGAAAAATGGAGTTTCCTCTCTCGCCCGGATCGCCCGCCTGCTTTTCGCGGCGGTTTTTTGCGTTATCCCGACTTTCTCCCAAAATCCCGCCCCGGCGAGACAGCCGCCGGCCTCGGCCCCGCCCGCCGTCGCTCCTGCGGATCTAACCGCCAGCTTGACGCCCCGGCAGAGCGAAATGCTCATTGTGATCCGCCGGTACGAGGCCGACCGCGATCTCTTGAGCCGTTTTTATTATCTTCCTTCGCCGACCCGTTTCGCTCGCCTGAAACAGTATGACCTGGATTGGGCGGACTCTTTGGGAAAGTTGGACGCCGCCAGGCTCAGCGCTCCGGCCAAAGGCGATCTTCAAAAACTGCAGGGAACCATTCAAGATCATCTCCGCGAACTCGAAAGCGCCGCCGCGGCGGAGATCTCTCTCGCCCCACTGATCCCCTTCGCCCACGCTATCCATCAATTGGAAGAAGCCCGTCTCCGGATGGATTCCATGGATCCTAAAAAGGCCGCTCTCGCCTTGTCCGCGGTCGCGGAGCAGATCGCGGCGACGCGCACGGCCTTGGAAGCGGGGACTCTCAAAGTCGGGAAAACGGCGGCCGGACGCGCCCCGGCGGCCGTCGAGGCGCTGCGGAAAGCCCTCGCCGCCTGGCGCGGCTTCTACAACGGATACGATCCGCTATTCATGTGGTGGATGGCCCAGCCGTTCAAGGAGGTCGACACGGCTTTAGAGAGCTTTGCCTCGTTTCTTCGAGACAAGATCGTCCCGGCGGCCGTGGATCCTGCAGATGCGCCCCCGACACCTGCGGTGATCGAACCCTCCCCGGCGCCGAAATACGCTCAAGTCCCCGATCTCGCCCGGCTTCTGGCCGCGCCTCAGGACGAGATGCGGGGCGTCGCCCAGTTGTTGTGGCCGTCGCGCGACGGCCGCGGCGATGAAGAAGGCGGACCCCCGGCCGCATCCCGAACGGCGCCCCCAAGATCCTACTGGACGGGTTGGCAGTCGGCTCTGAAAAAGCTGGACTTCGCCAAGCTCAGCCGGCCGGCCCAGATTTCCTATCTCGCCCTCCGAAACTACATCGAAGGTCAGATCCGCCGGCTGGACGCCCCCCCGGCCGCGAAGACCCCGGCCAAGCCCGACACCAGCGGAATCAAAGGACAGCCAATCGGCCGAGCGGGCCTGATGCTCGAGCTCGCCGACGAAATGATCCCCTATACCCCGGAACAACTCATCGAGATCGGCCTCCGGGAGTACGCTTGGTGCGAAGCGGAAATGATCAAAGCGTCCCGGATGATGGGCTTCGGCGATGATTGGAAGCAGGCGCAGGAGAAGGTCAAGGATATGCACCTCCCTCCGGGAGAGCAACCCGACGGGATCCGGGATTCGCTCCGCGAGGCCGTGGAATACATCCGAACCAAGGATCTGCTCACGATTCCGGAAATCGAAAATGAACTGATGCAAATGGAAATGATGTCGCCGGAACGGCAACGGATCAATCCGTTCTTTACCGGCGGCCCGCTGATCAGCGTATCGTATCCGACGGATACGATGACGACTCGGCAGAAGATCGAAAGCATGCGGGGCAACAGCCTTCCGATCTCTCACGCCACCGCCTTCCATGAGATGCTCCCCGGGCACAATATGCAGGGCTACATGGATCGAAGATATGACGTCTATCGAAGCCCAGTCCCCGAATCGGACTTCTGGAGCGAGGGCTGGTGCGTCTATTGGGAGATGATCATGTACGATCTTGGCTTCCACGACACGCCGGAAGAACGGGTTGGGGCCCTCTTTTGGCGAATGCATCGGTGTGTCCGGATCGTCTTCTCGCTCAAATACCACCTCGGCGAATGGTCGCCGCAGGAATGCATCGACTATATTGTCGACAAAGTCAATTTCGAACGGGAGAACGCCATCGGAGAAGTCCGGCGGTCCTTCGCCGGCGGATACGGTCCGTTGTATCAGGCGGCTTATCAACTCGGCGCCCTCCAGCTTCGGCAGATCAGCCGCGACCTGGTTGATTCCGGTAAGATGACCTACAAGGAATTCAACGATGCGATCATCGAAATGGGAAGCTTGCCGTACCCATTGGTACGCCTCGCCTTGAGCGACCAGAAGCTCTCGCCCGCCATGCCTCTGAACTGGGAGTTCTACGAAAAAATGAAATAGGGGGCGCATCACTCAAACCCCGAATTCTTCGAGTATAAGCCAAGGTGGGGGAGGACTGACCAGGTTCGGGCGGTATTTCGGCCGTTCTGACCGATAGCCCACCCGCCGGAGCTCAGGCCTGCCGGGTTTTGATTTCTTGACACCTGTCCGGGGCCGGGATATCTTTAATTTTATTTCATGAAAGGGAGTATGGATTCCGAGCCCGAAGCGGGCGATTCCTTGCCAGGTGAAAAAATGAATTTCCCAAACCCACCGAGAATTTACCGGAACTTGAAGCTCCTTCTATCCGCCTGCTTGCCCGCAGCCGCGGCATGGTTGGCGTTTGCTGCGATCTTGCCCGCCAGGGCGGATACCGCGCAGGGAGAAGCAAGGACAGAAAGGACTTTCACGCTTGCTGAAGAAACCATTCGGCGCGCCAGGGAGAATCTGCCCAAACAGGTATCCACGGAAAGCCCGGAATTGACCAAGCTGGTGCATGATCTATATATCGATTGCACCTTTGACAAATTGTGGGAACCGGCGCTCCCCGGGCTGCCATATCGGTTTTTCTCGATTTCCGGAGCAGGCGACACGTCCTACGCCAAGTGCCAATTGCAGTGGGATACCATGTTCGTTCTCAATGCGTGGGCGCCGTTGGGTGATGATCCATTGGCCTGCGATATCTTTCGGAATTATTGGAATGTGATCGACAATAATCCGGAAGCGCCCAAAGGGACATACCGCTATGGCATGGTGCCCTGCACCACCAAGCCGGATCTGCCGCAAGATGGTTTCTCCCAAATCCCGATTCTGGCATGGGGTTGTCTGATGGTTTACAACCAGACCCATGACCAGGCGTTGCTCGATCTCTGCCTGCCCTATTTGGACTCATTCTTAACCTGGTATGCCACTGAGCGGGATGTGGACAATGATGGCTTGATCGAATATGGTGCCTACAAGAAATGCTCGATCGCCGATATCGTCCAAACGGCCCGCTTTGAAACCTTCGATTTCACCCCGACACTCGATGGCCTGCGTTTGACAGAGCATCCCACACGCGGCACAGGCGGTGCATGGTACGGGAACATTGAAGGCGTCGATCAGACTTGTTTCCTGGCCATGTCCGAAAGGGCGATGATCGAGATGTGTCGACAAGCCGGACGCATCGAAATGATGAAAAAGTATGAACAGAATCTCGCCAAACGAACCGAGGCGATCCGCAGAAAAATGTGGGACCCGGAAACGAAGTTCTTCTACAACCTTAACCGGGATACCGACAAGTTCATCCGTGTGCGAACGCTGCAGGGGTTTCTTGCTCTGACGGCCGGCTTGGCAAGTGCGGAACAAGCCGGGGAACTGGTCAGGCAGTTGACCGATCCGTCGTTGTTTTGGAGCAAATATCCGGTAACCACTTCAGCGATGAACGAACCAACCTTCCGCCCGGATGGATTCTGGCGCGGCGACGTGTGGCCCCCCACGAACTATTTGATAGCGCTCGGCCTTGATCGCTATGGCTACTACGACCTTGCCAGGGAGATGACGGACAAGATGCTGGAGTTGGTGAGGAAGCATGACGGACATGCTCACGAACGTTACAACGGTGTTGAAGGTCGCGGTTTGGGAGTCAAGGATTACTGCTGGGGAGTCGCCATCTGGAGCATGCTTGTGAATTCCCATTACGGCGTTCAGGAGGACTACCGGACGATCGTGGTCCCGCCCCATGCCAAGGGTCGGAAATTAAAGCTCGGGAAACTGGAGGTGACCTATCCCTCCGACACTTCGGTGGAGTTGAAATCCGCATTCCAACGTGAATTCAAGGTTGTTTTCCCTGGGACAATGAAGGGGGAGCTCCAGGTGCAGTGCGATGGGGCAACGATAAAAACCGTCAACCCGGCCGGCACGCTATCTGAGATCTCATTTACCGCACGACCCGGGAAGACCTATAGTGTCTCAAGATCTGCTGCGTCCCCGGAGAAACCACTCACCGTGAAGGGCGGGCGTTTCCTGACCTTGAACACGGTGATCCGCGTGAACCAGATCGAGGCGGCCCGCAACCTGAACGAGGGCGAGGACGAGGCCGCTATCCACACGCCCGAAACCGTAGCGGCCTTCCGCGACGCGGTCAGCAGGGGGTTTCCGGGAGCCAGAGTGACCTGGGCCTTCTCCTGGCTTGCCCTTCATGATGAACGGCCGAATTACGCTGCCATCCGCAAACAGGTTGTCGGCTATCACAAGACCTACGGCGACGAGATCACTTTCATTCCGGGTGGATATTTCGCGCCCATGTATAGCTCCAGAAAACAAGTCAACCTGGACATCAAAGAGGCGCTGCTTAAGATCCGCGACATGGTTGGCGACGGCTACAAACCCAAGAGCCTCGTGGCCGGTTTCCTGTCCGCCGAGAACCTGCGCTATCTGGCCGAAGAGGAGGGAATCCATGTCTGCCAGGGCACGATCTGGAGCCAATACGGCATCGACAACGGCGACGGCGACGGCTCGATCAGCTATCCCTATTATCCGAGCCGCGAGCACGCCTGCAAACCGGCGCAGGGCAGAGCCGACTTCATTGATTGCGTGAATCTGGACGGCTGGACCTGCGATTTCCTGTGCGCGCGGCGCTTCGGCTTCGAGGGCGGATTCAACAGCCGTCTCGGAGTCGGCCCCATTGAGTCCTATCGCAACCTCGGCGTGGAAAACGGCATGGCCGAGGTGATGGCGGTCACCGCCAACCACTTCGACGACGGCTTCAAGCGCAACGGCTTCGGCTGGATCGCCAATTGCTGGGAAATCAGCCTGGTCAAAGGCCTGCCCCCGGAATGCCTGCCCTGCCTCACCCAGTGGCTCCGGAACATCCGGCAACGCTGGCCAGACGGCAAAGTCGTCACGCAGGGGGAATTCGGCGAGGCCTGGCGGCGCGAGCATCCGGACAACAGCCATCTGGACTACCAGTTCGTGCAGCGCGGAACCGGCATCGGCGGTTCGGAAACCCATCTGGAAATCCGCTGGTTCATGAACCGGGACTTTCGTCTTGCCATCCTGCGCGACTGGCATAAGGATGAGCCAGGAATGGTCATCGACTTTACACGCTACGATCTCCCCGCCCGCGAGCCGGCCGATCCCTCGGCCAACAATCCGACGCGCAACTGGAGCCTGATCAACCGCATCAACCAGAAGCAGCGCCGACCGGAAGACACCCCGATCCCATTGGAGGACCTCACCGAAAAGGAGCGGTCGCTCATCAGGAAGCGATATCCCGGGATCTTCTAGGGTGTTGGGATCCGGACATCCTTGACCTGTCCGGCCGATTTTTTCCCGCGGCCAACTTCTCTTGACCCCGCCCGAAGGCCGAAATATACTCATCGACGATACTAAGAGGTCAAGACTTATGAAAAGAAAAACGATGGTATGTGCGGTATGGCTGATGGTGGGGATATTCATGACTATAGTGGGTCTTGCTGGAGATGACCAACTCTTGCCCAAGGGGCCGGCGTTTCCGGTTAAGAAGGCCAAATTCCACCGCTACGAAAATATGCGCGCCGGCCGAATCAAGACCGAGCGAGGCTGGAATGTTGCCGATTTTGCGATGTCGGTATTTAACCCGAGTTTGACCAAGCCGATCAAGGTCTCGTTTACTTTGATTGCCGATGACCCCGACTTCGTCTACAAGAATGGCCAGAAGGGGACCTGGACGAGGGTTCACGAGCTGGCGCCGGATACGAGCAGTACCGATAACGTATTACAGGAGGAGTGGTACGCCGGGGGGAAGTTTCCTGTCCCCGCGGACGCGAACTGGACCGGGCGAGCGGAATTTTCCAGCGATGAGCCTTTTTACGCCTATATCTTGTTGGTTCCGGACATAGAAGGCCCAGACGCAACGAGAGCCTATAAAAAAGCTTGGCTGCTGTATTCCGACGAGGTGCAGGGGATATGGGATAAGGAGCGGAAACAGCTTATTTTCCCCTATACGAATTATTGGCAGAACGATCCATACTGGCTGGGCGGCTGGCACACACGGCTGATATTGGCCAATCGTTCGGAATCTCCGGTTGTCTATAAGGTCTCGCACAGGCCGTGGTACTGGGCGCGCAAGAATAAGGGGGTGTCGATTCCTGTCTCGTTGGAAGAGGAATTCACGGAAGTCAAGCTGGCCCCTGGGGAGAAAAAAGCGGTTTGGCTGGAGGACCTGTTCGGTTGGCCCAAGGGTTTGGAGGATTCCATGGAAGGGCGACTGTGCGTGACGTTCGCGCCGGATTCGGCGCGGGAGAAGTGCGAGGCAAAACTCTATGTCCTGCCCGACAAGGTTAGCGTTGAATCCCTGAAAGAAGCGGAAAAGAAAGCGCTTTCCGAAGATGCCGGCGTTGTTAAGCCGCGGAGTATCAAGCGCTGAGGCGCCCTGACAATTCCATCGTCGTCATGAGAACATCCATCATCCCATGCTCCGGGCCGGTCACCGGCTCCATCATCAGCCTCATCCCCAAAGATTGTGCCAGGGAAAAGGAGGTAGCGTCGGCCAAAACAACTGCCTATATTGCCGCCGTGCTGTCCTCAAAAGAGAGGACGATGAAGCGCCGTTCTCGGGAACGCGTTCTGAGCTCAGGGAAGGGTCACCATTGAATTCGGAATCCCGGGCCCTGGCCGGCCTGCTCGAGACCTATCCCCTCTCTCTCGTCGCCCTGACGAAAGGTCCGGCGGGAAGCCGCCTTTTCGGGCGCGGCGTCGATATCAGCCATCCCGGCCTCCCCGTCGAGACCGCGGACACGGTCGGGGCGGGAGACGCCTTCACGGCGGCCCTGGTCACCGGGATGTTAAGACACAAGAGCTGGCCTGAGATCGGCGATCGGGCCAACCGCGTCGCCGGATACGTCTGCTCACGGAAAGGGGCCTGGCCGGAACTGCCCTCCGAGCTGGTCTCCTGGGACCGACCATGATTGGATCACGGAGGACCGACATGTCCAAGCTGAGCCGCTGGATCCGGTTGATCGTGCTCGCGGCCATCGCGCTGCAAGGCTGCGACGGGTCTTCCCACGCGCCGGCGTCGGGCGATCCCTCTGCGCGTTTTTCTTCTCAGAACCTCCAGGGATCGGCCCGGGCCGAAGACCGGCTTTCGCCCTCCGCCTTCGCCGATCCCCCCGTGGAGGTCCGGCCCGGATGCTTTTGGGATTGGCTCAACGGGTCGATCACCAAGGAGCAGATCACCCGAGACCTGGAGGCGATGGCCCGGGGCGGCCTGCGCGGCGGCGAGATCTGGGACGTGGCGGCGGCCGCCGATCCCGACGGACGCGTGCCGGCCGGTCCCGCGTTCCTCGGCCCGGAATCCGCGCGTCTGATCGCCCATGCGATCCGCGAGGCGGACCGGCTCGGATTGAGAGTCGGCCTGGTGGCGTCGAGCGGCTGGAACGCGGGCGGGAGCTGGATCCCGCCGGAACACGCGGGGAAAGGCCTCTATCAGTCCGCGACCAACGTTAAGGGCCCAAAGCGATTTGAGGAGGGATTGCCCCTGCCCGGATTGCCGGAGCAGTGTCCGCGCGATGAGCACGGGAGGCCCCTCTATCTGCGGGAGGTGGCGGTGCTGGCCGTGCCGCACGACAGATCGATGACCATCGCCGATGTGGACCGGGTCGTCGACCTCTCGAACCGGGTCGACGCCGGCGGCCGGCTGCGGTGGGACGTCCCCGCGGGAGAATGGACGATCCTCCGTTTCGTCTGTGCGAATCACGGGCAACAGCTGATCGTGCCCAGCCCGAAATCGGGCGGCCTCATGATCGACTTCTTCGATCCCCGGGCCACCGAGTTCCACCTTCGCCATATCGTCACCGCCATCTTGAAAGAGCTGGGGCGGGACTCCTTCGTGGGAACCAGCTTCCGAACGATGGAGTTTGACAGCATGGAGCTCGACGGATTCACGCCCTGGAACGAATCCATGGCCGGCGAATTCGAGCGCCGGACGGGCTATCCGGTGGTCCGGTTCCTGCCGCTCCTCGCGGGCTGGCGGCTCGCCGATCCAGGGGCCCAAGAACGGTTCCTGTACGATTGGCGGAAGACGGTGAGCGACCGGCTGATCGAATCTCATTACGCGACCGGCCGGAGGCTCCTCCGTTCCTACGGCGTGGAGCTCATCGCCGAGGCCGGCGGGCCGGGACCTCCGATCTGGGATTCCAATCCGGTCGACGGGATCACGGCGCTCGGGGCCGTCGATATCCCCCGCGGGGAGTTCTGGATCCGGCACCGTGGCATCTTCCTGGTCAAGGAGATCGCCTCGGCCGCGCACGTCTACGACAAGAGGTTGGTCGACGCGGAGTCCTTCACCACCTGGCGCCGCTGGGTTGACGGTCCCCTGAACCACAAGGAGATCGCCGACCGGGCTCTGTGCGAGGGTCTGAATTGCTTCTCCCTTCACACGTTCGCGAGCTCTCCGCCAGAGGCGGGACTTCCGGGATGGGCCTATCACGCGGGCACGGATATCAATCCCGCGGCGACCTGGTGGCCGATGGCCCGCGGCCTGATGGACTACTTGGCGCGGTGCTCCTACATGCTGCGCCAGGGCTGGTTCGTCGCCGACGTGTGCCATTTCTACGGCGACCAGGCGCCGAACTTCTTTCCGTCGCTCTGCAACGTGCCCGAAAAGCCTCTCTTGGCGGGCCTCGATCCGTCGAACGACTACGACGTGTGCTCGTCGGAGGTGATCCTTCGGCGGATGCGGGTGAATGAGGGGCGGATCGCGCTGCCGGACGGGACGAGCTATGCGGCCCTCACACTTCCCGAGCAGGACCATATCCCCCTGGAGGTCTTGAAGAGGATCAGGGCGCTGGTCGTCGACGGGGCCACGGTCATCGGTCACCAGAGGCCGTCCCGCTCCCCGGGCCTTCAGGACCGGGAAATGAACGACCGGGAGGCCAAGCGATTGGCCGACGAGCTCTGGGGCGAAGCCGAGAAGTCGGACCGGCCGGACGGCCCGAAGGTCCGGGTCCGGCCGATCGGCCGGGGACGCTTCATCGTCGCCAGCGAAAGGAGCGCGGCGCTCAGGGCCATCGGCGTCGATCCCGACCTCGAGATCGCCGGCCGTCCCGAAGGGGACCTGGGCCCGCTGGACTTCGTCCATCGGAGGACCGGGGATGCGGAATTCTACTTCATCCGTAATAAGACGAAAGAGCCGCAGGGTCTGACCTGCCGGTTCAGGGTCGCCGCGGAGGCCAAAGGGCTGGCTCCGGAATTCTGGTGGCCCGATTCCGGACGACGGAGCGCGAGCCGGGGCTGGACGACGGTCGCAAGGGGCCGGACCGAGCTTCGCGTTGAGGTAGGGCCGTTGGGATCGGTTTTCGTCGTTTTCCGGAAGGCCGGGCCCTCCGAGCTCCCGACGCTGGATCCGCTGTCCCGGGATACGTTCTTGTCGTCGAGCGATCCCGCGGCCCTGACCGTCAACGGTCCCTGGCAGGTCGAGTTCCCCGAAGGCTGGGGAGCCCCGCGAACGGCGACCTTCGGGCGGCTCCAGAGCTGGACCGAATCGACCGACGCCGGGATCCGGGCCTTTTCGGGGATCGCGACCTATCGGACGACGTTCGAACTGCCGGCCGCCTGGACCTCGGGGCGCCGGTTGTTCCTCCAGCTAGGCGACCTGGCCGAGATCGCCGATGTGACCGTCAACGGGAAAGACCTGGGAGTGGTCTGGTTGCCGCCCTATCGGGTCGAGATCTCCGGAGCCGTTCGAAGCGGGTCGAACCGGCTGGAGATCCGGGTCGCCAATCTCTGGGCCAACCGGCTGAATGCGGATTCGTTGAGGCCCGAGTCGGAGCGTTTCACCCGAAGCAACATCGACCGGATCCAGACGGACCCGACATCGGACAGCTCCTACGGCCGTGTGCCGGGCGGCAAGAAGCGTCCCGTCTACACGGAGATGCCCCCGTTGATGAGATCGGGCCTTTTCGGACCGGTCCAGATCATCACGCCCCGGGAAGGATCGATCGAGCCTTGAGAGCCCAAGGCCGACGCGTCATGTTGACCCGCCGGAAATTCCTCGGCGCTTCCGCCGCCGGCCTGGGCGCCCTGGCGTTCGGCCGGGGGTGCCGCCCCGGTGGGGGACCGACAGTCCGTCCGAATTTCCTGTTCGTCCTGACCGACGATCAACGTTTCGACACCCTGGGCTGCGCTGGCAATCCGATCATCCGGACGCCGAGCGTCGACCGGCTGGCCGGTGACGGCATCCGGTTCGATCGCGCCTTCGTGACCACCCCGATCTGCGCCGCCAGCCGGGCCAGCATCCTGACCGGAACGTATGAACGAACGCACACATACACCTTCACCAAGCCTCCTCTGGCCCCGGCCTTCATCGACATCAGCTTCCCGGTGCGGCTCCGCCGAGCGGGCTACCGGATGGGATTCGTCGGCAAGTTCGGCGTGGCCGTGGACAAGGGCGTTCCCGCCGAGATGTTCGACTTCACCGACTTTGACGGCCTCCCCCACATCCAAACGATCGACGGGGTCGAGCGCCACATGACGGAGGTCGAAGGCGAACGGGCCATCGGATTCCTGCGCGGCCTCGAGCCGGGCCGGCCTTTCTGTCTGGTCTGGTGCCCCTGGGCCCCACACGCCGACGACGACAATCCCAAGCAATATTTTTGGCCGCAGGCCGTTGACGGCCTCTATCGGGACGTCGATATCCCCGTCCCCGAAATGGCGGCGCCGGAATATTACGACGCCCAGCCCGCCTTTCTGAAAAACACGATGAGCCGGACGCGTTGGGGCTGGCGGTTCGACACACCGGAGAAATTCCAGGAGATGGTCAAGGGCTACTACCGGATGATCAGCGGCGTCGACATGGTCCTCGGCCGGATCCGGGACGAGCTGGCCTGCCTGGGTCTCGACCGGAACACGGTCGTCGTCTACACCTCGGACAACGGCTATTTTCTGGGCGAGCGCGGTTACGCCGACAAGTGGCTGATGTACGAGCCGTCGATCAGGGTCCCGCTCGTGGTCTACGATCCGCGGGCGCCGCGTGCGGACCGCGGACTCGTGCGCCGGGACATGGTCTTGAACATCGATCTTGGACCGACCCTCATGGACCTGGCCGGGGTGCCCATCCCCTCTCAGGTCCAGGGCCGCAGCCTGAAGCCCCTACTCGGAAGGGGAACGCCCATCTGGCGCTCGGAGATCTTCTGCGAGGAGCTCTGGGACCACCCCGATATCCCGCAGAGCGAATGCGTTCGGACCGAGCGCTGGAAATACATCCGATACCCCGCGCATCCGGAATATGAGGAGCTCTTCGATCTGGCGGAAGATCCTGACGAGAAGAGGAACCTGGCCGGTGATCCCGGCCAGGCCCGCGTGCTGGCCGAGCTGCGGGAGCGTTGCGATCGGACCATCCGATGCCTGCTCGACGATCAAGCCAAGATCAAGGAGCCCCAAAACGCTCGAAATCGCCCCTGCGGGGCAGCCTGATTCTCGTCGAAAAGGAGGAATGCCGTGAAGATCATTCGAAATGTCAAGCCTGGCGGCGTCTCGGCGACCGGCGTGTCGTCATTGGCCGCAGCGGCGGCGATGGTCCTGGTCCTCGCCTCCTGCGTCGCAGCGCGGCCCGGGGAGTTTTACGCCTATCACACCCGGCTGGACTATGACGATCACAACAATACGGGCCAATACGCCGACCTCGTCGTCAACGTCGGAAACAAGGGCCGATTCGTGTTCTGCCGGGAATTCGGCTATCGGCCGTACTGGCAGCCGTCGGAAACGAAGTATTTCGTCGACCGGATACTGCCGGTGAGCGGCGACGGCCCCCCAGAACGTCCCGACAAGATCAACAGGTGTTCCTATGTCCGCCTGATCGAGAGCTCTCCCGACCGGATCGTCGTCCACTGGAGGTACGCCCCGGACCTGAAGAGCCCGCACTTCACCGATTTTCAGAGGACCTATAGCGGCGATATCGGCAGCTACTTCGCCGATTACGCCGAAGAGTACTTCACGATCACTCCCGACGGGCGGATCACCCGGGATGTGAAGAAAGGCTGCGTCCGGCTGGACGACTGGAACGATCCATTGAACAAGACCACTCAGATCCTCGAGCTGGCCTCGTCCGGGATCAAGGTCCTGGGCCTAACGCCGGCACGGTTGCAGCGCCAGCCAGGCGATGCCGTCCCGGGAGCGCCGGTTGTCAAGGGAGGCGTCGAGTCCCCCGCGCTGTGGCTGCGGTTCGACGAGGGGCTCGCCGCCCAGGAGGATCTCACCAGGGAAAGCGTCAAGGGAGCGGAGTGTGTCATCGGCGGTGCGGACAGCTACTGGAGAAAAGGGGTTTCCGGAACGTGCCTGTCGTTCGACGGCTACACCAATCGAGTGACGGTGCCTTCCCGGGAACTCCCGAACATCCGCGGCGATTTCACGATCGAGGCCTGGATCGCCCCGCAGGAATATTCTTGGGACCGATCGGGCCTCGTCGACCACGGCCGGGGCCACCGCGCCGGGTATCGCCTGGCCATCGATCATTTGGGCCGGATCTCCCTGGAGGCCTGCCTCGATGGCCGGTGGACCGGGCTGACCACCAACAAAGCCGTGGACCTTCTGAAATGGACCTTCGTCACCGCGACGTATCGAAAAGCGAAGGGCTTCGCGATCTACTTGGACGGAGTCCTGGCGGCTTCCGGACCCGCGACGGGGGCCGTCCAGGATGCGACGGACCTGGACCTGTTCGTCGGCATGGCCCAGGAGAAGGGCTACCCCTGGGCGTGCGAGCGGGAGATCACCAAGGAGTACCGGTCGAACATGGTCTTCAGCGGCCTCATCGACGAAGTGCGCGTCTTCGACCGGGCCCTGGACGAGGCGGAGATACGCGCGGATCACCAGGCCTTCCGGCCCGACGACCTCTCCCCCCTGAGCCATTGGGTCCTGCCCGCCGGGCCGGCCCAGGCCAAGGGCTTCGGGGCGGCCTATACGAGACTGCGATTCGGTCCGGAGTGGGAAGGCCTGTGGCGCGTGGGCGACCATGCCGACATCGTCGTCACGTTCGACGACCGGCCCAATCGATTCGTCTTCTGGCGCGGGACCAACTACCTCCCCAGCCTCGTCACGGAGCCTGGCCCCGCGGGCCGCTGGGTCAACGACCAGGGCCCGGAGAATTACACCGATCAGTGCTACGAGCACATGTCCGACAAGATGTGCCGCTACTCCCACGTCCGGCTCATCGAGAACACCGACGCCAGGGTCGTCGTCCACTGGCGCAACGCGAGCGTCAGCATCGGATACGAGTGGCTCTGGCCGGACCGGAACGGCTGGGGGCTCTGGACGGACGAGTATTGGTATATCTATCCCGACGCCGTGTCGGTCCGCTATCAGGTGAGCGGACGCATGGCCGAATACCCCGATACGCAGTCCCAGCAGAACGAACTGCTCAATCCGCCGGGGACCCGGCCCGAGGACAACGTTTTCCCCGGATCGATCATCATCGCCAACATGGACGGCCAGACCGAGCTGTGGGACTATTCTTCGAACAAGACGGTCCGAAAGGGCGCGGCGATCTCCGGAGAGAAGAACCTCGTCTATCTGGATCTCCGGTCCCAATACAAGCATTTCAATATCGGCCAGACCGGTTCGTTCTGGGTCCCCTACAGCCAGTGGGAATCGATGCAGATGGCTCCCGGATTCTCGAACTACAACGCCTGGAGCCATTATCCCGTCGGACTGTTGCCGAGCGACGGCACCGTGACGACCGGGAAGGACCGCACGAGCAGCTCCTGCCTGGGCACGCTGAACGGGTTGCATCATCGCCTGGGAGACGGGCGAATGGAGGCCTACAACATCTACGGACTGACGGACCTTCCCGCGGCAGGGCTCACCTCGTTGAACCGCTCCTGGAATTCCCCCGCGGCGATCGTGGACTTGAGCGGCGGCCGAAGCGCGGAGTACGACCAGAGGCAAGGGGCCTTCGTGATGGTCCGGGAGTCGAAGCGGCTGTCTTTCGGGCTGAACGGCTCCGCAGAGCACCCCGTCTGGAATCCCTGCTTCGTCATCAGAGGGTGGGGAGGACCGTCCCCCGCCCGGATGAAGATCGACGGCCGGGCCCTGGTGGCCGGCCCGGATTTCAGACAGGGCATCATCCGAGACACCGACGGCACGGAAACGATGGTCATCTGGGTCAGGCACCGGTCTGAGCAGCCGCTGAAATACGAGATCTACTGAGCGGACATGGCCATCGATCCGGCGTATCCCTGGTGTTCGTTGCCCTGAAGGAAGGAGGGTCAAAGATGACGGCTATAGGAATCCCCGGGCGGGTCCCCGGGGCCGCGGAATGGACGAGCTACCGGCGCCTGGTCACGGCTCTGCATCATCGGGAACCGGACCGTGTCCCGTTCGACCTGGGCGGCTCGATGGTCACCGGCATCAATGTCCGCGCCCTGACGGCGCTGCGCCGCGTGCTCGGCCTGCCCGGCGACGCCCAGGTCCTGGATCGGGTCACGCAGATGGCCGAGACCGGGGACGACGTGCGCGATCGCCTCAGGGTGGATGTGCGCAGCGTCCGGCCGAACGCCCCGGGCCGGGCCGGCCTGGCCCGGGACCTCGGCCGGGTCGGCGATCACGACCGCTTGATCGACGAGTTCGGAATAGGCTGGCAAATGCCCCGGCACGGCGGGCATTACTACGACCTCTACCTCAGCCCCCTGGCGGACTGCCGGACGGTGGTCGACATCGAGCGCTACCCCTGGCCCGACGCGCTCGATCCGGCCCGCTTCGAAGGCCTCAAGGAGCGCGTCGATCACGTGGTCGAACAAGAGCGCCGCGGCGTGGTGGTCGAGCGGATGCATGCGGGCATGTGGGAGCACGCCATGTGGATGCGCGGGTACGAGCAGTTCTTCATGGACATGGTCACTGATCCCGCGATGGTCCACGCCATCATGTCCAAGGAGCTCGAGATCAAGATGGCCTATTGGGGCCGGGTGCTCGACCGGCTCGACGGGCACACGCTGGTCCTCTCGACCGCCGACGATCTCGGCACGCAGTCGGGCCCACTGGTCTCTGTGGCGATGTACAAGGACCTGATCTGGCCGTACCATCGCCGGTTGTTCCAGTTCCTCAAGAGCCTGGCCCGGACCGAGATCTTCATCTTCTTCCATTGCGACGGAGCGATCTGGGACTTCGTCCCGCTCCTGATCGAGGCCGGCGTGGACATCCTCAACCCCTGGCAGGTCAACTGCAAAGGAATGGACGACACGAAACGCTTCAAGCGGGAGTTCGGGGCCGATCTGACCATCTGGGGCGGCAGCTGCGACACGCAGCATGTCTTGCCGTTCGGGACGCCCCAGCAGGTGCGGGACGAAGCGCGCCGGCGCATCGAAGACCTGGCCCCCGGGGGCGGATTCGTGTTCGCGCCGATCCACGTGATCCAGGCGGGCGTCCCGCCGGAGAATATCGTTGCCTGGTGGGAGGCTCTGATGGAGTATGGTTGTTATGATCGACCGTGATCCGGGTCCTTCCCGTCGTCATCGAGCCGCAGGCGCCGCCTTCGCCGGGATCGTGCTGGGCTTTGTCTGGACCGCCTGCGGCACCGCCGTCCGGCCGGCCGGGGACCCCGGCGGCGGTCTGCTCGCCCCGTTGGACCTGAGATGCGAGTACCGCCGAGACCCGCTGGGCATCGATGCCCTGCGGCCGCGGCTAAGCTGGGCCCTCGCCGCGGACGCCCGCGCCCAGGTCCAGAGCGCTTACCGGGTCCTCGTCTCCGGCTCGCCCCGGCTACTCGACATAGACAGGGGCGATCTCTGGGACTCTGGGAAAGTCCGCTCCGCCGAAAGCCTGGGCATCGCCTACGCCGGGCCGGCCCTCCGCAGCGGGCAGCGCTGCTTCTGGAAGGTCCGCGTCTGGGATGGCCGGGGCCGGCCCTCGGCCTGGAGCCCGACGGCCTCCTGGGAAATGGCTCTCCTCGGAGACAGCCCGTGGCTGGGTCGGTGGATCAGCGACGGAAAGCCCAGCCCCAAAGTCGACGAGGATTTCTACCTCGACGATCCGGCCCCGCTGTTCCGGAAGGAGTTCGTCGCGCCGGCGGGGATCGCCAGGGCCCGGCTCTCTATCACCGGGCTCGGCTACTACGAGGCCTCGATCAACGGCCGCCGCGTGGGCGACCAGGTCCTGGACCCCGGCTGGACGAATTACGAGAAACGGGTCCTCTATAGCGTTTACGACGTGACCGGGCTCGTCCGGTCGGGCCTCAACTGCGTCGGGGTCATGCTGGGCAACGGCTGGTGGAACCCTTTGCCCCTGCGGATGTGGGGGAGGCGGAACCTGCGCGAGGACCTGCCGGTCGGACGGCCCTGTCTCATCGCCCAGCTGGAGATCGAAGGCGAGGATGGCTCGGTGACAACCGTCGCGACCGGCCCGGACTGGCAGGTCCGCGGCGGGCCGGTCCTCCGGAACAACGTCTACCTGGGCGAGGTCTACGACGCCCGACGGGAGGTCCCGGGTTGGGATTCACCGGGCGCGAGCCAGGCCGGGTGGTCGCCGGCCGTCCCCTGTCCGGGGCCGGGCGGCGTTCTTCAAGCCCAGCCCCAGCCGCCTATCCGGGTCACGGCGCGACTTCGCCCCGTCCATCTGAGCGAGCCCAGGCCGGGTGTGGCCCTCTATGATCTCGGTCGCAATTTCGCCGGCTGGGCCCGCCTGCGGCTGAGGGCGCCCGCGGGGACACGGGTCCGGATCCGCTTCGGCGAGCTCCTCAACAAGGACGGGACCTTGAACCCGCTGACCTCGGTCTGCGGCCAGATCAAGGGCCGGGGCAAGGACGGCCTTCCGGTCGGCGGGCCCGGGGCGCCCGAGATCGCCGAGCAAGCCGACGTCTATATCGCCCGCGGCGGCGGCCAGGAGGTCTACACGCCCCGGTTCACGTTCCACGGCTTCCGCTACGCCGAAGTCTCCGGGCTGCCCGACCCGCCGGCGCTCGACGACCTCGAAGGCCTGCGGCTGAACTCGGACGTCGCCGAGCGCGGAGAGTTCTCCTGCTCGAACGACCTCTTCAACCGGATCCAGGACATGGTCCGGTGGACCTTTCTGAGCAACATCTTCAGCGTCCATTCGGACTGCCCCCATCGGGAGAAATTCGCATACGGCGGCGACCTCGTCCCCACGGCCGACGCCTTCCTGGCCAACTTCGACATGGCCGGTTTCTACATCAAGGCGGCGGCCGACTGGGCGGATGCCGCCCGGCCCGACGGCATGCTGACCGACACGGCCCCTTTCGTGGGCATCCAGTACTGCGGGCTGGTCTGGGCCATGGCCCAGCCGCTTCTCCAAACCAAGCTCGTCCAGCATTACGGGGATCTCCGCATCGTGGAGGGCCAATACGAAACGACGCGCCGCTGGCTCGATCTCGTGGCCCAAGCGAATCCCGACGGTCTCATCCGGGAGGGCTTGGCCGACCACGAGAGCCTGGAGCCGACGCCCGTTCCGGAGCTGGTGACGCCGTTCTACCATGAGACGGCCCTGATGGCCGCCCGCCTGGCCGGCTTCCTGGGGCGGCGCGCGGACGAGGCCCGCTACAGGGACCTCGCGGCCTTCATCGCCGCCGCCTATCGGTCCAAGGTCATCGGCTCGGCCGCCGGCCGCTACGAGGCCATGACCCAGGCCGGCCTGGCCGTCGCCCTCGGCCTGGGCCTCGTCCCGGCTGACGAGGAGGCGGCCGCTTTTAACGCGCTCGTGGCCAAGGTCACGACGGCCGAGGGCCCGAGGCTGGCGACCGGGATCTTCGGCACGGAATACCTCCTCGACGTGCTGTCCCGCCGCGGCCGGGCCGACCTGGCCTGGGCGCTGGTCGACCGGACGGGCTTTCCCGGCTGGGGCTACATGCTCGAGCGCGGCGCGACCACGCTCTGGGAACACTGGGAGTTCAGCGACAACACCTATTCGCACAACCACGGGATGTTCGGCTCCGTGAGCGAATGGCTCTTCGCCTGGGTCGCGGGGATCCAGCCGGACCCGGCCGCCTTCGGATTCGACAGGATCGTCTTCCGGCCTCAGCCGGCAGGCGACCTGACCTGGGCCAAGGCCATGATCCGCACGATCCGGGGCGAGGTCCGGAGCGAATGGCGGCTCGACGGGAGCCGCTTCGTCCTGGACGTGACGGTCCCCGCCAACACGACGGCGACCGTCTATATCCCCGGCATCGACCCCGCCGCGGTCCGGGAGGGCAGCGGTCCGGCCGCCTCGGCCGAGGGCGTATCCTTCCGGGGGATCGAAGCCGGGAGCTGCCTCTACAAAATCGCTTCGGGCCGCTTCGAGTTCTCTGTGGATCCCCTCCCCCGGGTCCTCAGCGCGCCCGGCCTCCCGGCGGCAGATTCTCGTTGAGGAACCGGGTGAACAGCGAATAGAGGTGAAGGGTCGTGCCCCGTCCTTCGTAGATGCCGTGGGAACGGTTCGGGTAGGCCATCATCGTGAAGGCCTTGTTGTCGGCGACGAGCTCGTTGACGAGCCTCTCGAATCCCTGATAGTGGACGTTGTCGTCGCCCGTGCCGTGGACGATGAGCAGGCGGCCCTTCAGGTCCTTGGCGAAGGTAATGGGCGAGCCTTGTTTGTACCCTTCGGCGTTATCGTCGGGCAGGCCCATGTATCGCTCCTGGTAGATCGTGTCGTAGAGGCGCTGATCCGGCACCGAGGCCACGGAGATGCCGGTTCTATAGAGATCGGTATACCGGAACATGGCGTTGAGGGTCATCGAGCCGCCGCCGCTCCAGCCCCAGACGCCGACGCGCTCGGCGTCGATGAACGGCCAGGCGGCCAGGGCCGCCCGCACGGCCGCGGCCTGGTCCTTCGAGGCCAGGACGCCGATCTGGCGATAGATGCTCTTGCGCCAGGCCCGGCCGCGCGGCGCCGGCGTGCCGCGGTTGTCGAAGCTGGAGACGACGTAGCCCTGCTGGGCCAGCATGAGGTGCCAGAGATAGCCGCTGCCGCCCCAGTTGTCCTGGACGGTCTGGCCGGCCGGCTCGCCGTAAACATAGACGAGGAGCGGGTACTTTTTGGCCGGGTCGAAATCGGGCGGCAGGATGCGCCAGCCATCGACCTGGACGCCGTCGCCGATGTCGAGCTTGAAGAATTCGACCGGCCTCCGTTGCAAGGCGTCGACCTTGGCCTTGAGGGCCGCGTTCCCGGCCAGGGTCCGTACGGCCCGGCCGTCGGGCAGCCGGACGAGCTCGGTCACCGTCGGCGTATCGAGTCTGCCGAACGTATGAAAGGCCCAGCGGGAGGAGGGCGAGATGTCGTAACGATGGACGCCCGCCTGGCCGGCCGGGCCGACGAGCACGGGAGCGCTCTTGCCGTCCATACGGACGCGGAAGAGGAACCGCTTCGTGGCGTCCGCCGGCGAGGCCGTGACATAGAGCCAGCCGCCGCGCTCGTCCACGGCGTCGACGCTGAGGACATCGTAGTCGCCCGGCGTCAGGAGCTTGACGTCGCGGCCGTCCCGCGAAACGCGGTAGGCGTGCTGCCAGCCGTCCCGTTCGCTCAGCCAGAGCAGGCTCCGGCCGCCGTCGAGCCAGGCGAAATCCTCCATGATCTCCACCCAGGTCTCGTCCTTGTCGGTGAAGACGGTCCGGACCGCGCCGGTCGCGGCGTCGCCGAGAAGCACGGTGAGCGTGTTCTGCAGCCGGTTGAGGTGCTGGAGGATGACCTCGCGGGAGTTCCCGGCCCATTCGAGACGGGCGATATAGGTGTTGCGCGGATCTCCGGGGGTCTTGATCCAGACCGGGGCTCCGCCGCCGGCCGGGACGACGCCGACGCGGACGGCCGAATTGGTCTGACCGGGCTTGGGATGCTTGAACGTCGTCACCTTGGGATAGAGCGTGTCGGTGTTGTTGATCATCGTGAAGACCGGCACCTCATGGGTGTCGAATTGCCAGAAGGCGATGGACCGGCTGTCCGGCGACCAGCGGAAGCCGTCCCGGATGGAGAACTCCTCCTCGTTGACCCAGTCCGAGGTCCCGTTGATGATGTCCTCGGCCCCGTCGAAGGTCAGCTGGGTCGTCCGGCCCGTGGCGAGGTCCTCCGCATAGATATTGTTTTTAACGACATAGGCGGCCTTGAGGCCGTCCGGAGAGAGCTTGGCGAACATCAGACTCGAGGGCTCGAACCCCGTCCCGATCTGCCGGAGGCGGCCGGACGCGAGCTCGTAGGTCCAGAAATCGCCCCGCGTGTTCTGACGCCAGACGCGCTGGGAATTGGTGAAGACGATCAGCACTTTTCCGTCCGGAGACCAGGCGTAGTTCTCGATGGCCAGCGGGGCGGCCGCTCCGGCCGGCACGAGCTTGGCGGCCGAGACCAGAACCTCTCTCCGGCCTGTCTCGGCCCGGTAAAGGACGAGATCGCGGCCGCCTTTGGCCTCCGCGCTGGGTTCGAGCGTCGTATAAGAGGATCCGTCGCTCATCCAGCGAGCCGGCCCGAAACGCTCGGAGGCGAACTCCTGCGAAGCGAAGATCCGGTCCAGGGTCAGACGGCCGGGATCGGCAGGCTTGTCCTGTCCCGCCAGGCCCGCGAAGACGCCCAGGACCGCGAGGATGACGACGATCGCACCGAGGGGGGATCTTTTGGTCATGGTCTCATTCTCCTTGCCGGCTCAGGATACTCTTAATCCCTGAAAACGGCCATCTCGGCGAGGCCCGCGTTGGCCGTCTCCGGCGACACGGTGTCGACCGCGAAGACGACCCACGTGACGGTCTTGGCCGGGAAGACGACCTCCCGGGCCGACCGGGCGTCGTTCGGCAGTTCTCCGACCTTGATCGCGGTCCCGTCGCTGAAGAGCAAGACCCCGGAGAGGATGTGATCTTTCGCGTTCGGCCGGTCGAAAAGCCAGGCCCGACGGACCGTTTGGGAGGAATCCCAGCTCAGCCGGATCATGGCCGTTTCCCGCTCTCCCAGGCTCACCCATTCGTGCCGGTTGATGGCCTCGCCGGGATCGACGATGCCGTCGACCGCGCCCTCCCCGAAGTACTCGATCAGCTCGGTGAAGGGCTTATTCTTTTTATGGACCGACGAGACGTTGACCCGGGCCCGGAGGGCCAGGTTGGCCTCGCTCTTGAGCCGGTCCTCGGGCGCGTTGGCCGCGGCCGCCGTCAGGGCGGCGAGTCCGGGCGCGTCAAGCAGGCGGACCTCTTGGAGCGTCCAGGCATAGCGGCTGCCCATGGGGTCGGCCACCGTCCGGTTGCCGAAATAGCTCATATGGAAATTCGCCGAATAGCTCAGCCAGGCGCTGCGGCCGTCGGCGCCCATGAATTTCGACGGAAAGGTCAGGAAATAGGCCTGCCGTCCGAAGTTGGCCATGAAAGTGATCAGCCGGTACGGACCGGTGATCTCGTCGGCCTCGAGGAGATAGGAGTTCATATCCTTCACGCCGGGCCAGCCATCGGTGACGCACATCAGGTATTTGCGGAGGGGCGCGTCGTAGCTGATGGTCGTGCACCCCATCCGGTTGTTCCAGGAAACAAGGGGCCGGATGGCCGCGAAGTCCTTCGACCAGACCGGCCGCCCGTCCTCCCCCCGTCCGGCGTAGAACTCATAACTGCGGACATCATTGATCGTTTCGGGGCTCGGAGTCACCCGCGCCAGATAAACGGCATCGCCGGCGATCCAGCTGTTGCCGGCGATCCGAGGCGCCGGATCGCCGTCCAGGGCGCCGTGCCCGACAAGGTAGGCCTTGCCGTCGGGGGAATGCTCCATGTTCCGTCCGAAGTCGACGAAATGGGGCGTGCCCATCTTGACCTGCCGGCCGTCCTTGCCCGATTCGGGGAACAGGGGCCTCTCGGGTGAGAGCGGGCTCGGGGCCCAGGTCTTTCCGTAGTCCTTCGAGATGCGGAAGCCCGGCAAGGGGCCGCAAATGGCCCAGCTGTAGAGGTCCCGGTATTCCGGCTTGGTCATGTCGAAATCCACGGCGTAGGTCCCGTAATACCAGATGCCGTTGTGGACGAGGTTCGCGCTCGGGTAACGCCCGCCGTAGGGGGCCGGCGAGGCGGCTTCCGAGCCCAACGATGCGACCGTCAGGTTCAGCGGATCGTCCCCTTCGATCCTGGCGTTGCCGGTCCGCGCGTTCTTGCCGTTCGAGTGGACGCTCTCCTCGCCGATCTCGCCGTCCGTCCAGCCGCTGTACATGTTCCCGTCGGAGGCCCAGGACGGATACCACGTATCGGCGTCGGTATAGGCGACCGCGTTGCGGGTGAAGGCCACAGCCACGATGTCCTTCGAACGCTCGAACGGGCAATCGGGCGGCACATCGGACGCCCACACGCGGGGCGGCCAGGGCTGCGGCGAATAGGCGACCGTACCCTCCCGGACGCGAGGGCCGCAAGACATGAGCGTCGCGGCGAGCAGGCCCAGGGTCCCGACCATGGTCAGTTTCTTCATGACGACTCCTTCAGGTCTTCAACTCGGGGAACCATTTCAGGATCAGCGCCTTTTCGTCCGCGGCGAGGGACGCGAAGGGCACGGGCTCGTCCTGGGGCCGCGTCCGCTTCTGGTTGATGCGCCCCATCAGGCTCCAGCTCCGGGTCATGTCCTGGGGCTCGCGGGCGGGAAGGTCGTAGCGGGTGAAGTCGATGACGCGCTCCGTCCCCGGCTCCCTCCAGCTCCGCAGCAACGCCAGGCGGAACTCCCGGCACATGAACCAGCGGATCTCGAGTGGGACCTCGGATCCGCCGATGCCCGTCCCTCTCTGGACGAATCGGTACCGCAGGTTCGCGTTGTCCGGATACTGGGCCCGGAAGGCGTTCCCGAAATCGCCCTGGGTCAGGCACTCCACCGAGGGCCAGCGCTCGCGGAGACGCCGGGTCCAGCGCGTCAGGACTTCCAGGTGCCCGATCTGCGGGACGAGCGAGATCTCCCAGCAGTTCGTGACCCAGGCCCAGCCGTTGAGGGCGAAGCCCGCGTCGAAGTGGGCGGCCGTCGTCTGGACCATCTGGGCCAGGCCGACTTCAGGCCCGAACCACTCGATCGTCTCGATGGGCCCGACGCCCATGCGGCTGCGCTGGGAGGCGGCCCAATTCTGCCCCTGGCGCCGGGCCGCCAAAAAATCGCAGGTCCAGCCGTCCAGGTTGACGCAGTCGATGAAGTCCATCGCGCCTTGGGCCGGCTTGCAGAAGTGCTCGGTCGAGGGATAGTAGGGATAGCAGATCGAGCCCTCGCCGTCCTGGTTGTCGACGGCGTACTGGCTCCAGATGTTCCCCTGGCAAACACGGATCCCCTCGTTCTCGGCCAAATACTTCTGGTTGGCCGCAGCCAGGAAGCCGGCGATCACGCTCTTCGGCCGAAAGCCGCCGCCCATGATCTCGGAGACACGGGCCAAGCCCTCGTGGAGATCGCGATTGACCTGGTCCCTTGTGTTGTAGGCGTTGGCGAAGTAGGCCCCGGGGATGAAGGTCACGTCGTCCCCGTAGTCCCGATGGTAGGCCGCGACCAGCCGGCGGATCTCGCGGTAATTCTCCCGCTCGTCGAAGAGCGCCCGCCAGCTGAAGGCCCAGGTCATCGGCGCGCCGGGCCAGCCCGCGGCCAGCGCGGCGCGAAGGGCCCGGACGTTGGCCGGAGTGTGCCGGTCGGCCTCGTCGAAGCCCTCGTTCCGCGTCCGCGTGACCTCGATCTGGTTGACGCGGATAACGGAATTGAAGGTCAGGATCCTCCGTCCGTCGAGGGACTTCGCGGCGGCCGCCGCGGGCCGCCCGAACGGACGTGATCCGGGAAGAGGCCGGGCCCCGGCCGCGAGCACCCCCGCCCCGGCCCTCTTCATGAACTCGCGCCTGTCCATGGCAACTAGCGGCCGGCGGCCATTAGCGCGTACGCCGCTCCCGGCTCGGTCTTGAACTCGATCACGCCCGGCTCGGGACGGCGGACGGGCACGGACCGGCCCTGGACGGTCACCCGCAGTGGAACGGCGCAACGCACCCGGCAGACGCGGCCGTTCTTCGACTGGATCGTCGCGGACGCGATCCGCCCGTCCTTCCAGCGCAGGCCGACCTCGAAGCCGCCCCGTGCGACCAGTCCTGTGAACTCCCCGTCCTTCCAGGCAGGCGGCAGCGCGGGCAGGAAGGCCAACTCGTCCTCGTGGGACTGGAGCAGCATCTCGGCCACGGCTGCGGACATCCCGAAGGCCCCGTCGACCTGCATCGCCCGGGAGCAGATCGAGAACAGGCTGTTCGTCGTGTATTGGTGCATGGCGTAGGTGAAGTTCTCCAGGGCCTTGGCGCCGTCCCCGAGCCTGGCCCAACAGGCCGCTTTCCAGGCCGAAGACCAGCCGTTGCCGGGGAGCCCACGCTGCTCCAGGACGACTTTGCTGCCTTGGGCGAACTTCGGCGTTCGATGGGCGGAGATCTGCCGGCCGGGGAACAGACCCCACAGCCCAGAGATATGGCGATGGTTCTTTTCGGTCTCGTCCCAATCCTCGAGCCATTCCTGGAGATTGCCCTTCCGTCCGATCTGCATGGGCGCCAACCGGGCTTTCGCCGCCAGGACGCGGGCTTTGAAATCCCGGTCGACGCCGAGGACGTCGGCGGCCTCGGCGACGGCGCCGAACAGGTCGTTCAGGATGGCCATGTCGATGGTCGAGCCGGCGCAGATCGAGGTCGTCGTCAGAAAGGTCGTGATCTCGTCGAAGAACCGTGTCTGGCCGGGGACGGCCGGGAAGTTCTCCGGCGATGTCGAAGGGTTCGTCACCAGCCAGCCGTACCGGGGGTGCGGGACCAGGAAATCCAGGAAGAACTCGGCGCTTCCCTTGAGGACGGGATAGTATTCGGCGAGGAACGTCTTGTCGCCCGTGAAGAGGTAATGCTCCCACAGATGCGTCGCCAGCCAAGCCCCGCCGGTGGTGAACGTCCCCCAGCTCGGCCCATCCATGGGGGCGGCGACCCGCCAAAGGTCCGTGTTCTGGTGAAAGACCCAGCCGCCGGCGCCGTAGTTCTCGCGGGCCACCTGGCTGCCCTGGTCCGTGAGCTCGCGGATCATGCGGAAGAGCGGCTCGGCGCACTCGGAAAGGTTCCCGACCTCGGCCGGCCAATAATTCATCTCGGTGTTAATGTTCGTGGTGTATTTGGAATCCCACATGGGATTCATGTCCTTGTTCCAGATGCCTTGCAGGTTGGCCGGCTGGGTCCCCGGGCGGGAAGACGAGATGAGCAGGTAGCGGCCGAACTGGAAAACGAGGGCGCCGAGGGCCGGATCGTTCGTCCCGTCGAAGCTCTTGAGCCTTTCGTCGGTCGGAAGCAGGGCATTCGGCGTCTCCGGAAAGGTCATGGTCGCGCGCCGGAACAGGCGCCGATGCTCGTCGAGGTGGGCGGCCTTGAGGGTCTCGTAGGGCTTCGATGACGAGGACGCCAGGGCCGCGTCGACCCGGGCTCGCGGATCGCCGCTCACGTCCTTGTAGCTGACGAAGTTCGTGGCCGCCGCGATGAGCAGCGTCACGGCGTCGGCGCCGGTCACGCTGAGCTCATCCCAGTCCAGGCGCATCGTTCCCCCTTCGGGCAGGACCTTGAGCCGGCTTTCGTAGCGGAGCGCGCCCGTGACGCCCATGTAGTCCGCCGATTTTCCACGGACGACGAGCCCGTCGGGCGGAAGGCCGTCCATCCGGAAGTAGTCGGTCGCATAGTTGGAGTGGGCCTCGTTCCTCTCACCCTGGAGCCGGGTCTTGAAGGAGACCTGTCCGGGACGGTCCGCCGTGAGCCGGACGACGATGACCTGGTCCACGGGGCTCGAAAAGACCTCGCGCGTGTACCGGACGCCGCTCTGGATGTAGGTCGTCCGGACGACCGCCGTGTCCAGGTCGAGCTCGTGCCGATAGTCCGTCTCCGGTTCCTTCGAGGGGAACCGGAGGATCAGCCGCCCCAGGGATTGGTATTTCATCTGCTCGACCGGGTAGCCCATCAAGTTCCGGCCGAAGAGGATATGGGCCATTTTGTAGTCGCCGTCGAAGACGGACTTCCGGATCTCGGGCAGGGCCTTGACACCGCCTTTGACGACCGTGGAATAAGGGCCGCCGGACCAGTACGTCTCCTCGTTGAGCTGGATCTCTTCCTCGTCGGTCTTGCCGAAGACCATGGCCCCGAGCCGGCCGTTGCCGACCGGCAAGGCGTTCTCCCACTTGTCGGCCGGATGGGCGTACCACAGCCGCGTTGTGGGATCGTATCCGGATCCGGCCTTGTTCTGCGCCGCGGCCGGGGCGTTCAAGAGCGCCGCCAGAGCGGCGGCCAAGGTCAGCGTTTGCCTCAATTTCGTCGGCATCACGGGAGGCTCCTTTCCGAGGCGGACCTCGCTCCCCGCCGAGAAGAGCGCCGCCACGCTTCGCTTCACTCGAGCTCGACCTCGGGTTCCCGGGCGGCCGGGTGCCCGGTCCTCAGTAGCTTCTCTTGAGGATGGCCTCAACGTCGGCCAGGGTGGCCAAACGCGGATGGTTCTTGTAGTCGGGGAGGACCAGAGACTGCCTGGCCAGGGCCTCGAGCTCGGCCTTAGGCACCTTGAGATCGCGGAGCCTGAGCCCCATCCCGACCCTCTTGATGAACCTCTGGATGGCGGCGCTCGCGCCCTCCGCCGCCCGGACCCCCTTCAGTCCCGCGAGGCGCGGATCGAGGATCC
>CAZIQR010000016.1:0-27771 GCA_964541055.1 uncultured Eubacteriales bacterium
AGCCGAAGGGAACCGGCGCCGGCCCGCGGCGAGAAGGGCCCCGACGAGGACGAGGTAGGCCGCTGTGATGAGGACGACGGTCCCGGAGGCCCGGCCGGCGCGGCGATAGAAGGGGCCTTCGCCCGGCTCGGGAAGCGGGCGCGGGTCCCAAGGCAGGCCGTAGCGCTCGCAGAGCCCCCTGACGTTGAGGAGATGGATGACCGCGACGCCGGCGACAGCCATGGCCTGGATAACGCCGCGCCGGGCCGGCGGCGGCAGGAGGACACCGCGGGCCAGCCCCGGCTCGAGCTTCAGGACATCCGGGTCCGTGCCCATGTTGGCCCAGCTGCCGCCGACGTTGATGAAAGCCTTGATCGGCCGCCGGCCCGCCCGTTCCCGATAGAGGGCCATCCGTTCGCCGACGTTTCGCTCGAGGCCTGGCTCCTCCAGGAACGGCCCGCCGGCCGCACGGATGCGGGCCGTGAGGAGGGCCCGGCCTTCCGGGGCCATGTCGCGGCCGACGTCCTCGTCGCCGCCGACGGCCCGGGCGATGGGCCCACAGGGGAAAAGCCCTTTCGCGCGCAGACAGTCTTCCATATCCATCCAGGTGAACGAAGGAACGTTCGCCCCCCATTCGGAGGCGCCGAGCGAGGAGATAACGAGCGCCTCCGCGCCGAGGGCCTTCACCGCCGCGAGGGTGGCGACGATGAGGGCCGGGAACGAGCTCGAGGCGCCGACGGCGACGACGTCGCCGCGCCGCACGCCGGCCTCGTCGAGCAGCGAGACGAGGAGGCCGGCGAAGGCGGCATTGGTCGTCGTCCGCTTGGCCTCGAGACGGCCGGTCGAAGTGGTGATCACGGATTGTTCCACCCCGATGAGCCCCGTGCCGTTGGGATCGGCGATCGGGTCGATCGGAACATTCCGGCTCTCGCGGCAGGACTTGATCGCCGACTCGGCGGCGGCCATCAGGCGCGCCGCCTCGACCATCTCGGCCCGAACGCGCGTCGCGGCCGGCGGAACGGCAACCGTCACAAAAAGATAGACCAGGCTAAGAGCGGCCGCGGCGATGATCGCGGCCCCGGTCCGCCCGGCCGAAGTCGCGCTCACAGCAGGGCCACCAGCCGGGCCGCGGCGAAGGTCAAGGTCGACACGGCCACGAGCGAGGCCAGGGTCGGCGCCGGCTTCTGCCGGGCCAGGCTCGAAGCCAGGATGCCGGGGATGACGAGGCCGATGACGCGCAGCCCGGCCGGGGCGGCGAAAAGGCCGGGGTACGCGAGGAGCCAGGCCTGGGAGAGGACCGCCCCAGCCAGGACCATGAACACGAAGCGGCGCCGTCCGAACAGGATGAGATGACGGGCCGCGAGCTTATAGATCCCCAAGGCCGCGAGCGCCACCGCCAGCGTCGCGGCGGCGCGGAGCGGCTGGTCGAGATAAAGAGCGAAATAGCCGGGGACGATGAGGCCGCCCGGAGAAACGTCCGTGATCTCAGCCCAAAGGAGGGCCAGGACGAGCCCGATGAGAAGCGTTTCAAACGCCATGACGCGTTCCTTTTTCGAGCCAGTGCGCGACGAGGGCCTCGCCGAGGCCGACGAAATTCCCGAGCCCGACGACGAGGGGTTCGCCCTCGGCCGAGGAGACGATCCGGGCCATCAAGGCGGCGGGCGTGCGCCCGTCCGCGAGGCCGTAGCGCGGACCGGACGGGCCGCCCGCGCCGCGGCCGAGCTTCTTGAGAGCGGCCCGGGCCGTCGGCCCCGCCAGGAAAACCGACGCGAAATCCCCAAAAAAACCCTCTTGAGCGGCCCGGACCCATTGAAGCGTCCGGTCGCCGCGGTCCTCGCGCAGCGCGAGGAGCCCGACGAGGGGCCGGCCGCCGCGATCCAAGGCGCCGAGGACTTGAAGGAGGGTCGTCCGGGACGAGGCGGGGTCGTTCGCGGCAAAGAGGCTAACGCACGTGGCCGGACGCGGCGGATCGCCGAACGAGCCGGCGACGATCCTGAGGCTGCCCGCGTCGGGGGCCGCCTCGCGGATCCCGCGCTCGATCGTCCTCTCGTCGAGGCCGAGCGAAGCCAGCGCGGCCCGGGCCAGGCGCCGGTTGGGCTCGAACTCCCCCGGCGGCAGGGCCGCGGGACCGGCGGCGCCGGCGTTCGCCGGGCCCGGCGCGACCCGATGTAGCGTCGAGCCGCGCCGTGCGGAGGCCGCTTCGAAAGCGGCGTGGGCTTCCTCGGCCGGCATGAAGACCTCGGCCCGGTCAGGCACCGCGGCGGCCATGGTCCGGGCGATGGCTTCCCGGTCCCGGCCCATCTCGTCGAGATGATCGAGCCGGACGTTGGTCACGAGGAGCATCGACGGCCGCAGGATCCGCCGCGATTCGACGGCCAGGGCCTCCTCCCCGATGCTCATCATCTCGGTGACGAGCGCCTCGGCGCCCACCGCGGCGGCCATCTCGACGAGGCGGACCTGTTCGCGGATGGAGGCCGGGCCCGGCCGGCCGATCACCCGCTCGGAGCCGTCGGGCAGGATCACCATGGGCTTCGAGCCCGTCGTCTTGGCCAGGACCCGGGCCCCGGAGGCCCTCAGGCCGGCGGCGACGAGACGGGTGACGCCCGACTTGCCGCGCGTCCCAGTGACGGCGACGCGTCGCGGAACCCGGCGCCGGGCCCGCTCGAGACGGACCTTCTCGGCGGCGAGATAGATGAGAAAGAGGCCCAAACAGCCGGAGAGGAGGACGAGGTCGCGCAGGGCTATTTCTTCTTGGCGAGGCCGTCGAGGGCCTGTTTGTAGGCGGCTTCGTCCTTGACGCCGAAGGTGGCGGTCCGGTTGTAGGTTTCGAGCTCGCCGAGGTAGCGGTTGCCGGTCGTCTGGGTGATCCGCCACTGGCTCGGCTGGATGAAGGCGAACGTGTATTTGATGAAATACTTGTCGTAGGAATAGACCCAGATCTCGGCCCGGTTGCCACCCACATCCTCCGCGCTGCGGCTTTGCTGGTCGGAGGTCATGCCGGGCGGCACGAATTGGGTATTGAAGCTGACATTCTGGTCGTAGTCGACCGAGGCCGGGGCGCCGTTGAGGAGATAGATCCGGCCGCGGTCCGTGTTCCAAGGCTGGGCCCGGTTCTCCTGCTTGAAGTTCAGGTTGACGAAGTCCATCCGGGACTGGAACTTGGCCTTCTGCTCCGAGGTCCGGACCGACCAAAAGAGATCTTGAAAGCCTTTTCGGCCTTCCTCCGAGAGGTCCTTGTAGGCCTTGCGCTCGAAGTCCTGCATGATGAAATAATGCTGGGTGTACCAAACGTCCTTTTTGGGAATGGCGGCGGTGAGGACCGTCGCGAGCCCGCAAACGAGGGCGAGGACCGCTGCGGCGGCGACGAAGCGGGTTCGGATCGGGTTTCTTTTCACGGCCGACCTCCAGATCGATAAGACATCGTTTTTTTGAGTATAAGCCCGGCGGCGCGGCCCGTCAACCGGAGCCGGAACGGCGCGGCCCGCTGTGTCTCCGCCGGCCCGATCCGAAGGCCTCTTTCGTCCCCGGTCGCTCCGGGCGGGGGGATGAAACTCCGGCCGAACCGGGCCGCCCAAAATCCAATATGTTTATGATAATCCAAAATATTGGATTATTCCAAATATATGGATTCCGATTGGGCTTGTTGCGTGTATAAGTCTCACATAATAATAACATAAACAATGACCGCGTCTTGGCACGAACCTTGCTTAAAAGGGGTCTTATCCTCATGTGCAACACTACTATTTTTCATAACGAGGAGGTGAGACCCGCAGTACGCTCAGGCAAGAGGCTTTTTGGGAGGGGCACGGAAACGGTTCCTGTCCCATTGGCAAAGGGTTTTCGACACTTAGGAGGTTTTGTTTTATGAGCAAGAGACTTGTTATCGCGATCCTCGCCTTGTTCATGGCCGGGGTCGCCTTCGCCCAGCTCGTCCCGACCTCCAAAATGGAAGGAAAGGTCTCGGACAACACGGGCGCTCCGCTTCCCGGCGTTTCGGTCGAAGCGACGAGCCCCAGGCTGGTCGGCAAGGCGACGGCGGTCACGGACGGCGACGGCAACTACCGTCTGTTCTCTCTGCCTTCGGGCGTCTATGAAGTGACCTTCACCCTTCAGGGCTTCAAAACCCTGATCCGGAAGGACATCATCGTTCAGCTGTCCCAGACGATCATCCTGAACGCGACGCTCGAACAAGCCGCCCTCGAAGAGCAGGTCACCGTTATCGGCCAGAGCCCCCTGATCGACGTCAAGAGCACGGTCAAGGGCCAGACCATGACCAAAGAAGTGTTCATGAGCCTGCCCCGCAACCGGAGCTTCGACGGCCTGATCAGCACGGTCCCCGGCGTCCAGTATGACAACCGCACGGGCGGCCTCTCGGTCGACGGCGCCACCGGCACCGAGAACATGTGGTACATGGACGGCGCGGACATCACCCAGGTCCACAGGGGCACGAACGCCCAGGGCGCGGTCATGGAACTCGTCGACGAGGTCAAGGTCACCGCGTCGGGCTACAACGCCGAATTCGGCGGCTCGATGGGCGGCGTCGTCAACGTCATCACCCGGTCCGGCGGCAACGCCTATCACGGGGATGTCAGCTTCTACTACAACGACAACACCCAGCTGATGCAGGGCAAGTCGCGCTACTACTTCCGCTGGTCCCCGACCGACAGCAACGTCGGCGAATACGTCAACGACGACGACCTGTATTGGCAGGGCGGCCGCGGGCGCGACGATTACAAGCGCTACGAAGCCGTCTTCACCCTCGGCGGCTACATCCTCAAGGACAAGCTGTGGTTCTTCGGCTCGGTCAACCCGGTCTATTCCCGGACCTGGGGCAATCGCTTCTTCAACAGCGACGACGACCCGGCCATCGCCGGGAACCAGGCCCCCTGGATCCCGTTCTTCAACAAGAACCTGGCTTTCAACGGCCAGGTCAAGCTGACCGCCGCCCCCATGCGGGGCCTGCGCGTGTCGGCCAGCTTCGTCAACAACTGGTCCAACTACCGCGGCGCCATCCCCAGCATCCTGGGCTCGGGCACCAAGACCTACGCCTGGGGCAACGAAGGCTACGACTATCCCAACTGGTCGGCCGCCTTCCTGGCCGACTACAGCGCCAGCAACAACTTCCTGGTCAGCCTCCGCGGCGGCTACCACCTGACGAACACCGTCCACCAGCAGATCGCCAACCGGTTCACGACGTACTATTTCAACTATGAGAACACGATGTTCTCGGCCGACCCGTTCTACGTCGCCAACCCGAGCCTGCTCCGCATCCGCGGCGCCGTCAATTACGGCGGCTCGCGCTCGGTCCAGGACCGCTACAAGCTCGAAAAGCTCTCCGGCAACCTCGACATGTCCTACTTCGTCAGCCTGGCCGGCGAGCACGCTTGGAAGGCCGGCTTCCAGGTCGTCCGCGACGCGGAAAACGTCCTCAACGGTCCCACGAGCCCCATGGTCAACCTGAGCTGGGACCAGCCCTGCACGCAGCTCGAAGGCTACGGCGTCCCCTCCACCCGCGGCACCTACGGTTTCTATGACATCCGCGGCTCTTGGCGCCAGCCCTACGGCTCCGCTTGGGACATCGCCCGGAACACCTACGCCATCTACCTCCAGGATTCCTGGACGCTCAATGGCAAGCTGACCCTCAACGCCGGCATCCGCACGGAGAGCGAGTACATCCCGACGTTCAACCCGAACGTTCCGGACCAGTACAAGAAGCCCATCAATTTCGGTTTCGCGGACAAGCTGGCCCCCCGCTTCGGCGCGGTCTATGACGTCTTCGGCGATTCCTCGCTGAAGGTGTTCGGCAGCTTCGGCATCTATTACGACGTCATGAAGCTGTACATGGCCGAAGGCGCCTTCGGCGGCTTCAAGTGGCAGACCGACTACTACACCCTCGACAACCCCGACTACCGGCTGATCGCGGCCAACGGCCTGGTCAGCAACACGTCCGGGTCCGGCGCGACCGGCGACGCGGGCCTCAGCCAGGCCGCCGGCGGCACCTATCTGGGCACCATCGACTGGCGCATCCCTTCGTTCGACACCCTGCAGCCCGACATGAAGCCGGTCGCCCAGCAGGAAGTCTCCCTCGGCGCCGAGAAGAAGATCACGGAAGACCTGTCCTTCTCCGCCCGCGGCGTCTGGAAGCACCTGCTCCGGACGATCGAAGACATCGGCATCATCACCCCCGAGGGTGAGCAGTATTACGAAGGCAACCCGGGCAGCCCCTGGATCGTCAACCTCTTCGAGACCCTCCAGAACGAGCCCACCGGCCTCGACTACTGGCCGCAGGTGAAGGCCAAGCGCGAATACTACGGCCTGAACCTGTCCCTCGAGAAGCGCTTCAGCCACAATTGGCAGGGCGCCATCAACTACACCATCAGCTTGGCCAAGGGCAACTACGGCGGCCTGTCCTCCACCGACGAATTCGGCCGCAACTCCCCGAACGTCGAGCGCTCGTTCGACCTGTGGTTCATGATGTACGAGATGGACGGCACGGCCATCAACGGCCGCCTGCCCCAGGACCGCACCCACTACATCAAGGCCTACGGCTCCTACTCCTTCCCCATCGGCCTGACCCTGGGCTTCGCCGCCTACGGCCGCAGCGGGAACCCCATCTCTACGCGGCTGCCGTTCAACAACTCCTACATCTATCCCTACGGCTACGGTGACCTGGGCAACCTTCCGTTCACCGTCTGGGCCGACGTGTACGCCGAGTGGGCCCTCAAGGTCGCCGGCCGCTACACCCTGGCCTTCAACGTCCAGATCAGCAACGTCACCAACACCAAGACCTGGCAGCAGGCGAACTATTCTCCGACCCGGAACACCATGGCCGTCCCCGACGAGCTCCTGCTCAACGGCGAGGTCATCAATCCGAACACCACCGAAGTGGACTCGCTAGGCCAGACGTACTACTGGGTCGACCGGATGCAGTACTATCGCCCTAACATCTCCTTCATCGGTTCCGAGACCGGCCAGGCGATGTACGGCAAGGGCCTGACCTCCGCATTCGGCACCTGGTCCGCCCGCTTCGGCGCCCGGTTCTCGTTCTAAGCAGTTCGCCGCAGAAGTAGAAGCAGAAGCAGTACTCGCAGAAGCACAAAGCCCGCCCCCCAGCCGGGGGGCGGGCTTTTTTTTACAGGATCCCGGGCCGAACTCGAAGGGGGTTATGAGGACGGGACAAAAAAGAACCCCGGCCCCCGGACGCGCCGGGAACCGGGGTCCGGAAAGGCCTGACTACTTCTTGATGGCTTCGAGGATGGCCTTGGCCTGGGCCGTCCGCTCCGTCTCGGGCTCGAGCTTGATGAACTTTTCCAGGTTCTCGACGGCCTTGGCGGTGTCGCCCTTGTTCAGGTAGGCGTAGGCCACGCGGAAGTAAGGGTCGGGCCAGTCGGGCTTGATCTGGATGGCCATCTCGAAATACTTGATGGCGTCGTCGATCTGCGAGTTCGAGAAGTAGATCTCGGCGACGTTGAAGGGCAGGATCTCGTCCTGCGGGGCCATCTCGATGGATTTCTTGAAGTAGTCCTGCGATTCAACGAGGTTGTTCTGCTTCAGATAGCACAGGCCGATCGCCGCCAGGCCCTTGGCCCCCATGGTCTTGCCCATGGTCGAGTCGGTACCGGCCTGTGTGATGAGCTTGTTGTAGCTCTCGATGGCCTTGTCGTACTCGCCCTTCTCGCGATAGCAATCACCGATGTTCAGGAGGACCTGGTAGGCGCCGGGGTTCTTGGTCAGGAATTCGTCGTACATCAGCAGCGCCGTGTCGTACTTGCCTTCCTTGAAGAAAGCGTTGCCTTCCTCGAGGGTCTGGAAAGTGGCCTCGTCCTGGACGATGCCCGTCCCCTCGGACTTCTTCTCCAACCTGATGGTGTACTTCGGGTTCTTGTTGAGCTGGGACGTATAAAGGCGCTGGGTGACCGGCAGCCAGCCCTTGGCGTTGACCGTGACATCCCAGTTGCCCGTCCCGACGCCCATGAACGTGAATTCCCCCTTCTTGTCCGTCTTGGTCTCGAAGGTGCTGCCTCCGGACTGGGTGAAGACAGCCGTCACCGCGGCCCCCATAACGGGCTTGCCGCCCGGGTCCAATACGACCCCGTTCATGCGGCCTGTCCCCCGCCCGGCCTGGGCCAAGGCCAGTCCGGCCATGAAAAAAAGGATCGCGGCGCCGGCCGCGAGCTTGGATGAGAGCTTATGATCCATCAATGCCTCCTGTGGCGAGCCCGCCCGGCGCCGGCGCCGGGACGCGTCCCGTGACCCGCCGCATTTGAATATAACATGCTCCTTCTATTAAACGGTTTCGCCGCGGGTTTTTCAAGGCCGGGACGGGAAATCCCCGTCGGCTCAAAGCCGCCAGAGATAGGAGGCCTTGAAGAACAGGCCCCATTTCATCTTGAGAAAGCGCTCCGCGTCGCGGTATTCGCCGTCGACCCACTCGGTCCTATCGTAGAGAGACCCATAGCCGAGCTGGATGACCGTGCCGGGAATATAGGTGAAGGAGGCCAGCAGGTCGGTTAGCATCTCCCGGCGGAAGGCGTTGTATTCGACGACACCGCGGAAGAAGAGATACTTGTTCATCTGGTAGGTCAGGCGTCCCCGCCAGATGGCGTAATCGTATTCCTTCTCTCCGGTCGACCGCCGGGTGAAATCGGAATAGGTCAGGCTGGCCGTCACGTCGAACTTCTCCGAGGGCTTGTAGATCAGGCCGCCCGAGACGCGGCTGCCGTAGCCCTGGTAGGGATCGGCGACGTAGCGGATGGAATTGCCCCGCGAATAGAGCCCCCGGAGGTAGAGCGACTTCGTGACCTGGCTCAGGACCTGGGCGAGGCCGCCGCTCGTGTCGAAGCGCCGGCCGAGGAAGATCTCCGTCGAATACCGCCCCAGGGCCTGGACGGTCGTGTTCCCGGGCAGGAGCACGGTCAACCCGAGAGCGTCGTTCGTTTCGAAGAGCCCGCTCGGCAGGTCCTTGACCACGGCCGCCGAGACGTTGGGGACGACCTTGCGGAAGAAGCGGCTCTTCGGATAAAGCCGGGGCGTGACGGAGGCCTGAAGTCCGGCCACACCCTGGCGGATCAGGTAGCCGGTGTCCGTTTGGAAGCCGCCGGAAATATCGTAAAATGAGACGCTTACACCGAGATTCCGGGTGTCGTAAAGATACTCGGTCCCCAGGGCGAGGCCCGCGTCCGTGGCCGTGCCGCCGACGGCTCTCGTCCAGGAGCCGAAGCCGTGGAAGCTCACCTGGCTGGCTTTCGTCAGCCGGACCTGCCCGTCCGCGCCGGCCACCTGGTTGGAACCGCCGCCGTACTCTCGGCCCGTATAGAACGCGCCGAGATAGCCGTCGCTCGCCACCGCCCGCTTGTAGCGAAGGACGGCGGATCCGGCGTACCTGTCGGTCCCGGGGACGTCGAACGGGTCGCTCGACGGCGATTCGTCGAGGGCGAAGATGGAGGCGACCGTGTCCTTCTTCCCGACCTTGCCCGAGAGCTTGAATCCGACACGCGGGTCGACGATCGTCCGGGTGTGGACGACGGCCTGGAGGGGATCGGAGTCCGACGTCCCGGCCAGCTGGAACATTTCGCTCCCCTCCAGGAAGAACGGCCTCTTCTCGGGAAAGAAGAGGTCGTAGCGGAGATTGACGTCGACCTGGCCCGCGTCGGCTTCGATCTGGCTGAAATCGGGGTTGTACGTCCCGTCGAGAATGAGCTGGGAGGTGATGCCGTATTTCGCGGTCAGGTGGCCGTCATGGACGCCCGGCCCGCCGGCGAGCAGGCCCTTGACGCGCTCCGCGCCGTCCCGGAAGGTGTAGGCGGGCAGGATCTCGAGCAGGGTGTACGGCTTGATGGCCTCGAGTTCGAAGGGCATCATCTGGGTCAGGAAGAAATAGCCGCGGGCCGGATCGAGGGCCGGATAGGAGGAGTGCTCCGACCGGCGCGAGACCCGGCGCTCGAAGAAGATGGACATCTCCACCCGTTTCTTCCCGGCATAGCGGATGCTCTTGAACGGCACGGCGAGCTCGACGCTATAGCCGTCGGGATCGATCCGCCCGGCGCTCGACCAGACGAAGTCGACGCTGAAATCTTCGTTGCCGCTGGCATAGCGGCTGTCGGTCTGGATGCCGAGCGGATTGACATAGAGAGCGTAGAGGGACTGCCGGTCGTTGAAGCTGTCGAGGTTGATGCAGATGAAGTCGTCGGAGCGGATGGTGTCGCGGTCGGCCATGGCGGCCTTGATCTTGTCCGGCTCCCGGTCGTAGCACTTGAAGGCGAAATAGAGGTTCTCGGCGTCGTAGGCCATGAAGGCGACGGTCCTCTCGCTGGCCTCCCGGCCGAAGTCCGGGATGAACGTCTTGGTCAGTTCGACCGAGGGGGCCTCGCGCCATACGGCGTCGTCAAGCCGTCCGTCGATGACGGGCGGCGCCGCCACGCGCAGGGGCCGGAAGAACGGCGCACCGGCGCCGGCCGCCGGCAGGACCGCCGCGGCCAGCGCGGCCAGCCCCAAAAGCCCGCGCCGGGCGGTCCGGAGGAGGGGGAACGTCTGGATGTTCAAGCCGCTTACTCTAAGGGATTTCGCCGGCTCCGTCAATGCGCTATAATGGATGAATGATGAAACGCGCGAGCGCCGCCGCGGCCCTGGCCCTGTTCCTTCTGGCCTTCGCCCTCCCCGGCTGCGCCCGCCGCGAGCAAGCTCCGGCCCAAGCCGCCGCCCCCGCCACGGCGGAATCGCTCCGGCTCAAGGAGACGACGGTCCGCAACGTCACCGGCCATCCCATCGGCTACCGGGTCTATCCCGCCGGCAAGCCCGAGGAGGCCGAGTCGCGGGAGATCGCGCCGGGGGCCGTCGACCGCTTCAAGACGGCCTCCTCCCTCGAGATCGAGTTCTACACGGGCCGGAAGGACGCCGTCTATTCGCTCGATCCGGGAAGCCCCTACTCGTTCCGCGTCGACGACCCGGACACGATCGACCTCTTCCTCGGATCGCACGGCCGCTCGGACGCCGCCGACCTGGCGCCGTGGGTGCCCACGCCCCAGGCGGTCGTCGACCGCATGCTCGAGCTCGCGGCCGTCACGAACCGTGACGTCCTCTACGACATCGGCTGCGGCGACGGCCGCATCGTCATCACCGCCGCCCGCCGCTACGGCACCCGCGGCGTCGGCATCGACATCGACAAGGCCATGATCGCCGAATCGGAACGGAACGCCAAGGCGGCCGGCGTCGAGCGCCAGGTCAAGTTCATCGGCATGGACGCGACCAAGGCCGACATCTCCGAGGCGACGGTCGTCACCCTTTACCTGCTCCCGGAATCGAACGCCCTCATGGCCCCGATCCTCGAGGCCCAGCTCCGGCCGAAGAGCCGGATCGTGTGCCACAACTACACGATCCCGGGCTGGGAGGCGAAGCAGGTCCGCTACGAGACGATCCAGGACGAGAACGGGGACACGCACTACATCTATCTGTACGTGCGTTAGCCTGAACGACCCTCCCGCCCTTGCAGGATCCCTCTCTGGGTCCGGAAGGATCCGGCGCGGGGCGCGGCCTAGAACGCGATGCCGAGGGTGGCCGACCAGACGCCGTTCCGGTAGTCGGGCTGGACCTCACCTTGGACGGTCGCGATGACCTTCTGCATCCCCAGGCTGTAGCGGACGTCAACCATGAAGTTCCGGCCGAGGTTCAGGCCGGCGCCGAAGAGGACGCCGTAGTCGTTGTTCTTGAGCAGGGCCTGGCCGAGCGGGATATCCTCGCCGTTCGACTGGAGCTTCTCCTTGAGCTTGAAGCCCACGGTCGGGCCGGCGAAGACGAAGGGCTGGACGACCGGGGTGGGCAGGCGCAGCTTGAGGAGCAGCGGCACTTCGATGTAGTCGGCGTAGAGCTTGTCCGTGTAGCTATCGTCCAGAGCCACGTAGGTGGCGCCCTTCATCGTGTAGAGCGCCTCCCACTGGATGGACACGACCTTGCCGAAGTCGATGGCCAGGAACAAGCCGCCGGTGAAACCGACCTTGTTCTTCAGCGTGGCCATCGGGTCCTGGGCGTCGATGCCGGTCGGGCGGGCCATGTTGCCGCCGGCCTTGAGCCCGAACTGGACCCCGGCGCGGGCCAGCGGGGGAAGGGCCAGGAGCCCGGCGGCGAGGGCGATCACGAGGGCAGTCGCGAGTCTTTTCATGGAGCCTCCAAAAAACCGAGCGTTCGGACGCGGGCCGCGCGTCCGAAACGATTGTGATAGCCGGGGTGGGACGGGACAATCCCCATCAGAGGGGAATTCCCGGGGGCTCCCGGCCCCCCGCGAAGGGTGACGCCGGGGCGGCTTTATCACCTCGTCCTTGCCAATGCTATTCGCGAATCGAGGCGGCCCTCAGATGCGAGGCCCGAGGGGTGAAGCTGTACTCCTATGTACTGCGAACCCCGAGAACGAAGCAGATGGGGCCGGATCGGTTCGCCCGCAGGGTAAAAACGCCCTAAAAAAGATGGGAGAACATGGGGCGTTTTTACGAATAGCCTAGAGACCGATGACCTTGAGCTTAGCCTTGTCCTTGAGGCCCTTGACGTAGTTCTCGACCACCTTGCCCTGCTGGGTCTGTTTGAGGCGGGCCTCGATCTCGCCCTTGACGGCGTCATAGGACCGGGTCTCTTTCTGCCGGCCGATGACCTTGATGATGTGGTAGCCGTAGGACGTCTCGACGACGCCGCTGAGCTCGCCCACCGGGACCGAGAACGCGGCGTCCTCGAAGGCTTGGACCATCTGGCCGCGGGAGAAGTTCTCGTAGAGGCCGCCGTTGTCCTTGGAGCCGGGGTCCTCCGAATATTTCTTGGCCAGCTCGGCGAAGTCGGCGCCGGTCTTGGCCTCGGCCAGGATGCCTTCGATCTTGGTCTTGGCGGCGGCCTTCTCGGCCTCGCTCTTGCCCTGGGTCAGGAGGAGGATGTGCCGGACCGAGGCGGTCTTGTCGCCGACCGTCTCCTGCTCATAGGCCTTTTTCAGCTCCTCCTCGGAGACCTTGGCCCCGGCTTCGGCGACGCCGGCCAGGAGCTTGTTGATGAGGAGCGTCTCTTCGACGCTCTTTTTCACGTGTTCGACCGAGACCTCGCCCGCCTTCAGGGCGTCGAGGAAGGCCTGCTCGCCTCCGGCCTGTTGATACTCGGCCTGCAGGGCCTTGTCGAGCTCGCCCGCGGGCAGGACCGTCTTGGCCTTGGCCGCCGCGGCCAGGAGGACCTTGCGCTCGGCGAACGAGGAGGCCGCCCGGTCGATGATCTGCTTGAGCTGGCCGGCGTCGACGGACTTGAGCTGCTGGGCGCGGGTGCCCAGGTTGTCGACGGCCGCCTGGATGACGTCCGTGGCGTAAACCTTGAAGTCCTTGGTCTCGGCCAGGACCGTATCTTTGTCGGGGGCGAGCGCCGGGATGGTGGCCGCCAGGTCCTTCGCCAGGGTGTAGGCCGGCGTGCCTTCCTTGAGGGTCAATTTCTCGGCCTTGCGCGCGCAGCCGGCCGCGGCCAGCGCCAGGACCAAGAGGATCAATAGGCTTCTTTTCATCGATCGCTCCTTGACGAGTGGCAAATCCTTGATAGTTAAGCACAAATCCGGCGGATGCGCAAACGCGGCGGACGAACGGTCATTCGGCGGCGACGATGCGGTGGACCTTTTTCTTCCCGGCCTTGAGAAGCAGGCCGCCGTCGGGGCCCAGGTCCTTGAGGGTCAGGAGCCGCTCGATCGAGTCGATCCGCTCGTCATTGACGTAGAGGCCGCCCTGCTCGATCAGGCGTTTCGCTTCCTTGCGGGACGGCGTCAGGCCGACCTCGGTGAACAGGCCCGCGGGGGCGATGCCGGCCTCCAGGCGCGAGCGCGGCACGGCCGTCGTGGGCAGAAGCTTCAGTGAATCGCTTGCCATGCCGACTGTCGCATTATCCACCTTCAGAAAGACATTGGAGGCCTGGCGGGCCTTCTCCGCCTCGAGCTCGCCGTGGGTGATCTTGGTCGCCTCGAAGGCCAGGATCCGCTTGGCCTCGTTGATGCCGCCGTCCTTGAGCCCCTCGAGGCGGCGGATCTCGTCGAGGGGCAGGAGCGTGAAGATGCGCAGGAAGCGGCCGATGTCCCGGTCGTCGCAATTGACCCAATATTGATAGAAATCGTAGGGGCTGAAGAGGGCGGGATCCAGCCAGACCGCGCCCTGGGCGGTCTTGCCCATCTTGGCGCCCGTGGCCGTGGTCAGCAGAGGGAACGTCAGGGCCTGGGCGGTGCCGCCCTCGACCCGGCGGATGAGATCGACCCCGGCCAGGATGTTGCCCCACTGGTCGTCTCCGCCCATCTGGAGCGTGCAGTGATAGTTGCGGTAAAGGGTCAGGTAATCGTAGGCCTGCAGCAGCTGGTAGTTGAACTCGATGAACGACAGCCCCTTCTCGAGGCGGAGCTTGTAGGCCTCGGCGGCCAGCATCCGGTTGACGCTGAAATGGCGGCCGATGTCCCTCAGGAACGGGATGTAATGGAGCGGCAGGAGCCAATCGGCGTTGTCCACGGCGATGGCGCTCGCGCCGTCGAAATGGAGGTAGCGCGCCAGTTGAAGGAGGATGGCCTGGCCCTGGGCCCGGATGGTCGTCTCCTCCAGCATCTGCCGCATCTCGGTCTTGCCGCTCGGGTCGCCGACCATGGTCGTGCCGCTGCCGACGACGGCGATGGCCCGCTGGCCGGCCCGGCGGAGATGGACCATGGCCATGATCGGCACCAGACTCCCGGCATGGAGGCTGGTCGCGGTGCTGTCGAAGCCGACATAGAAGGTGATCCGCTCCGTGTCGAGCATCTTGCGGACCGCGTCCTCGTCCGATACCTGGGCGACGAAGCCGCGCTCCTTGATCTCGTCGTAGACGCTGCCGCTCACAGGCGAACCTCCGGAGGATTTATATCACGGGAGGGGGGATCGCGCCAAGCCCCCCCCATCCCCTCCTCCTTGGCGATGACGGCCCTCCCCTCCGGCGACGGCCCCCCGGGCTGGAAAATCACCTGGCGCTTCGTCCCCATGAGCGATGCCCCGTGAAAGCCTCTCCGATATCATAAACAGTCGGGAAGAAGCCTGGAGTAGAGGACTGTGACGGAAACGAAAGACGCCGGCTTGACTCTAAGCGACGCGCAGGACGCCGTCCGCCGCGTCCGACGGCACCGGTCCATGCTCGCCGACCTGGTCGAGGTCCAGCTCCGGACCCTGCTCGAGCTAAAAGCGCTTCTCGATGAGCCCGGCGGTCCGGTCCTCCCCGGGGATCCCGCCCTCGACATCGAGGCGGAGATCCGCCGGACCCAAGAGGCCGGCCGCATTCTGGCCGGGGGAGCGATCGCTCCGGTCCGGGCCACTGCCAAGGTGCTCCTCATCGACGACGACCCAACGACTCGCAATATCATCTCCCACTTCCTGCGCAAGGAGGAATTCCTCGTCGAGAAGGCCTCCGACGGGAACGACGGCCTCGTCCGGGCCCGGAGCGGACGGCCGGACCTGCTCATCATCGACGCGGTCGTGCCCGGCCGGGACGGCTTCGAGATCCTCACGCTCCTCCGGAAGGACCCGGAAACGGCCGGCCTTCCGGTACTCATGTTGACCTCTCTCGGCGAAGAAGCGGCCATCGTCAAGGGCCTCGAGGAGGGGGCCGATTACATCATCAAGCCGTTCTCGCCCCAGATCCTGGTGGCGACGGTCCGGAAGATCCTCAAGGAGAGGGGCCTCCATGCTCTCGACCGTCGTCATCTATAGCTTCGTCTCCCTCCTCCTGCTGTCCGCCTCACTCTGCCTGTTCATTTTTTTACGACGGCTCCTCGTCGAATCCCACGAGCGCCGGGACCGGGCCGCCTACGACGCCATGGAGAGGGACCTGCTCGAGGTCCTGACCTCGCCGTCGCCGGCCGCGGAAGCCCACGCCTTCGCCCGGAGGCATGGCCTGCGGCCCCGGGTCCTCAAGCAGCTCCTGGTGGCCTACCGCGAGGCCCTCGTCGGCCGTTCCCTCGAACCGCTGAGGACGATCTTCGAGCGGACGATCCGTAACCGCTGTCTGCGCGAGCTCCGCTCCCCCTTCCAGGCTACCCGTCTCCAGAACGTGCGTCTGTTCATCGATTTTTCGCGGCCCGACGAGGCCCTCAACCTGGTCAAACTTCTCCAGGACAAGCCGGTCGTCCGCCTGGCCGCGCTCAACGCCCTGTCCGGCATCGCTTCTCACGACACCCTGGGCCAGATCTTCGAGCTCTTCGAGAAGGACCCGGAGCCGAACCTCTACGCCTATTCGAACATCTTCTACATCCTCGGCCCGCGGATCGAGCCGTTCATCCGCGCTTCGCTCGACCATGACCTGCCGCCGGAAAAGACCGGCCTCTTGATCGAGATGAGCGGCCGGCTGATCCTCCGAGGCCTCTACCCCGACATCGTCTTCTACGCCCGGCATGCCGACAAGGAGCTGCGGATCCGGGCGGCCCGGGCCCTGGGACACCTCCTGGTGCCGGGTTCGGTCGGGACGCTCATGGCCCTCGCGGCCGATCCTTGTTGGGAGGTCCAGGCCCAGGCGCTGCGCAGCCTCGGTGCGCTTCAGGATTGGCAGACCGTGCCGCTCCTCGTCAAAGGCCTCTTTTCCCCGCACTGGCACGTCCGCTACAACGCCGGCTTTGGCCTGGCCGCCTTCGGCCTCGTCGGGATTGTCCAGCTGCAGGAGGTCTCGCGTCAGACGGAGGACCGCTATGCGGCCGACATGGCGGCGATGGTCCTGGACACCGTCGTCCTGATGGGAGGCGCGGCGTGATCCACCTCCTCGCCGCCCTCGATTCCGGGGTCGATACCCTCATCCTGGCCTATTTCCTGCTCATCAACACGTTCTATTTCCTTTTCAACATCCTCTCGCTCGCCGGCATCCTCCGCTACCGCCGCCTGGTGGCTTTCGTGCGCTTCGGCGAGATCTTCCGCATGCCCATCGTCAAGCCGGTCTCGGTCATCGTGCCGGCCTTCGACGAGGGTTGCGGCATCATCGAGAGCGTCCGCTCGCTGTTGTCGCTGCGCTATCCCGTCTTCGAGGTCGTCGTCGTCAACGACGGTTCGACCGACGACACCCTGGAACGGCTCATCGAGGCCTTCGACCTCAAACCGGCCAAGTTCGTGTTCCGCAAATCGCTCCCGACGAAACCCCTCCGCGGGATCTACCGTTCGGCCCTCCATCCCAAGCTCGTCGTTGTCGACAAGGCCAACGGCCGGAAGGCCGATGCCATGAACGCCGGCCTGAACGTCTCCCGCTATCCCCTTTTCTGCGCCGTCGACGGCGATTCCGTCCTCGAGAAGGACGCCCTGCTCAAGGTCGTCCGGCCCTTCCTCGAAGATCCGGAGCGGACGATCGGCGCCGGCGGCATCATCCGGTTGAGCAACGGCTGCGAGGTCAGCGGCGGCCAGGTCGTCCGGGTCGGCCTGCCCCGCAACTGGATCGCCCGTTTCCAGATCCTCGAATACCTGAGGGCCTTCCTGGGCGGCCGTATGGGCATGGCCATGATGCGGAGCACGCTCATCGTCTCCGGCGCCTTCGGCATCTTCCGCAAGGACATCGCCATGGCCTGCGGCGGCTATCGGGCGGAGTCCGTGGCCGAAGACATGGACCTCTGCGTGCGCATGCAGAAGCACATGCACGAGAAGAAAAAGCCCTTCCGGATCCAGTTCATTCCCGATCCCATCTGTTGGACCGAAGCGCCCGAGAAGCTCAAGGTCCTGGCCCGGCAGCGGAAGCGCTGGCACCGCGGGCTCATCCAGACGCTCGTCACCTACCGGCGCATGCTCTTCAATCCCCGCTACGGGATCGCCGGGATGTTCGCCCTGCCCTTTTACGCGCTCTTCGAGATGGCCGGCCCATTCATCGAGGTCCTGGGCTACGCCGTCTTCCTGACCCACATCGCCTTCGGCCAGGTCGACTATCCGTTCGCCGTGGCCTTCTTCTTCGTGGCCATTTTTTACGGGACGTTCGTCTCCCTGATCGCCATCCTGCTCGAAGAGCTGTCCTCCCACAGGTATCCGCGGCTGGGGGACATCCTGATCCTGGCCCTGGCGGGGGTCGGGGAGAATCTCTTTTACCGCCAATACCTGGCGGTCGTCCGGGCTAAGGCCTACCTCGATTACCTGAAGGGGAAAACAGAATGGGGGGCCATGGAGAAGCGCGGCTTCGCCCGGGCCGGGAGGACATCATGACGAACATCCGCCGGCCGGCCCTGGTTTTGGCTCTTGGCCTGGTCTTCGTCGCCGCGTCGGGGACGAGCCTGGCCCAGACGCGGGACGATGTCCGCCAAGCTCTCTTCGCCGGATCCTACGAGAAGGCCATCTCGCTCGCCGGAGAGGCCCTCAAGACCGACCCGGCCAACGCCGAGATCCGCTTCCTCCTGGCCCGGGCCTACGCTTATTCCGGGCGGCTGGACGAAGCCGAGGCCATGCTGGGCCGGCTCCTGGAGGAGCATCCGGCCGATGCGGACCTCCTCGTCTTCAAAGGCCGGCTTCTCTGCCGGCGCAATGACCTCGACGGCGCCCGGAGGACCTTCGAGCGGGCCCTCGAGCTCCAGCCGCGCTCGGCCGACGCCGCCGCGGGATTGGCCGACTTGGCGTCGTGGCGGGGCGATGATGACGCGGCCATCGTCTATTGCCGGCGGGCGCTCGATCTCGACGCCAACCACGCCGGGGCGCTTTTTCGCATGGGGTCGGTCCTTCTCTGGCGGGGCGATTACGGCAAGGCCCGTGGCTATCTCGCCCGGGCGGCCGAGCTCGAGCCCCAGAACAAGGATTTTTCCAGGGCCCTGACCGCCGCGGCCCCGGTCTTCGCGCGTCGGACCGAGGTTTGGCTAAGCGGCCGGAGCGAGCACTGGAGCGACGGCCGGGCGGATTATCGCGACCTCGGGCTGGCGGGCCTTTTCAGCCTCCTCCACGACCGGGCCCGGCTGGTCGTCAAGGCCGAGCGCCTGTGGCGGGCCGGCGCGGGTGACGACAAGGTGGGCCTCGAGATCTATCCCCAGCTCTGGAAGGGCGCCTACGGCTATTTCGATCTCGGCGTCGCGCCAAAAGCGGCGTTCGCCCCGTCCTCCACGGCCCATCTCGAGATCTACCAGTCGTTCCTGAAGAGGCTCGAGGCTTCGCTCGGCGTCCGGCGGATGAGCTTCGCGGCGGGCGGGGTGACCGTCGCCGTTGCCTCCGCGGCCGTCTATGCGGGAACCTGGTATCCGAACGTCCGCGTCCATTGGGCCGACTCGGCCGCGGGAACGTCGTTCACCTGGATGGCGGGACTGCGGCGCTACTTGAAGAGCGCGAGCTACCTGTGGCTCACGGCCGGCCACGGTTCCCGGTCAATGGAGACGGCCGACGTCTCGGAGATCCTGGAAAGGCCGGCCTGGTTCGGCGAGGCCGGCTTCGACCTCTATGTCCTCGGGGATATCAAGCTCCGGGGTTATGTCTCCTACCGCAAGGAAACGGCCGGCCCGTCGAGCGCGGCCCTCGCTCTGACGACCGGCTACCGCTTCTGACGCTCTCGGTCGGCCTGGCGTATTCACGAATCGAGGCGGCCCTCAGATGCGAGGCCCGAGGGGTGAAGCTGTACTCTTTGGTACTGCGAACCCCGAGAACGAAGCAGATGGGGCCGGATCGGTTCGCCCGAAGGGTAAAAAACGCCCCATAAAAAGAGAAAAGAAAACAGGGCGTTTTTTATGAATACTAAAGCTGCCAGGCGTAACCGATCTTCAGGAAGAAGGTCCGGTCGGTCCGGGTGATGCCGACGCGGTCCGGCCCGAGCCAACTGTCGAAGACTCCGCCCATCGCGTTGTCGGAGTAGCCCAGGAACAGGACCGTCCGCGGGTTCAGCTTGTAGGAGAAGAGGAACTGGGTGAAGAGGCCGCGGGTCCGCGTGTCGACCGGGCTCAGGTACATCGCCGGGTTCTGTTCGAGGTCTTGATACTGGACGATGGCGCGGATAAAAGACCGGACGCTGAAATTCCAGACGAACTTGGCCTGGCTGAGATTGGCCGTGTAGACCGTCTCCCCGCCGCGAAAGAGACGCTCGTAAGCGTGGCTGAGGACCATGTTGAGATGGCGGAGGAGGCTGAACGACCCATAGGGACCGATCGAGAGGACGTTCGCCGGCCGCACGTTGGCGTAATCGATGGCCTGCCCGGCCTGGCCCTGGAAGCCGATCTCGGAGCCGCTGAAGGGCCGGATGAGGAAGTCCGCCTGGACACCGGCGGTGTCGAAATACTGTCCGCTGTAAAAGGTACGCGAGAAGAAGCCGTGGGCGTTGAGCTGCGTCTCGAGGTCCGCCCGGATGAGCGCGCCGATGGTCAGATTCCGGTCGGTCAAGGTCCCGGCGTGATCGTAGACGACCTCCCCCGCCGCCCCGAGCCGGATGTAGTTGAACCAGCTCTTGGGCTTGCCCCAGATCTGGTGGAAGGCCATGACCTGGCCGTCGCGTGTATCGACCCGGGGGACGAAGCCGTGATCCGCCCTGAAGCCCGGCGACAGGTCCTGATAGGACAGCCCGAAGATCCATTGCCGCGAGAAGTACTGGTATTGCAGGTTGACGGCATTGCCCCCGAAGCGGCCCCCCGGCTGGCCGTAGGCCGAGGCCACGTCGCCCGGATAGCCCGTTTCCGAATGGAGGACCTGAAAAGTGATCTCATTCCTCTGATCCAGGCGAATGAAGCCGTCCGCGCCGGCGAGGTGATTGGAATAGCCGCTCCCGACCCGGCCGGTGTAGAGGACGCCCAAGGTCGACATCCGGCCTATGTCCTGGCGGAGGCGGAAGACCCCGCCGAAGGCGTCCTGATCGAGCGAGCCCTGGGCCGAGCCCTGGTTCGAAGGGAAGACGAGGTTCGTGAGGCGGTCCTGGTCGGCGAAGAAACCCAGGGCCGTGTGACCGGCCTTGCCGGTCAGCTTGGTCCCCCAGACCGGGTCGGCCACGGTCCGGGTGAAGACGGCCTGGATAGGCGTCAGGAAGAAATCCGCGCCCTCGAGGAAGAACGGCCTCTTTTCCGGATAGAACAGGGCGAAGCGGCGGTTGATCTCGAGCTGGGCGACGTCGGCCTCGACCTGCGAGAAGTCAGGATTTGCGGCCGCGTTGAGGATCAGGTCCGGGGTTACGCCCCATTTAGCGGTGATGCCCGGCTCGGCGTCGATGTCGCCCCGGGAGAGCGAGCCGTCCGGGAATCCGCCGTCAGGCATGGCATCGGTCCGGCTGGCGGTGAAGGTCGGGTCGATCTCGATGTTGCGGCCGGGGGTGATGCCCTCGAAGCCGGTCAACTTGTTGAACTGGCAGAGGATGCAGTTGACGTTCCGGGAACGGGGGTGGGAGGTCATCCGGTGGCGCGTGTCCCGGGGCCACGACCGCTCGGCGCTGAAGCCCCAGGTCTGTGGTCCGGAAACCTGATGAAAACGGAGTTGGCTCATGGGGATGGCCACCTCAAGGGCCCAGCCCCAATCGGTGATCTTGGCTGCAGCGCTCCAGATCGCGTCCCAGGAGAAATCCTCGTAGCCCTCCGACTCGCTGAAGTTGGCGTCGGCCTGGACGCCGAGCGGGTTGATCCGGAACTGGAAGGCCCGGCGCTCGTCGTTGAAACTATCGACCATGAAGGCGACATGGTCGTCGAGAATGAGGGTATCGGAATCGTCGCGGTCCATGAGATGGGCCCGGATCTTCTTGGGATCGGGATCGAAGCAACGGAAGGCGACATAGAGATTCCGAAGATCGTAGGTCACCAGGCACTCGGTCTTGACCGGGGACGGGATGTTGTCGCCCGGCTGCCATTCATAAGGCAGCGGGATCCCCGGGGCCGCGGCCCAGGCTTCTTCGTCGATGACGCCGTCGATCTTGATCGGGCCGGACGCCTTGACGACGTCGAACCGGGCCGAAATGAACTTGCCGGATTCGGGCGTGACCTGGGACTGGGCTTGGGAGGTCTGAGCGGCCGGGACAAGGACGAGGCCGGCGGCCAGGACGGTCAGGAACAGGGCGAAGGGGCGGGGGGTCTTCATGAACGTTCCTCCGATCGACGTGTCTATAGGAACTACTCCCTGGGACAGCAAAAGGTTGACGCCGCTGGGCACAGGTCCTGATGACGCAGCCCTTTGCCCGGCATTATTGCACGAAACGGGCCATCCCGGCCAAACGCGCGGGGGCCGCGGGTTCAGGGGGATCCGGAGGCTCCGGGCGATCGGCTCGGCCGGGGGCTTTCGCGCCGGTGTAAAGGGCGATACAATGCCGATAAAGAAATTGATAAGGACGGGATAAACGAGCCGGCCTCGAGCCGCGAATCATCCATGAGAGGGACAGGTCCGTAGATGGCCGATGGAGGTTATCGCATGATCCGAAACGGCTGGAGCGAGGCCGTCGCGGCGGCCGCGCTGATCCTCGTCCTGATGTCGTGCGCTCCCGCCCGGCGCGCCCCGATCGAAAAGACGCCGCCGGCCATCGATTGGCCGGCGCGGCTGGCCGAGGCCGACGCCTTATACGCGGCCGGTCACTACGCCGCCCTGCGGCAGGCCTGCCGCATCTATGGCGAGGCCCTGTCGGCCTCCTCTCCGGCGGCCGGCGTCGCCGAACGCTATGTCCGAGCGACTCTCGCCTTCGCCCTCCGCGAGAAGGAACTGGGGATCCTGCCCGCTCCGGCCGCGCCCGATCCCGACTCTCTGATCGCCGCCGATCCCTCGCTGGCCCGCTATGCTCCGTGGCGCGAGCTCCTCGGCGGACTCGCCTGCAAGATCAAGGGGAATCCCGGCTTCGACGCCTTCGGCGGCCGGACGCTCGACGCCCACTTCGATTGGGTCAAGGCCCGGATCCCGGCCATCGACGGCGAACTGGCGAAGGAGGCTCCGGCCGACGATCTCGCGGCCGCCTTCCGCCTGGCCCTGCGGGCCGAGTTCGGCTTCAAGTTCGAGGACAAGCTCGATCCTTTGGCCGTTCTGGAGGCCCACCCGGATTCGCGTCTGGTCGCCTTTCAGGCGGCCGTCGCGCCGCGGCTCGACCTCACGGCGCTCGACTCGCTCCTCAAGGCCGATCCGTCGTTCACCGACGTCGAATATTTCCTGGGCGAGTCGGCGCTCCAGGACGGCACGATCCTGACCGCGGAGCGCCACTATCTCGCCGCCTTCGAGAAGATCCCGGAGTCGCTCTCGGTCCTGATCTCCATGGCCAAGGTGGCCTACCAGACCGAGGAGATCGAAGAGTGCCTGGACTGGAACGAGAAGGCCCTGGCCCTGCTCCCGACGTACCGGGACGCGCTCCTCGGAAAGGGCCTCTGTCTCGGCCATCTGGGTAGGAACGAAGAGGCGCTCGCCGTCCTGGGACGCCTGCTCGAGCTCGGCACCTATTACCTCGGCGAGGGCCGTTTCTGGACAGCCTGGAACCTCAACGAGCTCGGCCGCCTCGAGGAGGCCCGCAGGTCGGTCGACGCGGCCAGGGTCTTCCTCGTGGGCGTGCCGGACGTGGCCACCCTCTCCGGCATCGTCGCCTACAGGCAGGGCCGCCTCGACGACGCCGAGCGGGACCTCCGCGAGGCCCTCGACCTCGACCCCGCCGCGAGTGACGCGGCCTATCATCTGGGCAAGCTCTACGCCGACCGCAAGGACTGGCTCAATTCCGGCATCTACTTCGCCGGGGCGGCCATGACCTACGAGGACAAGGAAAAGGCCATGGAGAAGAAGATCGCCGAGATCGAGAGCTCCGACATGGCTGCGCCCCGGAAGGCGCGCCTCGTGGCCAAGAAAAGGACCCAGATCGCCGCCACCCAAATGATCAAGGCGACCTGCCAATACAACGGGGCGGCTGGCTATCACAACGCCGGTTCCTTCGAACGGGCCCTGGACCTGGCTCGGCAGGCCGCAGCGCATCCCGCCTTCGCCGAGAAGGCCGCCGAGCTCATCAAGATCATCCACGACCGCTGAGCCACGGCGGCGGCCCGTTTCCCCGCCGAAATGGTGTATAATAACGGCTCGTGACCACGCTTAGCCGACAGTTCCTCGAATCCTGCCGGGACCATCCCAAGCCCGTCCGGATGATGGTCAAGACGGACGGGACGTGGACGAAGATCTCGACCGCCGAGATCAAAACGGCCGTCCGGCGCCTGTCGCTCGGCTTCCAGGCCTTGGGCTTCAAGCCCGATGACCGCCTGGCCATCCTCTCGGAGAACCGGCCCGAGTGGGTCATGGCCGATTTCGCGGCCCTTTGCGCCGGCGCCGTGACCGTTCCGGTGTACACCTCGCTCCTGCCCGACCAGATCCGCTACATCCTCGACGACGCGGGCGCGAAGATCGTCGTCTGCTCGGACCTCGAGATGTGGAGCAAGGTCGAGGCCGTCCGGGTCCGGCTGCCGCAGCTCGAACGGGTGATCCTGATCGACGGCGATCCGCCGGCCGGAACGCACGCCCTGTCGGACGTCGTCGAAATGGGCCGGCGCCTCGAAGCCGAGGACCCCGGCCGGTTCGAACGGATCGCCGGGGCCGTGAAGCCCGGCGACCTGGCTTCGATCATCTACACCTCCGGCACGACCGGCGTCCCCAAGGGCGTCATGCTCAGCCACGCCAATTTTGCGAGCAACGTCGATTCGCTCGCCCGGGTCATCGATTTCAACGACCGCGACACGGCCCTGTCCTTCCTGCCGCTGTCCCACGTCTTCGAGCGGACGGCGACCTTCTTCCTGTTCCACGTCGGGGCGACCATCGCCTACGCGGAGAGCATCGAGGCCGTGGCCGCGAACATGATCGAGGTCCGGCCGACCATCGTCGTCAGCGTCCCCCGCCTGTTCGAGAAGATCTACACCCGGATCATGGACACGATCCTGGCCGGATCGCGCCTCAAGCGGGCCATCTTCGTCTGGGCGTTGGGCACAGGGAAGAAGTACGCCGCGCGCAAGATCGCCGGCGAGGGGATCCCGATGCATCTCGCCGTCAAGCGGGCCCTGGCGAGCAAGCTCGTCTTTTCCAAGATCACGGCCCGCACGGGCGGCCGCATCCGCTACTTCATCTGCGGCGGCGCGCCCGTGTCCAAGGACATCATCGAGTTTTTCCACGCCATGGGCCTCATGGTCCTGCCCGGATACGGTTTGACCGAGACCGCACCGGTCCTCTCGGCCAACACGCCGCCGGACCGGATCCGCTTCGGGACGGTCGGCAAGCCTCTGCCGGGCATCGACATCCGCATCTCCGACGATGGCGAGATCTTGGCACGCGGCCCGAACATCATGATGGGCTACTACAAGAACGAAGCCGAGACGCGCGAGGTCCTGAAGGACGGCTGGCTCCACACCGGCGACATCGGCCGCTTCGACGAGGACGGCTTCCTCATCATCACCGACCGCAAGAAGGACATCATCGTCACCTCGGGCGGCAAGAACATCGCCCCCCAGCCGATCGAGAGCCTCCTTCTTGCCAGCCCTTATATCGCCAGCGCCGTCGTCGTCGGCAGCAGCCGCAAGTTCATCTCGGCCCTCATCGTGCCCAACTTCGAGAAGCTCGAGGCCTGGGCCCGGGGCCGTCTCCTCGCTTTCCGCGACAGGGCCGACCTCTCCGGGCTGAAGGAGACCGCGGCCTTCCTCCTCGAGGAGATCAACCGGGTGACGCCGGGGCTGGCCTCCTACGAGCGCATCAAAAAGATCGCCGTCCTCGACCGCGATTTCGACATCGATCTCGGCGAAGTGACGCCGACCCTCAAGGTCCGGCGCAACATCGTCGAAGAGAAATACGCCGGCGTCATCGCGGCCCTGTACGAAGATTGAGGCGAGCATGAAAACCGGGAGCTTTCTCTCGCACCTGGAGTGCGGCCTGTGTGGGGAGCGGCTCGAGGCCGACCGGCTCTGGAACCTCTGTCCCAAGTGCGGCAAGCCCCTCCTCGCGCGTTACGATCTCGACGAGGCCCGGGCCAAAGTCGGGCGGGAAGCGGTCGCCGGCCGCGAGCCGACGATGTGGCGTTACCGGGAGCTGCTGCCGGTCCGGGACGACGCTTGCAGGCTCTCACTCGGCGAGGGCTTCACGCCGCTCGAACGGACACCCCGCCTCGAAGCCGAGGTGGGGCTCGCGCCGGTCTATGTCAAGGACGAGGGCCTCAATCCGACGGGCTCGTTCAAGGCCCGGGGCCTGAGCGCGGCGGTGTCGCGAGCTTTCGAGCTCGGGGTAGGGTCCGTCTCGATCCCGACGGCCGGGAACGCCGGCTGCGCGATGAGCGCCTACGCGGCCGCGGCCGGGATGGAGGCGCATGTCTTCATGCCGGCCGACGTGCCCAAGCCCTTCGTCAACGAATGCCGCGTCCTCGGCGCCAAGGTCTCGCTCATCAACGGCCTCATCACCGACTGCGGCAAGGCGGCCCGGGAAGGGATCGAGAGGTTCGGCCGGTTCGACGTCTCGACACTCAAGGAGCCGTACCGCATCGAGGGCAAGAAGACGATGGGCTACGAGGTCGCCGAGCAGATGGGCTGGCAGCTGCCCGACGTCATCATCTACCCGACGGGCGGCGGCACGGGCCTCGTCGGCATGTGGAAGGCGTTCGCCGAGATGGAGCGGCTGGGCTGGATCGGACGGCGGCGGCCGCGCATGGTCACGGTCCAGTCGGACGGCTGCGCCCCCATGGTCCGGGCGTTTCACGAGGGGAAGGAGTTCGCCGAGCCTTGGGTGAACGCGCACACGATCGCCGACGGGATGCGGGTGCCGGCCGCGGTCGGCGATTTCCTCATCCTGCGGGCCCTGCGCGAGAGCGGCGGCACGGCCGTGGCCGTCGCGGACGCCGAGATCCTGGACGCGACGTATCTCCTCGGCCGGACGACCGGCATCTGGCCGGCGCCGGAAGGCGGGGCGACGCTGGCCGCGCTGCTGCGCCTGAAGCGCGACGGCTGGGTCAAGGATGGCGACTCCGTCGTCCTCTTCAACACCGGCAACGGCGCCAAGTACTCGGCCGTCTGGGATTAAGCCTCTTTTCGAGCGGGCTGTTCTTCCCCCGTTGCTATTCCCCTCCCGATTGGGGTAAACCATAGGCCAAGCCCATCTCGAGGAGGAGACCATGAGACGTCCGGCGATCTGGACCACAGCCGCCGTAATGGCTTTGGCGATATTATTTGGGATCCTCGCGCCCGCGGCCGGCCAGGACCGGCTGGACAAGCTGACCCGCGTCACCGGCCCCGCCTCGATCCCAGGCGCTCCCGTCGAATATCAGGGCCGTTTCTGCGGTTACACGAACTATTGGCAGTCCATCGCCTGGCGCTGGGAACAGTACGGCAATCTCTTCCTCATCGGCCAACCGGACGTCGCCCAAGCGATCGCTCAGGACAAGGCCGACATCGCCGAGGAGCTGGGACTCCCCGGCCTCGTCCTCGACGAGGGTTTTTTAGACGCATGGCTGGGGGCCAAGACCATCGAGCTCACGGATCCCGACGCCGGGAGGCTCGGAGCGGCGCTCGACAAGGGCGACGTCATGGCCTGGATCAAGCCGGAGACCGATCTGGGCAGGGGCCTTCTCGACCGGGCCAAAGGCCTGGAGGGGGCGCGGGACGTCATGGCCAGTCACCAGGCCTGGGCTAAGGACTATCACCGGATCGAGGCTTTCGTGCTCTCGGATGGGACTCGGCGGCTCTTCGTCGTCGCTGCCGAGCGCCCCGAGGACAGGAGCCGCTTCAAGGAGCTGCTTGCCGGCTTGGCCGGTGTCGTCAGCCGTTACGATCTCCATCGCGGCTGGTTCGGGACGGGAACGCTCCTTCACAGTGTCACCTGCCATCCCGGCCACCCGCTCGAGGTCATCGGGCAAGGGCTCGGCCAGGGCAACGACTGGTTCACTTTCAGCGGCTACATGGACTACTTGATG
>CAZIQR010000017.1:0-26637 GCA_964541055.1 uncultured Eubacteriales bacterium
GCGTTCGCTCTGAGCCAGGATCAAACTCTTCAATTATAAGAACTCTTGCGAGTTCTTAGCTTAGTGAGTTTGAATGGCAAAAAAGTTCAACAACTGGTCGCTCCGCTTTTTGTTTCAAAGAACCGATTCTCTCTAACCCGAGAGAGAAACCTTCGAATCTATCGGTCTGACGATTGTTTCAACCAGTGACGGTTGTCAGAACAACAATAGCCGTAAAGGCCCTATTATGATAGGGATTCCCCCAGACCTTGTCAAGGGTCGAGTGAAAATTTTTTCGCGAGGCGCGGGCGTCGCCCGCCGTTGACCACAAACCCCATATTTTTCAGGCGATTAGAAACGACCGTTGACGCCGGGGAGGGGGACGACGGCGGGCCCCTCCGGAAAAATCTTTGCGCCGGACTGGCATGCGGGACGCTTGATGGAGGCGTGGAGAGAACGCCGTGACGCGCCGCCGAGCGAGCTCCGGAATGAGCCTCATCGAGGTCCTCGTGGCCGCGGCGCTCGTCCTCGCCCTCGTCGCCGGCGCAGCCGGGATGATGACGCTGGCGCTCCGCGCCAAGCGGCGCGGCGATGTCATCGCGGCCATCGCCTACGCGGTCGAGGACCGGCTGGCGACGCTCCGGTCCCGGCCCTTCGACGACCCGGCCCTGGCCGCCGGGAGCACGACTGAAACCCGGACGGTCGAGCCGGGCCGCGTTCCGGTCATCGAGAGCTGGGAGGTCGTCGATGTCGATAGCGGCCTGAAGAGGATCCGGCTCGCGGCGCGCGAGGCGGGGCGGAACGGTCCCGAGACGACGGCGGTCCTGCTCGTCTCGCGGGACCTGGGGTTCGGCCCATGAACCGTCCCGGCTTCACCCTCGTCGAATGCCTGATCGGCCTGACCCTGTCGCTCGTCGTCATCACCGCCGGGCTCGGATTTTATGCCTCGGCGCAAAAGGCCTTTGTGCGCCTGCAGGCCCGGGAGGAGGCCGGGCAGGAGGCGCTCGCGGCCATCGACAAAATGAGGATCGACCTGTTTCACGCCGGACGCGGCCTCGCGCCGGAGATCGCCCTGGGCTTGGTCGCGGCGGTCGAAACGTCCGCGGCCGAGCTGCGGCTGACGGCCTCTGAGAGAAGGCTCGTTCTCGCGGCCGGCGCCGCGGCCGGCGCGACGCGCCTGTCGCTCCTCTCGACGGCGGATCTCACGGCGGGCCGCCGCGTCCTGCTGCGCCAAGGGGAAGCCGGCGAGGTCCGAACGATCACCCGCGTCGAGCCCGGCGCCGTCGTCGTCGAGGCGCCCCTCGAGCGGGCCTACGACCCGGGATCGGCCGCCGTCTCGCTTCTCGAGTGTGTCGCCTACTTTCGCGACGGCGCGTCCCGCATTCTGCGCCGGCGGGCCAATGCCAGCTCGGCGCAGCCGGTTGCCGAGGGCGTGGCCTCCGCCGATTGGAGCCTGGACGCGGCCGCGAACCTGGTCAGCGTCCGTCTCGAGCTCGATGTCCAAGGAGTTTTTCCGCATGAAGCCACGATCTTCGTCAAAAACCGGGCGCTGGCCAAGTCCCTCGGGTCATGAGGCCGGCCTCGGGCCCGGAGCGCGCCCTTGCGGGGCCCGTTCCCGGAACAGGGGAACCGTCATGATGACCGTTTTGCTGCTTCTCGTCGTCTTCTCCGGGCTCAGCTTGGCCCTGCTCCAGGCGTCCGTCATCCATCTCAGGATCAACGGCGTCCGCCGCTTCTCGGCGCTCCTCGATTGCGCCGCCGAGAACGGGCTCAAGCGCGGCCTCGACGATCTCGCGTCGTGGATCGAGGCCGACGCCCTCCTCTCCCCTGTCGCGAGCGAGCTGGTGGAGGCGGTGAGAATGACGCCGCGGGACGCCTTCGGGCCCTTGCTCGAGGCGGCCTGGGGCCCGGCCCTTCCCAGGTCGGTCTCCGAGGCCTTCGACGGCCTGGCCTGGGAAAGCCGGGCCGATTGCGGCTTCGGGGGGGTTGAAGACAGAGGCGGATACCTGCGCCTCACGGCCCTGTTCACGGTCAAAGCGTCCGGAGGGCTCGACCGGATCAGGGCGAAGCGCAGCGCCGTACTAGAAGGCGAGATCGGCCTCCTGGCCGGCCGCCTTCCCCTGGCGGCCATCCCTCTCTATATAAAAGGAGACCGTTCCGAGGCCGATCAGGCGGCCTGGTCCAGGGAGAACGGGGTCAACCTGGCCTCCAGACCGGGCGAGCCGTTCGGCCCGGCCCTGGCCGCGCCGGCCTCGGGCGTCCTGCCGGCGGACGCGGCGGAGATCGCGGCCAAGACCCTGAACATCGGCGTCTTCAAGCCCGGCGACCTCTCTTCCGCCGAGCTGCGGCAGGCCCTCGGGCTCGAGGCCTCGACCGATCCCGTTCCCGACGGGGTCTACCTGATCCATAACGATCTCGGGCTCGGCGGCGTCTTCGTCCAGGGCGATCTCGACGAGATGGTCTTGGCCGTTCGCGATGATACCCAGATCGCCGTCTTCCGCCGGGCCGGGGCGGAGTGGCGCCTCGAATGGAGCCCGGCCCGCGGCCGCACGGATTTCCTCGCCCCGGACGGATCATCGTCCTACGATCTCGTCCCGCTGCCGATCCTCTTCGTCAACGGCGCGGTCGCCGCTCTCGGCGGCGGGGCCGTCGGCCCGGACGGCCGCATCGAGCTCGTCTACGACGGCCGGACGCCGGCCGTCCTCAGCGGCGTCGATCTGACGATCGTTTCGGCGGATGAGGTCACGATCGCCTCGCACCTGATCCTCCAGGGCGTCCGTTGGCAGAACGGCATCCCCTACCTCAAGGGCTCGAAGGCCCAGCTCGTCATTTACGCCGCGGGGAGCGACATCGTCTCGGGAGCGACGACCGGCGGCGGCATCACGGTGGCCGGGAGCGCGCCCGACGGATTGAAGATCCAGGCCTCGTTGACCGCGGCCGGCGGCGCCTTCGCGATCGAGGGGTCGGGGAAGTCCGTCGAGCTCGCCGGCGCCCTTCACGCGGCCGCCTACGCCGGGAACGGCAACGGGATGACGCTCTACCGCGACGACCGGACGGCCTCCGGCGAGCTCGCGGCGAACGGGCCCGCCACCGCCGGGACTCAGGTCGCAGTCACCGGCCTCAGGGTCTTGAGCTGGGTGGAGTATCGACCGTGAGCCGGCGCCGCGGCTTCACGCTGATCGAGATCCTGGTCGCCCTCTCGGTCGCCGGGTGTCTCGCCCTCGGCGCCTCGTACGCCATCGGGCGGGTCGGGCCGAGGCTCGACCTCCGCTCGGGGGCCTGGCGTGTGACGTCCGGCCTCAACCAGGCCCGGTTCAGGGCGATCCTCTCGGGCGAGCCCATCCGCGTCCGCTTCGCCGCGCCCGGCTTCTTCCTCGAGCGGTATGACGTCGACGAGGGAGCCTGGCGGACGGCCCTCGGCGTTCCCCTCCCGGGGGTGATCGTCCGGGCCAACAACAGCCCGGTCTTTCACCCGCAGGGAACGGTCTCGGGGCTGGCCACGATCACCGTCTCGAACAAGGAGGGAAGCTACAGGATCACGATCGCGATCACCGGGAGGATCCGGTCGGTCAGGACCGGCTGACCGAGGCGTGGGGCTCGGCGGCCTTGGGCGACGGCGCGGACCGGCGGCCGTCGTGGAGGTTCTTCATCAGGGAGAGCACCGTGACCATGCTCGTGTGCTGGAATTCGACGCCCATTTCGTAGACGTTCGCCATCTCGTCCCAGCGCTGCCATTTGACGACGGCCTCGACCCGCAGGACCTCCTCGGTACGGACGAGCTCGATCTCGAGCCGGATGAGGGAGCCGACGTCGAACGTTTGCGCCGTGTGGAGGCGGGCGCCGCCGATCGAGAGGTCATAGGTGAAGGCGTCGACGGGCGGATGGCCGTTCGTGGTCCGGGCGTCGACGAGCCGCAAGATCTTGGTCTTGTTCCACTGCTTGAAGCGGCGGTCTTTCCGTGGCGTCATATCTCCCCCCATGTTCTCTCTCCTGACCCTTTCCGCTAGGAAATCACCTTGTCCATGGCCGCGGGCTCGGCCGGGGCCGGCGCCGGCTTTTCGGCGTCCTTCGCGTCGGTCTCGTGATACAGGTTCCGCATGATGGCCTGAAGCGTCGCCTCGACGCACTCCCGGAACTCGACGCCGCACTCGTAGACCTTCATCTCCTCGTTCCAGCGCGACCAGCGGACGTCGCCGTCGATGCCGACGTACTCCCGCGAGCGGACGAGCTCGAGATGGAGGCGCAGGACGGCGCCGACCGGGAACATTTCGTCGGACTGGATGCGGGCCCCGCCGAGGGACAGGTCCCAGGCGCAGGCATCGACCGGGCACCGGGGCACGGGCCCCGCGACGCCCGAGGCGGACTGGACGATGGCCTTGTTCCATTGCTGGAACCGGCGATGCCGGCGTCGTTCGTTCATGACAGCGCTCCGTCCTGATCCGGGGATTCGACGATGCCATTTTCGGAGCGCCGGGATAAGGCGGCAATCCCCCCTGGGGGTGAATCCGGCGATGAAATCCCCCCCTCCGGCGGCGAGGGGTCAAAGCGGACGCCGGACGCCGCGGCGGGCCCGCGCGCATTGACTTCGGCGCGCGGCCGGACGTATAACATGGGCCGGACACTGGGGAGGACGAAGTGGATTTCGATCCGATCGGCCTGACGCTGCTTCACTATCGGATCACCGGGAAGATCGGCGAAGGCGGCATGGGCACGGTCTACCAGGCCGTCGACAGCCACCTCGACCGGCCTGTCGCCCTCAAGATCCTGCCCGCGGACAAGGTCACCGACCCCGAACGGCGGGGCCGCTTCGTCCAGGAGGCCAAGGCCGCCTCGGCCCTCCGCCACCCGAACATCGTCGTCATCCATGACATCGCCTCGGACCAGGGCCGGGACTTCATCGTCATGGAACTCGTCGAGGGGCAGCCGCTGGACGTCCTGATCGGCCGCCGCGGCCTGAAGCTCGGCGAGGCCCTCGGCTACGCCGTCCAGATCGCCGACGGCCTGGCCAAGGCCCACGCCGCAGGGATCGTCCATCGCGATCTCAAGCCGACCAACGTCATGGTCACGCCCGAAGGCCAGGTGAAGATCCTCGATTTCGGCCTGGCCAAGCTTGTCGAGGAGGCTCCCGCCGCCGAGCCCGGCCGGACCATGACCGTGGGCCAGGAGGACCGGCCGCGGACCGAAGAGGGCTATGTCGTCGGCACGGCCGCCTACATGTCGCCCGAGCAGGCGGAAGGGAAAAAAGTCGACGCCCGCTCGGACATCTTCTCCTTCGGGGCGGTCCTCTACGAGATGCTCACGGGCCGGAGGGCCTTCGGCCGCGAGAGCCGCATCAAGACCTTGGCCGCTGTCCTCAATGAAGAGCCGAAGCCGCCGACCGCCCTGAACGAGACCCTGCCAGCCGAGGTCGAGCGTGTTCTCGTCCGCTGCCTGCGCAAAGACCCCCAAAGGCGCTGGCAGACGATGTCCGACCTCAAGGTCGCGCTGCAAGACCTCAAGGAGGACTCTGAATCCGGCAAGCTCGCGGCGGCGGCCTCACTCGGCCCGCAGAAAAAGAGGGGTCCGTGGATCATCGCGGTCGCCGGGGCCCTCATCGTTCTGGCCGCCGCGGTCGCCGCCCTGAAGCTCATCTCTCCCGGCCCAAAGGGACCCATCGAATATGAGATCATCCCGGTCACCTACGATTCCGGCATGTCCGCGACGCCGACCGCTTCGGCGGGCGGAGGCCTCCTGGCCTACGCCTCCGACCGGGAGGGGAACGGGAACGTTGGCCTCTGGGTCCAGCAGGTTTCGGGCGGCAAACCGCTCCGCCTGACGGACCATCCGTCGGACGAATGGCTCCCCTCGCTCTCGCCGGACGGGTCGCAGATCGCTTTCGGCTCCGACCGCGATGGCGGCGGCGTCTATATCATCGAAGCCCTCGCCGTCGGCGGCCAACCGCGCCGGATCGCCGACCGCGGGGGCCTGCCGAAGTTCTCTCCCGACGGCCGCTGGATCCTGTATTTGGATATCCCTGCGTCCTTGGAGCTCGGCCAGTACGGGGTCTATCTCGTGTCGCCGAAGGGCGGCGAGCCCCGGAGGATCCTCGACCAGTTCCTCCTCGGCTTCATCCCGCAGGGGGCATCGCCAGTCTGGTCACCCGACGGCCGGGACCTCCTGTTCAGGGGCCGCCGGGTGGACGATCCGAAGTCCGTCGATTGGTGGATGGTCCCGATCGACGGCGGGGAGCCGGTCCGGACGCACGCCATAGAGAACCTCAGTCTGAAGACCATCGTTCAGTACCCCGTCGCCTGGGTCGGTCATAGCGTCTATTACGCCTCGGGGACAACGATCGAGGGGGTCAATCTCTTCCGGGCTGCGATCGACCCCAAGACCCGGGCCATCACCGGGCCCGCGGAGGCCATCACGACGGGGCCGGGCATGAAGCTCTACCCCACGGTCCTGCCGGACGGCCGGATCTTCTTCTCCGAGATGACCGTGGCCATGAACGCCTGGAGCATGCCGGCAAAGTCCGACGAGGGCACAGTGACCCTCCGGCCGCAGAAGCTGACCCAGGACCTGATGCAGAATTTCGAGCCGACGATCTCCCGCGACGGCCGGAAGGCGGCCTACAACGCCTTCGGCGGGGCCCAAGCGCTCCGGATCGAGATCCGCGTCCAGGACCTGCGGGACGGAACGGAGATGAAGATCCCAGTCCAGGGCCTGAGCGTCAACCAGGCCCAACGGTTGAGCCCCGACGGCTCGCTCCTGGCCTATCGCGACATCATCGAAGGCCGCGCGAAGACGTTCTTGATCGCCCCCGGCGCCGGCCCGGCCCGGGAGTTCTGCGACGGCTGCTTCGTGCCCGGATTCTTTCCCGGCAACAAGGCCGCCCTGGTCCGGAACAAGCCCGGCGAGCTGGAGAAAGTCGACCTCGGGACCGGGGCGCGCCAAGTCATCCTGTCGTCCGCCTCGGATATTATCGAGGACGCCGGGCTCTCACCGGACGGCCGCTGGATCGGCTGGCTGGCCGGCGAGCCGGACGGGCGGGCGGCCATCCGGATCTCCCCCGTCGAGCCGCGCCCGGAGAGAGCGCGGGGCCCGATCACGATCGCCGAATCCGACCGCTATCTGAGCCAGCCGGCCTGGTCCCCGAACGGCCGCTGGATCTATTATCTTTCCGAGAAGAGCGGCCGGGCCGCGCTCTTTGCACAAGAACTCGATCTCCGGACGCAGGTCCCCGTCGGCCCGGAACGCGAGATCTTCGCCTCGACGGAGAGCCGGCTCTGGCTGAACTTCCCGCGGGGCAACGGCGCGATCAGCGTCGCCGGGGACCGGATCGTCTTCGAAGCGACCCGCATGACCGGGAATATTTTCCTGGCCAAGCCCAAGACGCGCTAGTCCCCGGCCCGGCCGGCGCCGCGGCGGGAGCGGCGGCGGATGCGCCAGAGGTCCCGGGCCATGCCCCACGAGCCCCTCAGGATCCGGACCCGGCTCGGCCGCGCGTCGCACCAGACGACGGGGATCTCGACGGCGCGGTAGCCGAGGGCCCGGGCCAGGACAAGGACCTCGACGTCGAAACCGAAACCGGGCGTCCGGAGGCGGGAGAAGATGTCCTTGGCGGCGGCGGCGCGAAAGGCCTTGAAGCCGCACTGGGTGTCGCGGAAGCCCTTGAGGACGAAGAGCCGGACGAGGACGTTGAAAGCCTTGCCCATCCATTCGCGGGGCCGGCGCTGCCGGACCCGGATCTCGGACTCCGGGTGGGCCCGCGAGCCGACGACGACGTCGGCCCCGGCCTCGAGGGCGGTCACGGCCTTGTCGAGCTCGGCGATGGGCGTCGAGAGATCGTCGTCGCAGAAGAGGATGAGCTCGCCCGAGGCCGCCAGGACTCCTTCCTTGACCGAGGCGCCCTTGCCGAGGTTCCGTTCGCGGCGAAGGACGCGCCCCAGGCCGCGGCCCGCGAAGAATTCCCGCGCGGCCTCGGCGGTCCGGTCGGCGCTGCCGTCGTCGACGACGACGATCTCCGTGGCATAGGGCTTCGCGGCCAAATGGGAGGCGACAGCTTCGAGCGTCGCGGCGATCCGGTCCGCCTTGTTATAGGTCGGGATGACCACCGACAGGCGGATCGCATTGGTCCTGGAGTCGCTCATCGCTCGGGCCTCGCGGCACGGACATTATAAGAGAAGAGCCGGGCGGCTGGAAAGGGGCGGGTGAGGCGCATTGAAAATCCCCCGCCCGAGGATATAGAATGTCCCCCGCCCCATCTCTTTGAGGAGAGCTCTGTGAAAACGACATCCCGTCTTCGGTCCCTCAGTCCCATCCCGTTCGTTCTGGCCCTCGCTCTGGCCGTCGGCGCCCTCGCGCCGGTCCTCGTTGCCCAGCAGCCCTACAAGCTGCCGCCCAAGGAGGTCATCGACATCGTCGACGCGCCGCCGACGCCGATGGTCTCCATGAGCCCGGCCGGCGACACGATGGCCCTCATCTCGCGCGAGTCCATGCCGACGATCGCCGCCATCTCCGAGCCCATCCTGCGGATTGCCGGGATGCGCATCACGCCGGCGTTCAACAGCCGGCAGGTCCTGAGCTTCTCGACCGGCCTTTCGCTGAAGGACCTGAGAACGGGCGTCCTGCGCCAGGTCGCCCTGCCGGACGGCGTCAAGTTCACCTTCCCCTCCTGGTCGCCCGACGGCAAGACGATCGCCCTTCTCCGCTATGTCGAGGGCGGGGTCGAGCTCTGGGCGGTCGATGTCGCCGCCGCCAAGGCCCGGGCCTTGACCGGGGCCAACGTCAACGCCGTTCTCGGCGGGATCGAATGGGCCCCCGACAGCCGCCGGATCGTCATCGGCCTCGTCCCTGACGGCCGCGGTCCGGCCCCGGCCGCGCCCCGCGTTCCTGTCGGCCCCGAGATCCAGGTCTCGGGCGGCAAGGCGGCCAAGGCGGCCACCTACGAGGACTTGCTCAAGACGGCTTTTGACGAAACCCTCTTCGACTACTACGCGACGGCCCAGACGGCCGTCATCGATACGGCGACGGGCGCCGTGCGCAAGATCGGCGCCCCGGCGATCATCGATTCGATCGCCGTCTCGCCCGACCTGCGCTATCTCTTGGTCAACAGGATCAAGCGCCCTTACTCCTATTCCCTGCCGGCCAGCGGCTTCGCCCACGCCGTCGAGATCTGGGACCTCGAGGGCGCTCTGGTCAAGGTCCTGGCCGACCTGCCCACCGACGAGGACGTGCCCATCAACGGCGTCGCCAAAGGCCCGCGCATGGTCAACTGGATGACCCACCGGGCATCGACGCTCATCTGGGCCGAGGCCCTGGACGGCGGCGACCCGAAGGCCACGGTCCCCTTCCGCGATCATTTTCTCAGGCTCGACGCCCCCTTCGCCGCGGAGCCGCAGGAGCTCTTCAAGCTCAAGGAGCGGGCCGGAGGACTGATGTACTTCGCCACGCCGGGCAAGGCGCTGGCCGTCCAGACGGAATGGAAGCGGAGCTGGCGGACGACCTTCCTTGTCGATCTGGCGAACCCGGCCGCGGAACCGGTCAAAATCTGGGACCTCGGCATGCGGGACGCCTACCATGACCCCGGCCGGCCGGCAACGACGTCCCTCAAGACCGGCGAGCGGGTCATCCTCCAGGACAAGGACTGGATCTATCTCACCGGCCCCGGCTCGTCCCCCAAAGGCGACCATCCCTTCCTCGACCGGATGAACCTCAAGACCCTGAAGACCGAGCGGCTCTGGCAGTGCCAGGACCCGGCTTACGAGACCTTCGTCGATTTCGCCGGCGCTTCGCGGACAAAGCTCATCACGAGCTACGAGACCAAGGCCGACCCGCCGAACTACTATCTGTACGACCTCAAGACCAAGAAACGGACGGCCCTGACCGAGTTCAAGGACCCGGCGCCCCAGCTGACCGGCATCCGCAAGGAGCGCGTCACCTACAAGCGAACCGATGGTCTCGAGCTCGGCGGCACGCTCTACCTGCCGCCCGGCTACAAGGAAGGCAGGCGCCTGCCCGTCGTCATCTGGGCCTACCCGATGGAATACGACACGGCCTCGACGGCCGGCCAGGTCCGCGGCTCCGTCAACCGCTTCACGTTCTACCGCGGCATCTCGGAGCTCTTCTTCGTCACCCAGGGCTACGCCGTCCTCGACAACGCCGAGATGCCCGTCGTCGGCACGCCCGAAACGGTCAACGACACCTTCGTCCAGCAGATCGTCTCCAACGCCGAAGCGGCCATCCGCAAGCTCGACGAGATGGGCGTCGGCGATCCCAAGCGGGTCGGGGTCGGCGGCCACAGCTACGGGGCGTTCATGACCGCTAACCTCTTGTCCCACTGCGACTTGTTCGCGGCGGGCATCGCCCGGAGCGGGGCTTACAACCGGACCCTGACGCCCTTCGGCTTCCAGAGCGAGCGGCGGACTCTCTGGGAAGCGCCCGAGACCTACATCAAGATGTCGCCCTTCATGTTCGCCGACAAGATCAAGACGCCGCTCCTGCTCATCCACGGCATGGCCGACAACAACTCGGGCACATTCCCGATCCAATCGGAGCGGATGTTCGCGGCGCTCAAGGGCTTCGGGGCCACGGCCCGCTTCGTCTATCTTCCCTACGAGAGCCACGGCTATTCCGCGCGCGAATCGGTCCTCGACGTCCTGGCGGAAATGTTCGAATGGTTCGACACGTATGTGAAGAACAAAAAATGAACACGAATTTTCCACAGAGTGTGTGCATAACCCTGTGGAAAAGTCTGGACGCGGTTTTTCTAAGAGCTTGTCAGCTCCAGACTTTTGATAAATTGCACAGCGGATGTGCAACCGATCACGGCGCGAGGGAGGATCAGGGATGAGAACACGGCGTCGCCTCTTCGGGATCCTCGCCCTCGTCATCGGGATCGCCGCGGCGGCCGCCGCGTGCGGCCGGGCACCGGCGCCTGCGGCGTTACGGCCGCTCAATATCCTGATCACGAACGACGACGGGATCGAAGCTCCCGGGATCGTGGCCCTGGCCGAGGCGTTCGGCCCGCTCGGCCGGGTGACCGTGGCGGCGCCCGTGAGCCCGCACAGCGGCGCGAGCCACGGCGTGACCTCGGACCGCCCCATCGCCGTCAAGGAGAGCGAGCGGGGAGGCCAGCGCTGGATCGCGGTCGACGCCCTGCCCGCGACCTGCGTCCGGCTGGCCATCGAGGAGCTTCTCCGGGTCAAGCCGGACCTCGTCGTGTCGGGCATCAACAGGGGGGAGAATCTGGGCACGGTCACGTTCTATTCGGCCACGGTCGCGGCCGCCAGAGAGGCCGCCTTCCAGGGGCTGCCGGCGATCGCTGTCAACCTCGCCGCCGGAGAGGGCATGGACTACGGGTCCGCAGCGGCCGTCGCGGCGTCGATCGTCAAGGCCCTCGGCCCGGAGGGGATCGCGCGCGGCGCCTACCTCAACATCAATGTGCCCGCCCTGCCCCGGGAGAGGTTGCGCGGGATCAGGATCACGCGCCAGGACACCCGGGCCCCCATCGACCGCTTCGAGCGGAACGTCTCGCCCGAGGGCCTCGTCGAATACACGCCGAGCTGGAGCCACCTCGAGCCCGCCGGCGCGGGGACCGATATCTGGGCGGTCCGCAACGGCTACGTGTCGGTGTCGGTCTTCGGCTTCGACCAGTCCGCCGCCGTGCCGCCGGGCGTCTTTACCGCGCTGAAGCGGCTCGAGTTCTTGCCGATTAAAAACGAGTGAGGAGCCAGCGGACAAAAGAATAGAGATAGACCGCGAGCAGGACGACGACAACGACGTTGATGGCCTGGTCGATCGACTTCATCAGCGGGAAGGCCCGGCGCGTCCGTCGGGTGTTGAGCTTGGGCAGGGCGTAGAGGATCGCCAGGGCCAGGAGCAGGAACAGCCACTTTCTCATCGGACGATCATTATCGCCTCTCTTCCGGCAGCAGACAACTGAAATCACAAAACCCTCAGCCCCAAGGACGGGACCAGGTTCACGTAAAACGCTAGGCCTCGCATTTTGCGCAAACCAGGTCCCTCCTCGCGTTGACACGACCGTCCGCGCGTGTTATCGTCGCTCTCAGTTCCCGTTTCTCGACATCAAGGAGGTCCCCCGTGAAAAAGGCCCTGACCCTTCTCCTCGTCCTCGCCCTGGTCGTGCCTTTGGCCGCCCAGCGAAAGCCCAAGACGCCGCCGGCCAAGCCGGTCGCCGCGGCCGCTCAGGCCAAGCCCGAGGCGCCGCCCGCCAAGCCCGGCGAGGCCGAGCCCAAGCCCTACGACAAGGTCATCACGCCCGAGTTCGCGACCCAGTCGGGCCTGGTCAAGGTCCACTCCTTCAAGGGCAAGACCTATTTCGAGATCCCCAAGACCGCCCTCAACCAGGACCTCCTCCTCGTCGTCACGATCAAGAAGAGCCCGAGCGAGGCCAGTTTCCCCGGCGAGCCCGTGCAGAACATGGTCGTCCGCTGGGAGCTTCGCGAGAACAAGGTCCTCCTGCGCTCGGTCTCCTACTCCAACATCGCCGACCCGAGCCAGCCGATCCACGCCGCCGTCGAGGCCATGAACACCGGCACGATCCTGATGGCCTTCCCGGTCGAGGCCTTCGCCGCGGACGGCTCGCCGGTCATCGATCCCGTCAGATTCTTCACCTCCGACATCAACGAGATCCCGGTCAAGAAGATCCTCGGCGGCCAGAACCTCGATCCGGCCCGGACCTTCTTCGACAAGGCCAAGGTCTTCCCCATCAACCTCAACGTCGAGGCCACCCAGACCTTCAATCCCAAGCCGCCGCAGCTCCCGCCGGGCTTTCCGCCTCAATACGCCGACCTGCTGCCGCCGACCCCGAGCCCGACGGCCGTCGTCTTCTATTCCTTCGTCCGGCTCCCCGAGACGCCGATGATGGGCCGCCTCGCCGACGACCGCGTCGGCTACTTCACGGCCGATATGACAGACTACGGCCGGCCGGAGCACGAGACGATCGTCCGCCACCTCGTCACCCGCTGGCGCCTGGAAAAGAAGGACCCCTCGGCCGCGAAGAGCGAGCCCGTCAAGCCCATCGTCTTCTACGTCGATCCCTCGACGCCGGCCAAGTGGGCGCCCTACATCAAGCGCGGCGTCGAAGCCTGGCGGCCCGCCTTCGAGGCGGCCGGCTTCATCAACGCCATCGAGGCCAAATACGCCCCGACGCCCGCGGAAGATCCCGATTGGAGCCCCGACGACGCCCGCATCTCGAGCATCCGCTGGGTGCCGTCGACCGTCGCCAACGCCATGGGCCCGAGCATCGTCGACCCGCGCAGCGGCGAGATCCTCGAGGCCGACGTCATCATCTGGCACAACGTCCAGCAACTGGCCCGCGACTGGTATTGGGTGCAGTCCGGCCCGCTCGACCCGCGCTCCAAGACCCTGCCCATCCCGGACGAGGTCATGGGCGACATCCTTCAGTACATCGTCACCCACGAGGTCGGCCATTCACTTGGCCTGCCCCACAACTTCAAGGCCAGCGCCCTCTATCCGATCGCCAAGATCCGCGACAAGGAGTGGGTCAAAACGAACAGCCACGTCCCGACGCTGATGGACTACGCCCGCTTCAACTACGTCGCCCAGCCCGAGGACGGCCTCGATCCCAAGGACCTCATCCCCAAGATCGGCCCCTATGACATCTTCTGCATCCAGTGGGGCTACACGCCCATTCCCTCGGCCAAAACCCCGGACGACGAGAAGCCGACCCTCAACGAGTGGTGCAAGCCGCAGGAGACGACGCCCTGGCTGCGCTTCAGCACGGCCGGCACCCGCGGCACCGACCCCGGCGAGGAGAGCGAAGCCGTCGGCGACATCGACGCCGTCGAGGCGACGAGGCTCGGCTTCCTGAACCTCAAGCGGGTCATGGACATGCTCCCCGGCGCCGTGCTCAAGACCGGCGAGAACTACGACGATCTCGATCATATGTACACCGCGGTCTGGAGCCAGGTCCGGCTCGAGACCGGGCACGTCGCCAACATCGTCGGCGGCTACGACAGCGAGCCCAAGGCCGGGCCGGCGCCCGGCGTGCGCTTCACCCCCGTCCCGGAAGCGCGCCAGAAAGCGGCCGTCAAGTTCCTCGGCGACAACTTGTTCAAGTCACCCGCGTGGCTCGAGCCGGCCGAGATCCTGCGCAAGATCGAGCCGACGAGCGGCCAGTCCCGCCTCCTCGCGGTCCAGCAGTCCGTCCTCAACTCCCTTCTCAGCCCCGCGAGAACGAACCGGCTCCAGGAGCACGAGGCCATCCTCGGCGCCAAGGCCTACACCGTCGCCGAGCTCCTCGGCGACCTGCGGGCCGGCATCTTCGGCGAGTTCACTGCCGAAGGCGTCAAGGTCGACCCCTACCGGCGCAATCTCCAGCGGGCCTTCGTCGCGATCCTCGGTAACCGACTGAACCCACCGGCCGGCGCGGCAGCGGGCGGCCAGGCGCTCCCGAACGACGACTGCCGCGGCGCGATCCGGGCCGAGCTCAAGTCGATCCGGGCCATGCTGCAGGCCAAGGCCGCGGTCGCGGCCGACACGGCGACGCGGAACCACGCCCAGGACCTCGTCGACCAGATCGCCGTCATTCTCGACCCGAGAGGCGCCGCCCGCTGAGCGCGCGGCGGGCAGAGAAAGGGGAGCGACCATGAATACGAGATCTGCCCTGGCGGTCTTCGCCGCGGTCCTGGCCCTGGCCGGCCTCGCCGTCCCATCGACGTCCCAGGATATGGCCGTGACGGTCAAGGACGTTCAGCCCTTCCCGTACCTGGCCATCGCCCACACCGGCCCGTACACGGATATGGAAACGGTCATCGGCCAACTCATTGGCGCCTTTCAGGCCCAGGGCCTGTTCGCCCAGATCCGCGGCCCGATGGTTGGGGTCTATTACGACTCGCCCTCCTCGACGCCTCCCGACAAGCTGACCTGGGAGGTCGGGTTCATCGTCACCTCGCAGACGACGGCCGAGGTCCCGCTCATCAAGAAGGTCTGGGAATACAAGACCGTGGCCGCGGCCGTGCACGTCGGTCCCTACGACGAAGCCGGCGCCGCGATCGCCAAGATCATGGCCTGGGCCGCCGCCAACGGATATGCTGCGACGGGCCCCATCCTCGAGCGCTACCTCGACCAGAACCCCTCGGCCGTGGATCCTTCCAAGCTGCGCACCGAGATCTGGGTCCCAGTCGCCAAACGCTAGCGGCAGAACTTATATCCTAACCACGGCATGGTGATGAGGTGCCGCGGCGCCTTCGGATCGTCCTCGACCTTCCGCCGCAGATTGTACATGAAGGTGTCGATCGTCCGCGTCGTCGGGTATTTCTCGTATTCCCAGACCTTGTTCAGGATGGTCTCGCGCGAGACGACCTGGCCCTCGCAGCCGGCGAGCAGGCGGAGCAGGCCGAACTCGCGCGCCGTCAGGTGGAGGTCCCGCCCGGCCTTGGTCGCGGCCTTGGTCCGGAAGTCGATGGCCACATCGTCGAAGGCCAGGTCCTCGATCTCCGGGATCTCGGGCCGGGAGCGCCGCAGCACGGCGTGGACCCGGGCGATGAACTCGTCGGTGCCGAAGGGCTTGGTCAGGTAGTCGTCGCCGCCGAGCTCGAGCCCGAGGACCTTGTCGACCTCCTTCTTCTTCTTCCCGGACATGACGATGACCGGGACCTGGCGGCCGGCCTCGCGCAGCTTCCGGCAGACGTCGAGGCCGCCGAGCGCGGGCATGACGACGTCGAGGACGATGAGGTCGAAGGCCGTCTTGAGGGCCTTGTTCAGCCCTTCCCGGCCGTCGGACGCCTCGGCGGCCGCATAGCCCTCGGCCTCGAGGGCCGCCGCCAGGGTCTGCCGCAGGACGCGGTCGTCGTCAATAATGAGGATTTTCTTCATGGTCACCGCCTTGCCGGGAATTTCAACGTGAAGGTCGAGCCGCGCCCGACGGTGCTCGCGATCCCGATCGTGCCGCCGTGGGCGTCCATGATGTGCTTGACGATCATCAGCCCCAGCCCGACGCCGGCCGGGTCGTGGGCCACGGCCTCGGGCGAGCGATAGAAGGCCTCGAAGATCCGCTCGCGCTCCTCGGGCGGGATGCCCAGGCCGCGGTCGGCGACGGCGATCTCGGCCCCGCCGTCCTCCGCGGCCCGGAGCCGGACGCTGATGTGCTTCCGCCCGCGGCTGTACTTGATGGCGTTGTCGATGAGGTTGAGGAGGGCCTGCCGCACGGCGTCGGGATCGGCCTGGGCCATGACCGGGGCGGGAGGCACCCGGCATTCGAGGTCGAGATCGTCCTCGGTCGAGGCCGAGCGGACGACCTCGACGACCCCGGCGACGACGAGGCCGAGGTCGGCCGGCCGGAGGTCGTAGCTCATGCCGTCCTGCTCGATCCGTCCGAAGTCGAGGACATTGTGGAGGTAGCGGCTGAGACGGCCGCACTCCCCGGCCATGAGCCCGATGAGATACTTGCGCCGGACCGTCTCGTCGGCCTTGCCCGAATTGAGGAGCTCGGAGATCGCCTGGAGGGAGGACATCGGCGTTCTCAGCTCATGGGAGACCGAGGAGATGAACTCCGTCTTCATCCGGCCGAGCGCCTCGAGCCTCTCCCGCGTGGCCCGCTCGTAGACGACCTCTTCCTGAAGCCGGATGCGGCGGATCGAGCCGGCCATCTCCGCGGCCAGCGTCCGCAGGAACTCGCGGTCCTCGTCGCTGAGCCTGAGGCCCGACCGCTTCGGCCCGATGAAGACCCAGCCGGCCGGCCGGCCTTCGCCGAGCGGGAGGGACAGGGCCGTCTCGAAGCCGAGCCGCGCCACCTCGGCCTCCGGCAGGCCCTCGCCGGAGAGAAGGAGCGAAGCCACCGCGTCGTAGTCGAGCCCGCTCCGGAAGCCCGTCCCGGGCGAGCCCGTGCCGGGGGCCGGGACATAGGCCCCGGTCTTTTCCACGGGGAGGGCCTCGTCGAGGGCCGCGGAAAAAGCGGCCAGGGCCTCTTCCGACGTCCCCGCTCTCTCCGCCCCCTCGGTGAAGCGGCGGATGGCCCGGCGCTCGTCATAGGCCCGGCGGAAGAAGGCCTTGTCGATCACGACCTGGATCCGGGACCGGGCCGGGGCAAAGGCCATGGCCGCGACGAACGCGGCTCCGAGCGGGATCCACCGCCCGCCGCGTCCCGTCCCGGTCGCGAAAAGGGCCTTGAGCCCTTCGATCGAGGCCAGGTAGACGCCGACCGTGACCATCGTCAGGACCGAATAGACGGCGCTACGGTTGATAATGACGCTGATGTCGAAAAGCTTATGCCTCAGGATGGTGAACCCGAGGGCCAGCGGCAGGACGGCGAAGAAGGCGCTGGCCGCTTCCTCACTGAGGATCGGGCCGAGCCGGACGGCCTGCGGGAGGGTATAAAGGAGGGTGAACGGGCCGAGCCCGACGAGCATGCCGTAGAGGACCCACCGGATCTGGTCCTTTTTCGCGCGGGACGGCGCCGTCCGAAAAGCCCGGAAGAGGACGATGATTGCGGCGATATAGAGGGCGGCGAAGAAGAGCCGGAAGATCCAGAAAAACCGGATCAGACGGAAGGCCGCGAGCGAAGGCACGAGGATCCCGGCCGTCAACGCCCCGCTGTAGAAGAGGCCGAGGAGCACGGCCGCGATCCAAAGCGCGGGCCCGCCGGGAAGCCGGTCGCGGGCGGCAAAGGTCAGGGCGAACCTCAGGAGGAGGACCGGCGTCAGCGTGTAGGCGAGGAAGAACAGGACGCCGGGGATGAGGTGCGGAGGGCGCCCCTGGACGCCGTACCATTCGCCGTTGATCATCACCGACGACGAGAAGGCGACGCACAGCCAGAAGACCAGGCGGGCCCGCGCGTCCGCGGCGCGCAGGAGCAAAACGGCGAAACCGATCAGGAACCCCAGGATCCCCGTCACCAGGAAGACGAAGGGCAGGCCGGGTCTCTTGAAATAGGGGACGAGGGGCTCGACCAGGGGCGTTTCGCGGCCGTCCTTGAGCACAACGAATTCGATCGGCTGCCCGATCCGGTGCCGGGCGGCGATGAACTTGAGATCGAGGTCCCTGTTCCGGATCTCGAAGCCCTCGGCCCGGACAACGGCGCCGCGCACGCCCGCGGGAGAGAGGCCCGCGTCGCGGGCCAGCGCCTCCCACGGCATCTCGGGCCTCGCCAGAAGCCCCACGAACCCGAAAACGCCCAGGCCGAGGACGACGATCCCCGCCACGAGAAAGGCGGTGAACGCCGACGACCTCTGCCCCATAGCCGTTTGCTCGCGTGTTCCCGGGCGGATTATAGCCGAGCGCGCCTGATAATAACAAGGCCGGACCGTCTTGAACGCCGCCGGGCCGCGTGATATCTTGGTCTCTCTCCCAGGAACCAAGAAGGACAAGGAGGCGACATGCCCGCTCCGCCGGACCCCTCTCCCATCATCACCATCGAGCGCCACATCCTCGACGAGCAGGCCTTCCATCCCGAGGCCACGGGCGTCCTGACCAACATCCTGTATGACCTGGCTCTGGCGGGCAAGGTCATCGCCAGCAAGACGACCCGGGCCGGCCTGGCCGAGATCCTTGGCCGCACGGGGGACATCAATGTCCAGGGCGAGACGGTCATGAAGCTCGACCGCTTCGCCGACCTGACCGTCACCCGCCTCACCGACCACACGGGACGGCTGGCGGGACTGGCCTCCGAGGAGAACGCCGAGTTCCTGCCCATCCCGGATTGTTACCCGATGGGCAAGTATCTGCTCGTCTTCGACCCGCTCGACGGCTCCTCGAACGTCGATTTCAATATGCCGGTCGGGACGATCTTCGGCATCTACCGCCGCCTCAAAGAGTCCGGGCCGGTCGACGACGTGGAGTTCTTTCAGCCGGGGCGCAACCTCGTCGCCGCCGGCTACATCGCCTACGGCACGAGCACGATGTTCGTCTACACGGCCGGGCACGGCGTCCACGGCTTCACCCTCGACCCGTCGGTCGGCGAGTTCCTCCTCTCCCACCCCGACATCTCCATCCCCCAGGCGAAATACTTCAGCGTCAACCTCGGCTACCAGATGTATTGGAGCCGCGGCGTCCAGCGCTACACCGAATACCTGCAGGGGCGCGAGGGCGGGGTCAAGGGGCTGTCGCTCCGCTACATCGGCACTCTCGTCTCGGACTTCCACCGCAACCTGCTCGCCGGCGGCGTCTTCTATTACCCGGCCGACTCCAAGGACCCCAAGGCGCCGTCGGGCAAGCTGCGGCTCCTCTACGAGGCCGCGCCGCTCGCCTTCATCGCCGAGCAGGCCGGCGGCTACGCCTCCAACGGCCGCGGGCCGATCCTCGACGTCACGCCGGCGTCGCTTCACGAGCGGACGCCGCTTTTCATCGGCAACAGGGAGCTCATCCTCAAGGTCGAGGAACTCATCCGGGACCTCGACCGCTAGGCCGGCCTTTCCTCCGCCCGCGAATTGTGATATTCCTTCGGACTTCAAGGAGGTGTGCTATGCCGTCCACCCGCCGCTCGTTCCTCAAGGCCGGAACGATCTCGCTGGCCGCCCTGGGTCTCGGTCCGAGGCTGAAGGCCGCGCCGTCCGCTCCCCCGCCGCCGCAGGAGCTCGAGAACCTCGTCAAGGGCGTTCCGCCGCTCCTGTCCGAGGACTACGACGCGCGCCTCGAAAAGGCCAGGCGGCTGATGGCCGAGCGCGGTTTCGACGCCCTCTTCATCGGCGGCGGCGCCAACCTCGTCTATTTCACAAAGGTCCGCTGGTGGCTGAGCGAGCGCGTCTTCGGCCTCGTCCTCAGCCAGAAAAAGCACCCCACCTGGATCTGTCCGTCCTTCGAGATCGACCGCGCCGAGGAGCTGCTGCCGCCCGGGGCGCAGGTCCGCGTCTGGGACGAGGACGCGAACCCCTACGCCCTCATCGGCAGCGTCCTCAAGGACATCGGCGCCTCGACGGGCAAGCTGGCCGCCGCGCCCGACCTGCGGGCCTTCGAGGTCTTCGGCCTGCGCCGGACGCTCACGGGGGCGGAGATCGTCAACGGCGCGCCCGTCACCGAGGGCTGCCGCGGGATCAAGACGGCCAAAGAGATCGCCTGCATGGACCTGGCCAACCGCGTCACGAAGCTCGCCTACCGCGAGGGCTTCAAGACCCTGCGCGAAGGCATGTCCACGCGCGACCTCGGCGGGGCCATCGCCATGGCCACCCAGAAGCTGGGCTCGCAGGGCGGCGGCGGGCCGCAGTTCGGGCCCAACACGGCCTTCCCGCACGGCTCCCAGGTGGCGCGGACGCTCCAGCCGGGCGACTGCGTCCTCGTCGACGGCGGCTGCTCGGTCGAGGGCTACAGCTCCGACGTCACCCGGACGGTCGTCTTCGGCCGCCCCTCCGACGAGCAGCGGCGCGTTTGGGACATTGTCAAGAAGGCCCAGGACGCGGCGCTCCAGGCCGCCCGGCCGGGGACCACGTGCGAATCGGTCGACGCCGCGGCCCGCAAGGTCGTCGAGGACGCGGGTTACGGGCCGGGCTACAGGTACTTCTCCCACCGGCTCGGCCACGGCATCGGCATGGAGGGGCACGAGTACCCCTATCTCGTCAAAGGGAACACCCTGAAGCTCCAGCCCGGCATGACCTTCAGCAACGAGCCGGGCATCTACATCATCCGGAAGTTCGGCATCCGGACCGAGGACTGCATGGTCGTCACGGAGAACGGGGCCCGCTTCCTGGGAGGGATGGCGGCCGTGTCGATCGAGGAACCGATCGGCCCGGCGTGAGGACCGGCCCGGGGCCGGCGCGCCGTCAACCGGCGGCCAGGACCTTGCGAACCGTCGCGGCGTAAGCCTCGCTGGCCGCGTCGCCCGTCTCGATGACGATGTCCGCGGGCGAGGCCGCCCCGAGCTCGAGCGTCACCGCCCAGGCGATCTGGTCCTGGGCAAAGATCGGTGTCTTCATGATGTCGTCGTTCGAGCCCAGGTCCTTGAGGATGGCCAGGCCGACGGCGTCGACGGCCACCCGGTCCGTGCCAGCGAGGAAGACGCCGGCGTCCTTGCGAGGCCCGGTCATGGGGCCCTTGTCGACGAAGGCCACGAGCCCGTCGAGGACGATCAGGCCGGGCTGGTAGGCGGCGTTGATCTCGGCGATCATCCGCCGCTGGTCGGGCGAGCCGTGGAGCTGTTTCATGAACGAGTGGCCGGCGCGCGGCACGATGCCGACCGAGTTCTTGAGGGACATGGAGAAGATCCCGCCGAACTGGTGGGTCTTGAGGCAGCAGGTCGAGACGACACAGGGGGTTTCGACGACCGGGCGGGCGACGAGAAAGCCGTCCTTCCAATGCGAGGCCGGCGGGTTGAACCGGAGATAGCCGTTCTCGCCGAGCTCGTCGAAGTTCCGGAGCTTGGCGTTGAAGGCGGCGGCCAGGGCCGGGAGGCCCTTCTTCTCGAAGACCTGGGCCGTCGGCTCCGGGCCGCTGCGGTCCCCGATGGAAAGGTTCTTGGCCCCCATCTCGCGGGCCCGCTCGAGGAGCGCCTTGAGCGTGTCGACGTGGGTCGAGCCGGGCGTTTCGTCCGAGGTGTTGAGGTTCGGCTTGATGAGGACGTTCTGGCCCTCGAAGGGGTTGATCTTCAGGAGGTCGAGGCACTTCTTGACGCCGTCGGCCCGGGAATCGGTCTTGACCAGGACGACGCGCGACTTCTCGGCCGCAGCGCCGCGGACGGCGCGCCGCGCGGCGGCCCAGCCGGGACGCGCCCCGGCGCCGGCCGCGATCGCGGCGCCTCCGGCCAGCCCGGCTCCGGCGGAAAAGAATTCGCGACGGGTCATTCCTCTCTTCGTCTTCATAACGGTCCTCCCTTGGGGCCGCGGCAGTCGCGGACGCAGATGCCGCAGATGAACTGATTGGTATAGCCCTTGTTGCGAAACTCCTTGAGGGTCTCATAGCAGGCACGGTGGTCGAAGGCTTCGCGCGAATCCTTGATGGCCCCGCACGGGCAGGCCTTGACGCAGGCCCGGCACGAGCCGCAGCCGCGGTCGAGCGGGGCGTCGGCCGCGAGCGGCAGGTCGGTCAGGACCGTGACCAGCCGGAACTGCGCGCCGAGCTCCGGATGGACGAGCAGGTTGTTGCGGCCGAACCAGCCCAGGCCGGCGGCCCGCCCGACGTGCTTGTGCGAGACGTGGGCCCGCTGGTTCTCCCAATCGATGATCTGCGAGGCCGCGATCGGCAGCGACCGGGCCCCCATCTTTTGGATGTGGTCGGCGACGGCCAGCGCGCCGCGGTCGAGAAAGAAGTTCATCTGCCGGTAGTGGTGGAAATAGAGCGCCGTCGGGCGATCGCGGATGTCGTCGAGCACGGGGCCGTTCAGGCGCTTGCCGAGCGAGATAGCCAGGTCGAAGCGGTCCCGCGTCTCCGGCTCGAGCAGGAAGTCCGCCTTGAGCGGGGCCACGTCCGCGACGCCGAAGAGATCGAAGCCGAGCCCCAGGGCGAAGGCCTTGAGGTCTTGATAGTTCTTCTCTTTTGCCGTCGCAGCCATGGGAAAACCCATTCTATCGGCGCCCGCCCCGGCCTGTCAAACGAGAGCGAGCGGCATTCCTCGGCGCCGCCACTTGAACGATCCCGGCGATGCGGAGTAGAGTGGTCGGCATGAAGTGCGTGAAAAAGCTCGCCCTCCCCGTCCTGATCGTCCTTCTCGCCTCCGCGGTCTTCGCCGCGGCCGCCGGCCGGGAAGGGACCGAATGCTTCACCGTCCTTGTCGGCCGCAAGGCCAGCGCCGACGGCTCGGTCATCGTCGCCCACAACGAGGACGACCGCGGCGAAATCGTCGTCAATCTGCGCAAGATCAAGGCCCGCGACTACGGCGGCCCGCAGAAGGTCGCCCTCGGCGGCGGCGCAACCTACGAGACCGACGGCCGCACGAACGGCTTCCTGTGGATCGAGGCCACGACCCAGGAGTTCGCCGACAGCTTCGTCAACGACCACGGCGTCGTCATCACCTCGGACAGCTGCCCCTCGCGCGTGACCGCCGAGGACTCTACCGACGGCGGCATCGGCTGGATGCTGCGCCGGCTCATGGCCGAAAAGGCGACCTCGGCACGCGAAGCGGTGCGCCTGGCCGGCAAGCTCATCGAGACCTACGGCTACCGCGCCTCCGGCCGGACTTACTCCATCGCCGACAAGAACGAGGCCTGGATGCTGGCCGCCCTCAGGGGCCGCCACTGGTATGCCGAGCGCGTCCCCGACGACGAAGTGGCCGTCATCCCCAACTTCTTTACCATCCGCCAGGTCCGCGCCGGCGATCCCGACCATTTCATGGGAAGCCCCGACATCGTCGAATACGCCAAGAAGAACGGCTGGTATGACGAAGCCAAGGACGGCGCGTTCGACTTCAAGAAGGCCTTTGACCGGCCCTCGAACCGCGAACCCGCCGCCGACGGCAACGCGCTGCGCCATTGGCGCGGCCTGTGCCTCCTCACCGGGAAGGCCTGGGAGCTCGTCCACGACTATCCGTTCTCGGTCAAGCCGGCGAAAAAGGCGACCCCCGAAGCGCTGATGGCCATCCTCCGGGACCACTATGAGGGCACGCCTTATGACGCCACGGACGGCTACAAGACGGGGACGCCGAACCGGACCAAGTTCCGCACGATCTGCACGGCCTCGACCATCAACTCTTTCGTCGTCTCTCTGCGCTCCAAGGGGCCTGAGCCCCTGGCGACCGCGATGTGGCTGGCTTTCGGCAAGCCCGATACGACCGTCTTCCTGCCGCTCTATTACGGCGTCGCGACGCTGCCGCCCGGGGCAGGAGCCGGACCGGCCGAACACGACTACGGGGCCATGGCCAAGCTCCATTTCGAGGACGCCGAGATCAAGGCGGCGAAGAGCGACCTGCTGAACACCAAGGTCCTCGCCCTCGAAAAGATCGCCGAGGCCAATTACGGCCCGACGCACGCCGTCTTCGTCAAGGACCTCTTCCCGGTCGAAAAGGAATTCCTCGCCGCCCGGCCGAAGTTCGAGAGGGATTTCACGTCACTCTACCGCAAGGACAGGACGGCGGCCCTGAAGAAGCTCGACGATTACGTCGCCGCGGCGTTCGCCAAGATCTTAGACCTCACGACGCAACTGGTGACCAAGCTCTCGGCGCAATAGGACCCGCCTCTTCGCTTGGCAGGCCGAGATAGGCGGGCTAACGGGCCAGGAACGCTTCCGGGGTCATCGCCGTATCGGGGAATTTCTCGAGGAGCTCCTTGTCCGTCGTCACGAGCGGAACCCGCAGCTCCTTCGCCAGGACCACGAATTCGGCATCGTAGGCCGAACAGCCTGTTTCCGCGGCCATTTCGAGGACGTTATCCGGCGAGGGATGGCGGGGGGCCGCGGTCAGGAGGCCGATCTGCTTCTTGAGCTTCTCCCGGAGGCCGGCATCGAGCCTCTGCCAGCGTTCTTTCCAGAACCAGGCCTGGTCCTTGTCCACCACTTCCTGGGGGACGAGGACGATCGTGTCCTCGACGATCTTGGCCATGATCACGCTCCCGTTTCCGACTTTCTGATCGGTCTGTCAAATCCCCGGACTCCAGAGGGTGACGGGTAGATCGATCAGGCTCGCTTCTTGGGGCCGTAGACGAAATCGCCGATCCGGCGCGTCCGCGTGAGCTCGGCTTCCGTCATGGGGCCGGAGTCGAGGACGGCAAGGTTCTGGCGCATCTGCTCCACCGTTTTCGCCCCCGACATGCAGACATCCACGGCCGGATCCGAAAGGACGAACCGATAGGCATCGGCGGCCGCGAGGGGCGCCTCGCCCGGCGGCATCTTCTTGGCTTTGAGCAGCTGGCCCCAGCTCGTGGCCGTGAAGCAGACCAGTCCCGGCCGCTTCTCCGTTTCCTTGGGCACGAACGGGAAGATGTCCGCCTCGGCGCCGCGGTGGGCGGCGTTGTAGCGGAAATGAAGGACGTCGAACTCTCCCTCCCCCGCCAGCGTCCCGAGGAGCTTCCGGTTGTGGCTCGAAAGCCCGACGAACCTCACCAGCCCTTTCTCCTTCATCCGCAGCGCCCCGTCGATCAGCCGCCGCGGCGGCCGGCGCGAGAAGTAGCCCAGGATGAGGACATCGGCGTGATCGAGCCCGGCCCGGCCAAGACCGCGCCGCAGCAGCTTTTCCGTGAAGAAATTGCTGTGGGCGTACGTGAACGCGGCCAGCACCAGCCGGTCGCGCTGGCCCTTGGCGACGATCGTTTTCAGCGCCTCGGTCATGGCCGGCGCATAGCCCTTGACGACCGTCCCCCAGGTGAAGTAATTGCAGCCCCGCTCGAACGCTTCCTCGATGGCGGCCGTCGGGGCCTTATAGCCCGAAGCGATCCCGAGGCGCCCGACCTTGAGGCCGGTGCGGCCCAGCACGACAGGTTCGTTGAAGCTCATGGTTCTACTCCTCGAGGCCGTCGAGCCACTCCCGCATGGCTGCGAGATGGAGGTCGATGGCTTCTTCGACAGCCGACGGCACGGCGATCCCCTTGGCCGCGCAATATTCCGAGAGCGACGCGTCGACGTCCTGCCAAGGCGAGAGAGGCTCCGTCCTAACCGCTGCAGGCTCGGGCGGCGGCGCGCCGGGCGCTCCGGCCGGGACGGCCACGACTTTTCCCTGGACGTCCATCCGCTCGAGGATCCCGAGCATGCGCCGGTAGAGCTCGCCGTAGCGGACGGACCACGCGATGTACGGCTCGACCCCTTGGGATCCGAGAAAGTCCGCGATCGTCCCTTCCGTCCCCCATTCGCCCTGGCAATCATCCGGCTTGGGAAAGAGCGCGAAACCCTCATCGCCCCGGCTGTCCGTCGCCCGCCCCAGGGGATAGAGCCGGCAGACGAGCGGGCGCCGCGGATGGACCCGGCAGCCGGCCTCCGTCAGGAACGCGCAGCGGCCGTCCGCTCCGAACCGGAGCGTCGTCCCGCCGTTATCGGTGTAGCGGGCGAGGAGCTCGGTCGTCGTGATGCCGAGAAGCCGGGACATGCCCAGGACCTCGTGGGGGCCGGCCATGATGACCTTGCCGGAGCAGCAGCGGCCGCAGGCGTGGCAGACAAAAGAAAAGGGGCTGGCGCGCTCGAGACAGAAATCCAACGTCGCGTCTTTAGTGCTTGCCCTGGATCGTCCCCAGGTTCCTGAGGAGGTGGCCCGACCGGAAGAGCTTGATCTCGACGGTCGCGGCCGGGTCGGACTGGAGGTGCTTCAGGACCTTGGCCGGGACAGGCACGGATTCGAGCAGGGTGGCGCCGCTGTACCACTTGATCTCGGCCTGGGTCCATTTGCCCAGCTCGTACTTGCCGACGGGCGCATGCTTGTCCTGGACGACCCCGCCGACCTGGCCGCCGTGGAGGAAGCCGAAGGAGGTACAAAAGGCCGCGGCGGTGCCGGCGAGCTTGAGGATGTCACGACGGTTCACGGTCTTGCCCATATTCTGTCTCCCTTTGGCCCGATACTACGGCCGCTCCGCCACGATTGTCAAGGCCGCTCCGGTTGACTCGTCGCCGCAACTTCCGTAATATCTGGGAGAACCCCGCAAAGGAGCGCTCCCATGGAACGGACCCTGGCCATCATCAAGCCCGACGCCGCGAAGAAGCGGATCATCGGCAAGATCGTCAGCCGGATCGAGGAAGAGGGCTTCGCGATCGTCCGCATGAAGCTCGTCCACCTGACCAAGGACGAGGCCAAGGGGTTCTACATCGTCCATAAAGAGAAGGGGTTCTACGACAGCCTGTGCGAGTTCATGTCGTCGG